>JAJPZH010000208.1 GCA_021204515.1 Alistipes sp. | reverse complement strand
CGGCATTGCCCTCGTTGGTGCAGACGGCCAGCGCTCCGGTGGAGGCCACGGCGAAATTGACGCCCGTCATCGAAACATCGGCTCCGAGAAACTTGGGCCGCAGCTGGCGGCGCGCCTCGTGGGTCAGGTAGGTCGGGTCGCTGTTACCGTGCTCGGTACCGAATTCGCGTTCGAAGAGCTCGCCCACCTCCTCGCGCCGCACGCCGATAGCGGGCAGCACGATGTGGCTCGGCGGCAGTTGCAGCAACTGCATGATCCGTTCGCCGAGATCGCTCTCGACGGCATCGACGCCCCGCTGTCGCAGGTAAGGCGTCAGCCCGCACTCCTCGGAAAGCATCGATTTGCTCTTAATAAGGTTCTTCCCGCCGTGCTCGCGCACCAGCCGCCACACCGTAGCGTTCATCTCATCGGCGTCTTCGGCCCAGTGGACGACCATGCCGTTGGCCGTGGCGTTGCGCTCGAACTCTTCGAGGTAATGCCCCAGACGGCTCAGCGTATGGCGTTTGATCTCGGACGACATGCGGCGCAGATCCTCCCATTCGGGAACCGTGTGCGCCATGACGTCGCGCTTCTCGCGGACGGCGAACAGCGCCTTGTCGTGCCACGCTGTGCGTCCGGCGTCGGCGATGAATTTCTCTGCGGCTTTGGAATGGGTGCTCATAACTTCGAATTGAGGATTTCGACGACATGGATGGTTTTCACGGGAAGTTTGTCGTGGTCGATGACTCCCTGCATGTGCATCAGGCACGACGAGTCGGCGCCCGTAATGTATTCGGCCCCGGTGGCCATGTGATCGCGGACTTTGTCGCGGCCCATGCAGACCGACACGGCGTTCTCCTCGACAGAGAACATGCCGCCGAAGCCGCAGCACTCGTCGCGGCGCGACGGTTCGGCGATCTCGACGTCCCGGACCAGCGACAGCAGGTCTCGCAGTTTGGACATATATGGCACGTTAAGCTCGCTGGGCGACGAAAGGCCCATCTTGCGGACTCCGTGGCAGGAGTTGTGCAGGCTCACCCTGTGCGGAAAGCGCGCGTCGATTTTTGCCGGCTTCACCACGTCGTGAATAAACTCGCAGATCTCCCAGATACGGGAATCGACGCAGGCGTGCTCTTTGTAACCGTCCAGCAGACGCGGATAGCCTTCACGCACGAAGACTACGCAGCTGGCCGAAGGGCCGACGACGTAATCGTATTTTGCGAAGAGCGCATCCATGCGTTCGGCAAGGTCTTTGGCGTCGCGCTCGAATCCTGCGTTGGCCATCGGCTGACCGCAGCAGGTCTGGTCGAGGGGATACTCCACTTCGCACCCCAGACTCGTGAGCAGTTCGTAAGACGCACGTCCCACCTCGGGATAGACGGCGTTGATGTAGCAGGGAATGAATAATCCGACTTTCATGCGGTGTTCGTTTTTGGTCGCTGTTCGCGTATGCACCTTCAAAGATAACCGATTTGCAGGGAAGTTGTTCCCGGACGGGCTTTTTTGGATATAAAACGGCTATAATTGCGCCAGTTGATTCTATCGGAGCCGCAGAGACAGAGTGCGGAAAACCGGAACCGGCCGCCGGAAAGGAGTTCCGCAGGTCCGGTTCGGCTCCGGCGGCCGCCCTGCGCAGGCGGCATGGCAGGCTGCGGCAGGTAAATTACGAAATCCCGGGAGCATATCCCGAAGGGTATTTCAGACCCGGCAATGAGGTAAAAACAGGTCCGGGAAGAACCGCAGCCCAGATCGCTGCAACTCTTCCCGGACTTCGTTTCAGGTACGGACGGTCCGCACCTCTTGTTCCCCGTTTATTTCTTCGGAGAGGTCCTTGTA
The DNA here is from genome assembly GCA_021204515.1 of Alistipes sp. Taxonomy (GTDB): domain Bacteria; phylum Bacteroidota; class Bacteroidia; order Bacteroidales; family Rikenellaceae; genus Alistipes. Next base: position 29,522 of record JAJPZH010000208.1, on the reverse strand, counting down.
GACCTCAGCCTCTTTTCAGGCTGCGAAAACCCTATTTGACCTCGATCTGGCGCGTAGCGGCAGCGGTCTCTTCGATCTTCTTCTTGGGAATGTCGATGGTCATCACGCCGTTTTCGACTTTGGCCGAAATATGCTCGCGCTCGATGTTGTCGGGCAGCAGCAGGCTCTGCTGGAACTGCGTGTAGGAGAATTCACGGCGCAGGTAGGTGCCTTTGTGCTTGGCATCCTCCTCCTTGTTCTCGGTCTTCTTCTCCAGCGAGATCACCAACTCGTTGTCTTCGTTGATGTGGACTTTGAAGTCCTCCTTGGTCATGCCCGGAGCGGCGACCTCGACTTTGTATTCGTGTTCGCCGTCGATGATATTGACGGCGGGAGCCGTGGTGCTGCGGCGCTCGGCCAGCCAATTATTGCCCAGAATTTCGTTGAAAATACCCGGCAGCCAGTTTTGATTCGTTCTTGCAGGTGTCATAATTTTGTCCTCCTTGGTTTTATTTGGTTTAACTGTTTTCTTTTTTACCGCCCCCTGCCGGAGCGGTTTCGATTGTAATACGGTCAAATCCTGTGCCATCTCCGAATAAATGTAAAAATGTCATAAATTGTCACAAAACCTGCAAATCCGACATGACAGACCGGCATACGGCGGCCCCCGGCGGCGGATTTCATAAGTACGGGAAAAATACGTAACTTCGCGGCATGGAATTCACCGAAATACTGCGCGGCCGCTACGGGCTTTCGGAACGGGCCGCGGGCCTGCTGATGCAGCATGCGGTGCAGACCGTTCACGCCCGCAAGGAGATTATCGTCGAGGAGGGGCAGCGCGATCAGGAGATCTGCTTCGTGACGGAGGGTTCGGTACGGACCTATGTCATGCGCGAGGACAAATGCGTGATACTCTCCTTCGCGTTCGAGGGCGACCCGACCTCATCGACGCTCGGCGCATGGCCCGGCGGCATTTCGCGTCAGACGATCGAGACCATGGAGCCGACTACGCTCGTACGCCTGCCGCGCGGGCAGATCGACGGACTTTTCGCGGCGAACGCCGAACTGGCCGACTGGGGCCGCCGCATGGCCGAAGAGCAGCTGCGCCGGCACGAGGAGTATTTCGCCGACCTCGCATGGCGCGACAAGGGCGAACAGTACAAGCGCATGCTGCGCGAATATCCCCAATTACTGCAGCGTATCGCGCTGAAAGACCTCGCAGCCTATCTTTTCCTCACGCCCCAAAGCCTGAGCCGCATCCGGGCCGAAATAAAATGACGAAATTATCATAAGGTAACTTTTCCCCGCACCGAAAACCTTACTTTTGCACCACTTCAAAAAAACAAGGAGTATGCAACGAGACAGTATCGATTTCAGAAGTTCGGATGTCGGGAAACTTTTCCGCCGCTTCCTCTTTCCTACGGTAATGGGCATGGTCTTCTCGGCCGTGTTCGTCATCACCGACGGAATCTTCGTGGGACGGGGCATAGGCAGCGACGCCCTCGCCTCGGTCAATATCGTCGCACCGCTTTTCACGCTCGGCACGGGTCTGGGCCTGATGTTCGGCATGGGCGGTTCGGTCGTGGCGTCGATCAATCTCGCACAGGGCAAACGCCGCGTAGCGGAGATCAACATCACGCAGTCGCTGGTCCTCCCGGCACTGCTGATCGCCCTGCTCAGCGCCCTGCTGATCCACTGGCACGAACCGCTGCTCCTGCTGCTGGGCACGCCCGACGAACTGATGGTTCCGGCACGCGAATACCTCGTGTGGTTCACGCTGTTCCTCGCGCCGCTGGCCGTCTTCAATATCCTGATGTTCATCGTGCGGCTCGACGGAGCACCGGGATTCGCCATGGCCTGCAACATCACGGCGGCGTGCATCAACATCGTGCTCGACTATCTCTTCATCTTCGTTTTCAAATGGGGTCTCGCAGGCGCCGCCGTCGCTACGGGCATCGGCTATATCGTCGGTTCTGCCGTCATGCTGCGGTACATGTTCCGCCGCAGCCGGACGCTGCGGTTCGTAAAACTCAAGATGAGCGCCAAGAGCATGCGGCTCACGGTGCGCAACCTCTGGTACATGAGCTACATCGGATTTCCGGCACTGCTGAGCGAGCTGGCCATTTCGTGCCTGATGATCGTCGGCAACTACACCTTTATCCATTACGTCGGCAAGGACGGCGTGGCGGCGTACAGCATCGCCTGCTACATCTTCCCTATTATCTTCATGGTCTACAACGGCATCATCCAGTCGGCACAGCCGATCATCAGCTACAACTACGGCGCAGGCCTGATGCGGCGGGGCCGGGACGCATTCCGGATGGCGCTCGGCACGGCGACGCTGTGCGGACTGGCGGCGTTCGGATTCACGTGGCTCTGCAGTCCGTGGATCGTCGGACTGTTTCTGACACCCGACGCCCCGGCATACGCCATCGCCGTACAGGGACTGCCGTGGTTCGCGGCGGGTTATCCCTTTTTCGGGATCAACGTCGTGACGATCGGTTACTACCAGAGCATCGAACGGGGACGGCTCGCAACAGGACTCACCGTGCTGCGCGGCATCGTGCTGATGACGTTCTGCTTTCTTGTCCTGCCGCGTCTGGCGGGCGTGACCGGAATCTGGCTCGCCGTGCCTGCGGCCGAAGCGCTCGAAACACTGCTGCTCGTCTATCTGCTGCGCAGCAAACGCTTCGCATAACGGAAAAGCGGGAAAACTTCTCAGACGGGTTCCCGCTTTTTCATTTCGGAAAGCACTATTTCCCGTCCTGCATCCTGTCGATGAACAGCACCCCGTCGAGGTGGTCGATCTCATGCTGGAAAATCACGGCGGTAAACCCCTCGACGGTATCCGTCGCCGGACGCATGGTCGCTTCGTCCAGATAACGGAGCACGATGCGGTCCGCGCGCAGCACCCTTCCCGAAACTCCGGGCACGGAGAGACAGCCTTCCATGCCGGCGGAGCAGGTCGCCGAGCGGCCGACGATTTCGGGATTGACATAGAATTCGAACGGTTCGCCGGATTTGTCGAAGCGTTGCACGGCGATCAGCCAGCGCGAAACGCCGACCTGCGGCGCAGCGATTCCGACCCCTTCGTCGGTCGTGTCCCGCACCGTAAGCAGCATGCCCCGCTTCAGCAGGCGGAAATAATCCGACCGCAGTTCCTCCGCCCCCAACGGCGCGGCTTTCCGCCGCAGGAACAGCGAATCGGCATGGTCGCCGATCTTGCACAGACGCATGATCGTTTCCTTTTGCGATGCAATCACTTCGCATTCCTTATCGGTAAATCCCTTTTGGGTCGCGCAGGCGGCGAGCAGGCAGGCGCAGGCTATAACGAGTTTTTTCATAACGGCGTAATTCTGTTTCCGGCAAAAGTACTAAAATTATTTACCGCATCGCATCGAAAAGCATCCTATCCGGGAAAAGCTCTTTCGGAATTACGGCAATTATTCTATATTTGCCGCCATGAACGAAGAACTGATATTCCGGCAGGCCCGCCCCGCCGATGCGGAGCGCATCATGGAGATTATCCGGCAGGCGCAGGCGCAGATGCGGGCGCTGGGAAGCCTCCAATGGCAGGACGGCTATCCCGCACGGGCCGACATCGACAACGACATAGCGCACGGATACGGGTATGTGTTCGAGAAACCGGGCGCGGCATCCGGCGCCGCGATCGCTTACGGGGCGGTGGTTTTCGACGGCGAGCCGGCTTACGAAGCGATAGACGGGGCGTGGCTGACCGGGGGCGACTACGTCGTCCTGCACCGTCTGGCGGTGGCCGACGGAGAGAAGGGCCGCGGCGTGGCGGCGGAATTCATGCGCCGCACCGAAGCGCTGGCCCGCAGACGGGGAGCCGGCAGTTTCAGGGTGGACACCAATTTCGACAACCGCTATATGCTGCGGATGCTCGAACGGCTGGGATTCGCCTACTGCGGCAGGATCGTCTATGAAAGCGGCGAGCGGCTGGCTTTCGAGAAACCGTTCGCCGAGTAAGCGAAAGAACCGGCTTTGCGGCCGGTTCTTTCTGTGCGAAGTTACGGATGCGTCACGATGTTCCGGAACAAATCCCCCGGAGTAATTTTATAATAGTCACATAAATCGGCGATCGTTGTCAGCGAAATACTGTGCCGCCCGCTTTCGATCCGGGCGATATTCAGGTCTGTGTCGAAGCGTACGTTCTCCTGAGTCAGTTTGCGTTCCAGCCGGGCCGCTCTCAGCCCGGCAACAACCTGCCCAATAAAAAAGTCATTTCGCCTCTGCTTTTTCATAGTCCAAATTACCGCAATAATGCTCTGATTTTTTACTACACACTTGTAGCTTACAAAGAAGTGTCCCCCGCTTCGGGGCTCAATCGCGGTCTGCCCGCGAATTTCAACCCGTTTACACCGCAATCGTGCCGATTCAGAACATTGCGGATATGCCAAAAACCGGCTTTTCCGGCGGCACTGCATCCGAAAACGACCGGTGCGGCGGCAGGGACTTTCCATCGCAAGTTACAAATTATCACAACCCCCAACAGCCGTAAACATAATATTCGGAAGGCAGCTGATTACGCACGGCCGAAACTGTCCGCGGCTTCAGTCACGACAAGCACGGACAGTCTTTCAGAACATTCTATATTACAAAAAATTGCGGAATAAAACAAGCAGACAGGGGTAAAATCGGGGCGGCGGGCTTGCGGAAGGGAAAGGAGAACAAAAAAAGCGGACCGCAGCGATGCGGCCCGCCAACCTGACTGCAAGCGGCGGCGCGGGCCGCTACTCTTCCTCTTCGTAATAGACCTTGTAGAACTTGCCTTTCTCGTCCTCGCCCTGTTCGAGCAGACTGCGGTTGCCGTGGACGTAGATATGGAAGTTGCGGTCGAGCTTGATGACGCTCTTATAGGAACGGGCCTGCTTCTTAACCGCCGAATCGGAAATGGCGAATTCGTCCTCGATGCGGATGTCGCGGTCCTGCTCGTACTCCTGCTTGTAGCGCGAGAAACTCTCCATGACTTCGGGCTGGCGGATCACCTTCTCCGAAAAGTCGTCCAGCGAAAAGCTGTCCTGCTCCTTGAAGTATTTCATCGTCTCGTTGAGCATCTCGGCCTGATCGGCTTTCGACACCTCGAACTCGGTCGGGAGGTGTTTGGTCACGTACTTCTTACACATGGCCATCGCGTTGTGGGTATTGTGGTAGTTGTCCTGACGCTGGCGCACGTGCAGGAAATCGTCGATCCAGTAGCGGGCTTCGGCGCGGTTGGTGTTGTCCACGACGCAGACCGCGAAACCCGCTTCGCGCTCGGTGTTGAAAACGACGCACCCCTTGTCCAGCTTATTGACGTTGATGCCCTGATGCGCGGCGATATGCAGCCCCGACGCCCGCTCCTCGACGTCGAGGAACGTGTCGCGCGTCTCGGACTTGAACAACCCGACGGCATCGACCGTCTCGCCTCCGAAACGGCAGTCGGTGAAGTAGACGACATAAAACTCCCCGCTCTTGATCTGGGGGTGCACGCCGGTTTCGTAGAGGTGTCTGGCAAGGCTGACCGAGTGGTCGTAGAACGATTCGGGGTCGTCGAAGATCCTGCAGGTGAAATTCCACACCTCGTTGCAGGTCAGGTCGGTGTCGTGGTAGAGGTTGAAATACTCCTCGGACTTGAAACCGCCCATGAAATAGGCCAGCAGCGTCTGCATCAGACCTGCGTCGGAGAGCTGGTCGGAGAGCGACGGCGAGACCATCAGCGGCTCGTCTTTCGCTTTGTTGCCCACGATATGCACGGCCAGCGCGCCGATCCGGGATTCTTCGGTATAGAGCATTTTCGGTATTGTTTGCGTAAAACGGAAGGCAAAGATGGGGATTTTTCCGGGACCGGGCAAGCAAAAAACCGGGTATTTCGCAGAATCGGCTTGCCGGACTCCCGATAATTTGGCTATTTTTGCAACGACTAAACTTCCGAGACCATGAAAAACAGAATAACCACACTCTTCGGCATTCGCTACCCGATCATCGCGGGCGGCATGATCTGGTGCAGCGGCTGGCGGCTGGCGGCGGCCGTAAGCGACGCGGGCGGACTGGGCCTGATCGGCGCGGGTTCGATGACGCCCGACCTGCTGCGCGAACATATCCGCAAATGCCGTGCGGCGACCGACAAACCGTTCGGCGTGAACGTCCCCCTGATGTACCGTTACGCGGAGGAGATCATGCAAGTCGTCATCGAAGAGCGGGTCCCGGCAGTATTCACCTCGGCGGGAAGTCCGAAGACATGGACCGAAAAACTGCATGCCGCAGGCTGTAAGGTCGCGCATGTGGTGTCGAGCACGAAATTCGCACTGAAAAGTCAGGAAGCGGGTGTCGATGCGATAGTCGCCGAAGGATTCGAAGCGGGCGGGCACAACGGCCGCGAAGAGACGGCGACGATGGTGCTGGTGCCGCAGGTGCGCGCGGCGATTACGATTCCGCTGATCGCGGCGGGCGGCATCGCCACGGGCCGGGGCATGCTGGCGGCGTTCGCGCTGGGCGCCGAGGGTATTCAGATGGGCACCCGTTTCGCGCTGTCCGAGGAAAGTTCGGCCAGCGACGCCTTCAAACAGCTCTGCATCAGGTTGCAGGAGGGCGACACGATGCTGACGCTGAAAAAGATAAGCCCGACGCGCCTGATCCGCAACGACTTTTACACGGCGGTAGAAACCGCCGAAAACCGGGGCGCCTCGGCCGAAGAACTGAAGGAGCTGCTGGGCCGCGGGCGTTCGAAGCGGGGCATTTTCGAAGGCGACCTCGCAGACGGGGAGCTGGAGATCGGACAGATCGCGTCGCTGATCCGCGACCTGCCGCCGGCAGGCGAAATCGTCCGGCAGATCATCGGCGAATACAATGCCGGACTGGAGTCGCTCTCGACTCTATAGCGGCTCTTCGGGGATAGGCGGGCCGGCGAAAGACAGCCGTCCCAACCGGGACAGTCTGCCGGAGAGACGCCGGACGGGCGTACCGCCGCTACATGCCGAGCAGGATCAGCAGGGCGGTCGTCAGAAACAGCGTCCAATGGCAGAGACGCAGGTAACGGGTCTTCGCCGCGCGTTCATAGCCGAGCGATGCCAGCCAGAGCAGAAACCAGCCGCCGTAAGTCAGCAGGAGGAATAACTCCAGCTGGAAATTGCGGGGAATAGCCCCGAAGCCGAGCAGCAGCAGAAACACCGCTCCGAGGGCCAGATCCGCCGTAATCATCTGAAAGCCGCAACGTCCCATCAGCCACGCTTCGTAAGCTTTCGAAGCAGCCCTGTTCCGGCCGGGACAGGCCGCCGTATAGAAACGGTTTCCCGAAACGACATGGACGAAAAACGCCGCTGTCAGTAGCGCCCCCGCCACGATAAACCATCCGTTCATAAGCATTACATTTTGAGGTAAACAGCGTCGGGCATATGCCGGAGCAGCCACGCCGCGATGCGCCAGCGGCGGGTGACGACCGCAACCCGTCTGCGGCAGCGGACCGCCCGCACGATCTGCCGGACGGTCTTTTCGACCGACATCACCCAGAACAACCCGTCGCCCTTGGCCATCGCCGTATCGACGAAGCCCGGACGGACGTCGGTGACGTAAAGCGGAAGTTTCGCCTTCGCGGCCCGCTGCCGCAGCCCTTCGGCATAGTTGATCTGATAGGCTTTCGAGGCGTTGTAGGCCGGAGCCGCACCCCCGCCGCGCAGTCCGCCGACCGACGAGACGACGACCAAATGTCCGCCGCCCTGCCGCTCGAAGCGGTTGTAGGCCCAGTCTGCGACTGCCGTCCAGCCCAGCACATTGGTAAGAATCGCCGTCTCTTCCAGCGCGAAATCCAGCGACGGATTCAGATCGCCCGTTCCGGCGCTGACAACGCACAAATCCATACCGCCCAGCTCTTGGGTCAGATGTTCCAGCGCGGCGACTGTCTCGGCGGGCCGTGTCACGTCGGCGACGGCAAAGCGGTATGCAGCAGGATCGGCCTGCGCAATCTCGTTCAACAGATTTTCCCGGCGGCCGACCAGCCCGACGGCATATCCCTGCGCCGCAAAGCACTCCGCAAGGCCGCGGCCGATGCCGGAGGTGGCACCGATGACAATAGCTCGTTTCATATGCGCAAAGATAGGACGCGGAAAGCGGAAAACACTTGATCCGAATCAAGAAATCACCGCACCCGGCGGCGGATACGGCTCAGCGTTTCGGGACGCACGCCGAGAAACGAGGCCAGCTCCCGGAGCGGGACCAGTTGGAGCAGACCGGGACAGCGCGCCAGCAGCGACTCGTAACGCTCCTGCGGAGTCGAGACGTACGATTGCAGCAGCCGTTCGTAAACCTCGGCCAGCATATGCTCGGCGACGGTGCGGCCCAGCCGTTCGTGTACGGCGTCGGTCCGGTAGAATTTTTCGAGCCGCTCGCCCGTCAGCGTCAGCACACGGCTGTCGCACATCGCTTCGATACTCACCCACGCGGGGGCATCGTTGCGCATCGAGATGTAGTCGCCGACGAACTCCCCTGTGAAGGCGTACCCGACGACATACCGCTCGCCCGCTTCCGTGGCGTGCACATAGCGGAACGCACCCGCTTCGACCAATCCGCTGCGGCGGTTGCGGACCTGCTGGAACGAAAAACAGCCGTCCTTGGGGACGAAGAGCGTTTCGCCCTCCCTGCGGAACAGCTCGGCAAGCGGCGCGAATTCGGCGGCCGATATGTAACGGTTGAAATCCATCGTCGGCAAAGATAAGTTTTTTTGCCGATTTTGCCGATCCGGACGAATTCGCTACCTTTGCCGCCGCGAACGGGAAACCCGGCTCGTCGAAAACGCAGCGAAACATGAAAAAGCAAAAGATCACCCAACAGGATTACCTCAAGGCCCACCGCAAGGCGAGCCGCGAAGAGGAAATCGAGCAGCACGGCCGTCCGGCAAGGTTCCGGGCCGTCCACAAGTCGAAAAAAGCATACGATCGCAAACGCGAAAAGGCAGGTCTGAGAAACCTGCCTTTTTCATTTTATCAGGAGATGCTTCTTGTATATAACCGCCTTGCCACCACGAACGACGGCGGAAAGCAGTTTACAAAGGGTTATCTCAGAAATATCAACATTAAATACGATGCAAAAATAAGCGCTGCAAACTAAGTTTACAGCGCTTATCGTGATTTTTCACCGTGGTACCACCAGGAATCGAACCGGGGACACAAGGATTTTCAGTCCTTTGCTCTACCAACTGAGCTATGGCACCATCCCGATATTCGTGGTCAGGAATACTCCCTTCCGTATTATCGTGGTGCAAAGGTAAAAATTCTTTTTCAAATCTGCAAATGCCCTTTGCATTTTTTCTGTTTTTTCAATACCGGAAATATATTTCGACCATATCCCCGGCTCTACAAAAAGGGAGGAGCACGAATGGCTCCTCCCTCCCCTATCGATCAATAATACGAGTACTCTTACTTGAGCATCACCGCATTTGCATTAACGGCATACCGTTCGAACGACGGCGCCGAAGTCAATTGCGGAACGGCCGGCTTCATATTCCGCTCCACAGCCGCTGCAAATTTACCGGCCAGCATGGCTTTTCCCTTAACGGAAGCGCCGGCCGAGGATTTTTTCACCAATGTAAACGGTCCGACCGGATAGTCGTCGGCTGTAAATCCGGAGTCGGCCGTCGGATTATACTTGCCAATACAAGTGGACCCATTGTAAACGAACTGGTCCATCATAACCACCTCGGCCTCCACATCGCCCGTAAGAGTGAGTTCATTACCGATAACCTTGCCCGTTCCATCAGACATTATGGCCCCGATCAGGCCCACATAGGAACCGCCTACCGGATAATAATACTTATCGCTTGCATTCTTGTCACGGCAAAGGGCTACATAGCGAACGGTACCGTCTGACGTACTTCCGATCTCCTGATAGCTCTGGATCATGATATAGCCGGTTTCCTCGTCGAAGGTGGCGATTGCGGGGAATCGGTCCCGATAAGCCGAAATGGCCCAGCCGGCAAGCGCGAAGCTGCTATTGGCGACTTTCGTGGAGAAAGTGACGTCGAACGAGATCGGTTTGGCAGACTTCATCGACGTCGTACTGGTCACGGTCCACGTACCGAGCCAAGCGGCATAAGCCTCATCGAGTTCGGGAGCCTTCTCCGTCGTGAATTCTTTCTTGAAAAGATCCGTCGTAGCCAGCACCACATTCTCCGTAGCGACGATGCCGAATCCGATAACTACGTAATCCGTTTCCGAAGAGAGGTCCTCAAAAACTTCACTCGCAGCACCTTTCTTACCGAGAGCAGAGACGATGAAATCGGCCGTATAAGTCCCGACCAAGGAGTTCATCTCGGAGATCAGCGACTTGATGATCGCCATGTCGCTCTCGCCTTCGATATCCGACTTTTCATAAACATCGAAATAGTAATAATCGGCCGCGACGCTCGGCGTCACATTGACGGTCGCGCTGCTGAAAGTAACATCGGTCGGATTGATAGTAAGCTTATTATTCGAGTGAACCGGCTTGGGCGAATAGATCTTGACGCTTCCGTCCTCATTCTCGAAATAGTAGTCCTCCTTGAAAGTCATCTCCGAAACCGTAGCGTTTCCGATCGTCAGGGGCGAATAGAATTTGAGCCCCGTCTCGGTAAAGACAAAAGGAGCCTTGATGACCTCGCCCGTGGAGACCGAACCGTCGTCTCCGGCCGCCGGCGTGTAGGAAATCCTGAAAACACGGGAAGAGAAGTTGTTGAGCGTCATCTCCCAGTCAATCGGATAGGTAACGCCGTCAACGACGCAACGGGTATAGATCAGGTCCATCTTGGCAGCCGCATCCTGATAGCTCTGCAATTCGGTCTGCCAGTTCACCCCCGCCTCTATCGGATAGAGGTAGGCGTAATTGTTGGTCTTGCGGCCCTTGAGTTTTACGAAATCGGCAGAAGCCTCCATGACGATAAAGTCGGAATCGCCCTCCAGACCTCCGTTGCTCGTACCGATGCCGAGCTCCGCACCCGTCGTCGGCGAGGAGTAGAAGTGGATGATGTCGTTGTTGGTGTCGAACGCAAGTACGGGACCGCTTTCCGCAACCACCGAATAGTAGGACGATTCGGTTTTGCCCGCAGCGAAGTTCTCACTGGAAGCGACGACCGTATTGTCGGCATTGAATTTCAGGAAAAGCGTGTAACCGCCGTAAATACGCTCGCTTTCGGGATACAACTCCATCCGCCAGCCGTTTTCTGCGCCCTGAAGTACAGTGATGGCTTCCGTGACTGCCTCTTCAATACGTTCCGTAGCCGATTTCGAGAATTTATCCTCATCGTCCTTAAGACAGGAATTTAAAAGCAGGGGCAGAGCCAGTAATATCAATATTTTTTTCATAAACATCCTTTTTTTACTTAATTAGTGGCATCTAAATCGAGGTTCGGAAGTTCTTTCTGGCGGCGTAAAACGACTTTGCGCAATTCGTCCAGATCGATTCCCCAATCGTTCTTCATGTATTTGTCCACGATCTCGAATTTGGCTTCGAGCATCGGGCGGCCCACCTCGCCGGCCGTTTCGAGCATCTCCTCCCAAGTGGCGGCCGTGTTGGTGACGTAGATGGAGCTTATCTCCACGAACTCTTCCTCGGCCGAAGTCGCAGCGTAACGGCTGATAAAACCGTCCTTAAGCGCCAAGTCCTCCGAAGGATAGACGTCCCAGCAGGCGTTGCCGACATAGCGGATGCCCGTAGCCAAGCCGGTGATCTGATCGAAATCCGTCGAGAAAGGCTTCTTCTGGTTGAGGATATGACCGAATTCGTGGTGGATCGTCTTGAAATACCACTCGTTCAGCAGATCCACATCGGTCGGGTCCATATTGTTGACGGCATAGAGCGTGATCTTGGTTCCGCCTTCAGCGGTACCCAACACGACCTCGCCGTTGTTGTTATAGGCGGGACTGCCGACCAGAAAGACCATCTTCGGGAAGTAGCTGGTGATGAAGTCGCGGCTTCCGGTCACCTCGTCGTAGGCCTGCAGGCACAAGTGCTTGACCAGCTTGGCCATCTGAACGGACTTCTCGTACTTCGCAGGAGTCAGATTGTAGATCATGTCGCTCTCCATATCCTCATAACGATAGCGGAACTCGATGTTATAAGGTTCGATATAGTTCTTGTAAAGCCACGAATCCAAAGGCGTTTCCGCCGTCTGCTCCGGTTTGATGACACTCGTGCTGCTCAGATCGTCTTCGGAGCACGAAATGCCCGAAAAAGCGCAGACGAATGCGAATAATCCTAATATTGTTTTTTTCATAACGTTCAACTTTTATATATAGATCAGCGAATTATCATTATCTCGGATTAGGAGTCATGTCGGCCGCAAGCACGTCAGCGGGCAGCTGAACGGCACGGCGGTTGTCCCGGACCTCCAGCGTATCATCCACGCTCTTGATTCCCAAGTCGTTGCTGGTCAGGGTACGGCGGTAGATCTCGATGCCGAAGCGCTTCACGTCGAACCAGCGCAGGCCGTAGTGCAGCGTCTCGTAGCGGCGCAACAACAGCAGCGTATGAATCATGCCTTCCTGCGTCTGATCGATTTCGAAAGCCGGGTTGAGCGGTTTCTTCGGAGTCGGATTCTTGGGATCGTAATCCGCAACCGATGCGGCCCAGCTCGAAATATTGGCCTCGGTCAGCGTCTTGTATTTACTGCATGAATTCGACAGATAGAGATTCATGTCGCTCAGGGCCGCCGTGTAGTCCTTCTGCATGATATAGGCCTCGGCACGGGTCAGCAGGGTCTCTTCGGCCGTGAAGAGCGGATAGACAGTATGCCTGTAGCCTGTACCCGCCACCGGATCGAGGTACTCGAACAGATAGGGAACACGGGGCAGCAGAATTTTGTCGATTCCGCTGACAAAGCGAAGCGGTTCGCATTTCCACGTATAAGGAGCAAACGGAGTATTCGTACAATCGACACCTTCGTTATCGGCAATCATCTGCCCGTGATTGTACTGCATTCCGACACTGTATCCGCCGAACACGCGGCCGGCATACGAATAGGCGGTGGCCATCATGAAATTGCACGTCAGGTCCGCGCTGACATAGTAGGTAGCCGCCGTATTCAGGGTCGTACCGTTGTTCATCGGATACTCCAACAACTCATCATAATTACGGAGCGAACCGGCAGGCGAATTGGTCAGTGCCGCAGTAGCGCACTCTACAGCCTTATCCCATTTCTGATAGTAGAGGTAAAAACGGGCGGCGAACGCATTGGCCGCGCGCTTATTGAAATGGTACTTGGGGACCGAATAAATCACGTCGTTTATCAGCGGCAATCCTTCTTCGATATCCTTCTCGATTTTGGCGTATACTTCCGGAACGGTTCCGCGCTCGTATTTGGGATCGAGCTCAGTCTCGGCCTTCTCCATATAAGGAATACCGAGATCGTCGGGATGCGCAGGATCGTAATGCTGGCAGAAAACGTTCACCAGCACGAAGTGGGCATAGGCACGGCAGATAAGCGCTTCGCCTTTTGCGGCGCTCAGCTTGTCGGTCATCTCCATCTTGTCGATCGCCTTGAGCACCTCGTTGGCGTTGGCGATAGCCATATAGTGGGCTTCCCACGTGTGAGCGGCATCTTCGTTATCGGTTTCGGTCGGATCGCTCCATTCATAGCTCTCCTGCCAGAAACGGCTCCAGCCATCGTAGTTGGCGCCATGATTATCGGTATTGTCGGAAGCCATTTCGAGGAAAAGCCACGGCTGACTGTCCGCATAAGCCGATACCAGCATCTTGATAGCCTTCTCTTCCGAATCGATAATCGTCCGGTTGTCAGGCTGCTCGTCGAGAAAATCATTACAGGACGAGAATCCCATAACAAGAAGCCCCGAAAGCAGGAAATATATTAATTTATTTGTTTTCATATGCTTTAAAATAAATTATAAACCGATTTTGAGCGTTAATGTAAACTGCTTCGGCACGGGAGTAGCTACACCACCCGAATTGAAGAATTCCGGATCCTGACCGTTGAGTTTCTTATCCGCATAGATCAGGAAGAGGTTCGTCGCCTGAATCTTGAGCGCGAGGTTGGACATTCTCAGCTTCTTGATCCAACGCTTCGGGAAGTCGTAGGTCAGCGAAATCTCCTTCATACGGATAAAATCGCCTTTGGCAATTCGGGCCGTAGAATAGTTGTAAGCATTGTAAGCGTACGACAGCTTGCTGTCGTTCCGCACCTGACGGCTCGACACGATAGCCGGAATATCGGTGTATTTTTCGTCACCGGGCGTCATCCAGCGATTACGGAACTCGCGCGGCATGGCGTCGAGGTCGTTATACGTACTGGAGAAAACCGGATCGAGACGAACGACGTTACCGAACGAATAGGTGATAAAGACATTCAGACGCAGCCCTTTGTACTGGAAAATATTGCCGAAACTTCCGACGTCCGTCGGTTCCGAGGGACCCGAATAAATCAGATTATCGAAACGCTCGGTCTCCTGAAAGTTGATATCGGTCGAAGTCAGCTCTCCCGCTTCATTGATAAATGTCGGGATACCGTCTTCATTCAGCCCCCGGAAGTCGTAGGAGAAAAGCGAATTCACCGGGTAGCCCTCACGCGAGAAACCGATACCGGAAACGAGGTTGAAGGCACGGGTGGAAGTATTGAACTTGGTCACCTCGTTCTTCATGTGCGAATAGATGAAGTCGGTGGTCCAGCTGAAATCCTTCGTCTTGATGTTCTTCGTCGAAAGCGAGAACTCGATACCCCACGATTTCATCGTCGCGACGTTGCCGTACTTCTGAATCTGTCCGCCGATACCCTGCGTCATCACCAGACCGATCAGGTCGAAGTTGTTGCGCTTGTACCAATCGACAGTGAGGTTGATTCGGTTATCAAGGAAACCTAAATCCGCACCGATATTCAGCTCGTGCTTTTTCTCGTAGGTCAGATCGCTGTTCTCCAGATCCTGAATCGTCAGTCCCGACTCCGTAACACCGGCCGAAGGACGCCACGGCGAATAGCTCTGGATAACGGCGAGCGCATTGGTTACCGACGGACGGTCGGCCGTCAGCGAATAAGAGGCTTTGAGCGACAGATGCGAAACCGCCTTGCTGATCGAATTGAAGAAGTTTTCCTCGTGGACGTTCCATGCGCCCGATATGTTCCAAGTGGGCAGCCAGCGCGAACGGGTCGTCAGGCCCAACGCATTGTTACCTTCGTAACGCAGGGTTCCATTAACCGTGTAACGGCCTTTGTAGGAATATGTTCCGTTAAAGAAGAAGGCCACATTGCGGTAGTAGGTATTTTCCATTTCATAATAAGGCGAGTTATCCTCCTTACCCTTCTTGAAGACGAGATAATCGTAGAACGGAATTTCACCCGAATCATACTGAAGACCCCAGCCGCGGAACCATGTTTTCTGACGATCGCTCTGGTTGGTTTCCATACCGAGGTAAGCATTGATAATATGCGTATTGTTGATCGTCGTATTATAGGTCGCGGAGAAACGGAAGTCATAGGAAAGCAGCCGGTTGTCCGTACGGGTATAGATACCGCCGGCCGGCAGGATCGACACGGGAACAGCATAGATATCATCCGGATCCTTGTAAAGAAGCGGGTTGTTGTCACGAATCGTCGTCGTTCCCATGGCCCGGTAGGCGTTCGCCTGATTGGAGGCCTCCCGTACGTTATGCTCCTGCGAAGTTCCGGTATAACGCACCGATGCCAGTGCCGAAGCTTCGAAACCCTTGAAAGCCTTCCACTTCAGTTCCCCTTGGAATTTCACATCGGCGACGTTCAAGTCGATGTAGTTGTTCGCCAATTCATGGAGAATATTGAAATCCGCATAATTCCGGATATAATATTCCTTCGGATCGAGCACACGCGAAGTATTCAAGGCATAGGAATAGGGATTGATGTCGAAATCGCGCTTAACCTCTCCCGTTACATAGTCGGTCGTCGCACCGAGCGTTCCGGGCGCCTTCTGCTTACGGTACGAACCGTTGGTAATCAGGTTGAGCGTAAGGGCGTCCGAGATATTATACGTCGCATTGAGATTGGCCGTATAACGCTCCACTTCGCTGGCCTTGGTCCATCCCGGATCGAAAAGGGCACTGATCGACGCATAGTATGCGGACTTCTCGGTACCCGACGTGATGCTTACCGAATGCGAGTGCATGACCGTATTCTGGAAAAGTTCCTTGAACCAGTCCGTATTCCGGTATTCGGCCTTGCGCAGATAGCGGTTGCGCGCCTCCGTGGTATTTTCCAACAGTCCGGCATTGATCAGCGAATACATCTTGCCGTATACACCGCTCGCCGAGGCGTTGGTAACACGCGAATTGCCCAGCCAGCCCTTGTTGTACAGCTCCTGATAGACGGACATCTGGTCCTGCGAGTTCATGATGTTGAAATCGGCGTAGGACGGAATCATACGATACGTGAACTCGCCCGTATAATTGATACGGCTGACGCCGGCACGTCCTTTTTTGGTCGTAATGACAATCACACCGGCCATTGCGCGCGCACCGTAGATAGACGTCGCGGAACCGTCTTTCAGGATATTGAAGCTCTCGATATCCTCGGCGTTCAGACCTGCAATGGCAGAACCGATCAGAGTCGTCGCATCTCCGGAAGAGAGGTCTTCTGCCGAAATATCGGCGACATCCTCCATAATGACGCCGTCTACAACCCAAAGCGGCTTCGAGCTGCCGTGAATCGACGTCGCACCGCGGACACGAATCTTGGGAGCAGTACCGAAAGTACCGGATACGTTCTGCACCGAGACACCGGCCGAACGGCCTTCCAGACCGCGGCTGATATCGGCCATACCCGAAAGTTTCACATCATCGGCAGAAAGCCGGTCTGCCGCTCCCGTAAAGAGTCGTTTGTCGGTCTTGGTCATACCCGTAACCACGACGGATTCGATAGTCTGCTCGTCAGGAACCAGAGCGATCTGCATGTTCGGGCGGATCTTCACGTCCTGCGTAACGTAACCCAGATAGGAAATCTGCAGTTCCTCGGATTTCGCCGGAACATTGTTCATAACGAAAAATCCCTGCTGATCGGTGGATACACCGATGGTCGTACCTTTGACGATAACCGAAGCTCCGACTACGGCCGCTCCGTTTTCATCAACGACACTACCGCGCACCTGTTTGGTTTGGGCAAATGCCCCGACCGTAAACACAAGTACTCCAATTAACGATAGTAGGATTTTTTTTACCATAAGCGTTAATTTATTAAATTAATTTTTTAAAATAAAAAGCCAGCAGTCTGCGATCGGGTTTTTAAGTATTTGCAATAGCTTGATATTCAATACATTTTTGATTTTCAATGCAGGGTGAAGTCATAAATTCAGGCGTTTTTGCAACTATCCGGTCACCTCAAAACAGAATGTATGATTTTTATAATCAGATGTTTGGAAATAAGTCTTCCGATAAAAGGGTCACCAGAGCATAACCATTTCGAAGCCTTTCAGTTGAAGATCGGGAGCGGAAATCGTATGGAACGGGCATAAAAAATGTGCGACATCTTACGATGCCGCACACGGTACGATGCGGGTTTAATCCCGTTGAGGAGTTTTACAAAAGCCGAACCGAAGCCGTCCGGGAGGTTTTCATCACGGTCGCTCCGTTTTTGACCGTATTGGGAATCGCGGCGCGGACGTAAACGCTCGTTTCCGCAACGCTCGTGGCGCTGGTCAGCGTCAGCGTGTCGCCCGATTCGTCGAACGAAATGTCGTAGGCGCTGCCGAACGGTTTGCCGTCGCTGTAGGTGCCGTTTAACACATCGTTTTTGACCTCGTATTTCCCCGAATACTTCTGGTAACCCACCTGCTCTATCTGCTGGTATATCTCGAACGAGCGGTCCGTTGCGAAGCAGATGTAGGCATCGAAGTCCTGCGGGGCTTCGCCGTTCCATGTTTTGAGCTGCCATTCGCCCGCAAGCTGTTTCACCAGCGGTGAAACCGTCTCCTTGTCCGACGATCCGCAGCCGGCGAACAGGCACAGGCCCAGTGCGGCCAGTGCGATATAGATAGTCTTTCTCATAATCTTCATACGCTTATATTATAACCAGCCTCCGTTTTCGGTCTGTACCGCGCGGGCGATGACGGCGAATTCCTTGGTGATCTCCATACCGCCCATCGATGTCCCCGTGCCGAGCTCAGTGCCGCCGGCGACCGCTTTGACCGTAATCCGGGCGACGCCCGGTTTGGTACAGTGCAGCCTCAGCCTTCCGGATACGAATGTCGGTTCCGTCGAAATTCCCAGTTTGGTCCTGTCGGCCTGCGAGATCTCGACGCCGAGATAGGTGAGGTTCGCCGAAGCCTTGCCGAAATACTTGTCGAGCGAGAGTTGCTGCTGCACGCCGACTTTCGCCTTCAGGCAGGGCGTGCCTTCGATCTGCATCAGAAGCTGATAGGCGTCGATCGCTCCCGTGCCCATCTGTTTGCGGTAATTGCGCAGTTGCATGGTGGTCAGGGATTTCTTGGTGCCGTCGAGGTAGGTGTCTATGTCGTTCACCGAGGTCAGGAGCATCGATTTGAACTCGTCCACCGTGTAATGCTTTCCCTTGGCCAGCGCATAGGAGAGTCCCAGTGCGGCCACGCCCGATACGTGCGGGCAAGCCATCGAAGTACCCTGCATATAGCCGTAATCCGACTGGTAAAGTTCGGAAGGAAGCGTCGAAAGCACCTGCGCGGCGCTGCTACCCGAAGGCGAGATGTATGCGTCGCCGCCGGGAGCCGCGATGTTGCAGCCGGGACCGTAGTTCGTGTAATAGGCCGGCAGATAGTCGGGCGAGAACGCAGTGACCGAAATATAATCGCGGTAAGCGCCCGGATACCCGGACATGACCTTGGCGTCGTTACCCGCCGCAAAAATCACAAGCCCGCCGTCGAGGACGTCGTTGTTTTTCGTTGCGATGAAGTAGTCGATCGCCTGTTTTTCGATCCGCGCTGCGCTGGCGTAGGCATTGTCGGTCGTGACCGCTCCGGCCGGATAGCCCCACGAACACTGGAGAATCGACGCTCCGTTATCCGCGGCGTATTTGATCGCCTCGGCGGAAACGGCGGCCGAACCGCCCTCGCCGCCCGAAAATATCTGGCACGACATGAGTTTCACGCCGTCGTTCTTTCCTGTGCCGCCCGCAATGCCTGCAACGCCGACGCGTTGTTATTGACGGCGGCTACGGTACCTGCGACGTGAGTGCCGTGACCCGAATCGCCGATGTTCTTGCCGTTGTCGTCATAGACGTCGACATCCCATGTCAGTTGGCTCGTGCCCAGCGCGAAGTTGTAGCCGTAAACGTCGTCGGCATAGCCGTTACCGTCGTCGTCGCGTTCCGCCGCACCGCTCTGCTCGGCCTTGTTGATCCACATGTTGGCAGCCAGATCGGAATGGGTGTATTTGATGCCCTGATCGACGATCGCCACGATCAGCGACGGATCGCCTGCGGCGAGTTTCCATGCCTCTTCGATGTTGATATCCGCTCCGGCGCGTGTCGTTTCGGCAAATTTCTTGTCGCCGTTGTTGCTGTAATGCCACTGGTCTTTATAGCCGGGATCGTTGAAGCTCCCGACGGCTGCGGCACGCGTTTCCGCCGTACTCTCCTTATAGGGATACGCCCTGTTGTCCGAAGCCAGCTGCAGTCTGGTGTTGAACTGTACGAGGCTTACCTCTGCAACGGCAGCGAGCCGCTGTGCCGCTGCGCTCAGATCGACACTGTCGTCGAACGTTACGATATACCATTTGTGCAGTCCTGCCGCACGGGTACGCTCTTCGGCAGCCGGATTGCAGGGAAATACGCGGCGCAGCGAAGTGACGCCCAATCGTGTGAAGATGTCGTCCACGGGTGCGATACCGGAGCGCGTCGCCGCCGTACGTGTAACTGCCGCTGCGGCGGCAGTCTGTTCGACGCCGTTGACGGCGTCGCTGTCGAAATAGATCAGCAGTTCGCCCTGTGCGGCATTCGCGGGAGCATTGACGATTTTTCGCATGGCAGCCGCCGGAGTCTCCTTGCCGCCGCTCTCTTCCAGCGGGTCCGACGTACAGCCCGCGAGAAACAGCAAAGCGAGTAATAAAATTTTCTTATCAGTCATGGTGGGTGAATTTAAAAAGGGAACCGGCCTCGCGGGCCGGCTCCCCGGTGATAGTCATACTGTTCGGACGACAGTTTTTATCTGGTTGCTTTCGTACCGGTTTTTCGGGTAATTTCCTTACTCGGGGCTGCGACTCCCTGACGGAAGTCCACCTTGGCCTTGGCGACGCTCAGAGCGGGCATCTCGACGGTTTCGAAATTCTTGCCGCGATTGGCCGGCATTCTGCCGATATGCTCGTCGATCAAAGCATGCATACGCTCCCGGCCGCGCAGTTCGACAAAATTCTGCGGTTCAGCAAATGCCGCCGATGAGAGGTCATGCAACTGCGAACGGGTGATTCGTACCGGAGCGCCCGATGTTCCGGCAACCGCGGGATCTTCAAGGACGAGATCGTGATAGATCGCCCAGTTGCCCGCACTTTGAGTATATTGCGGATCGGAAAACGCCCGTATCCATATTGCATTCAGATTATAAGTTTTATGGTTGGTTACAAATGCAATATATCCGTCCTGCGTTATACCTCCCAACATCGCGTAATCGCCTGTGGTTCCCTGCCCCGATACCGGATCGAGATAGGCGTAAGAGAGATAGAGCGTCTGTCCGCCCGCAGATATGCTTCCCAGCGGAGTGGCGGCGAGTCCGTATATAATTCCATTGTAATACTCCCACACTACCGTATCGTCGTCGATATCGCCGAGCGTCAGGCCCTTAAGGTTGATCGCGTCAAGCTCCGCCTCATCTTTCTCCGTATTTTCCGAGAACGTGAACTGTCCCAGATGCTGACGTTTCGTCGTGGTTTCATCATAGAAATCCACGGCCCAGAGATTCCACGTTTTGAATAGTGTCTCCTTATCGACGGTATACAGATCATCTATGGTATAATTCCGCTGGAGCGGATTAGGAGTTCCTTCCGTAGTGATCTTGGAGTACATCAGTTTGCCGTAGTAACCGTTGTCGGCCCATACGAGCAGTACATAGTCTGTTCCGCCGTCCAAACCGGTATAAAGCAGCGAGAGACCCGTGTCGTTGATCTTGTCAATTTCTTCAGCCGTGATTGCCTTGCCGGACGTTTTGGCTATTTCAATCAGGTCCTCGCTGCTCTTTCCCTCCAGTTCCGAGAACCGGAAAAGTCCCATATATCCCGATTCGATGTCTTCACCGAACAGAATGCCGCGGATCGAATTCTCGGGCGTGTGTCCCTGCGCTTCGAATTCCCATGTAAGTTCCGTACGAACGCTCAGTACGACGGGTTTGTCGTCGCCGGCCTTGACATAGCCGAACGACAGGAATTCATATCCCTGAAGTTCATCCGCTTCGTTGTAAATATTGGCTACGACGGTATACTTGCCGGTCTCTTCGAGTTCGGCCACGATGGTTCCGGTCGCCGTGATTTCCTTCGACTCGACCGTTCCCGCGTCGATGCCTGCCGAGTTCGCCTTGGCGATGGCGTCGCCGAAGACTCCCTCGAAGAAGGCGTACTTCACTTTGGCGACGTTGGCGCCCAGTCTCGCCGCGATTTCGACCTTGCCGTCGGCCGGTTCGCCCGCCGACAATGCGAGCGAGTAGTCGTAATCCTTGACTCCCGGCATCATGATACGCAGCAATCCGTTCGTGTTCGAATAATAAAGACCGCCGCTATTGTACTCCGGCATGGACATCAGCAATCCTCGCGACGGGAAAGTAATGATTCCCTCTTCGAGCTTGCCGTAAAGATTATCGCTGTTGCTGACATTCTCGGACACTTCGGAACCGAAACTAATCATGCCATAACCCAAATCCACGCCGCTTGCGTGATAGGGAATCCATACTTTCGAAGCGTCCGTCGCATCAATGACCGTGGTCGCGTCGCTACGGTATTTGGCCATCTCCTCAGGCGTGTCCTCGAACAATGCGGCGAGAAATTCTGCGCTGTAGACGTTTTGGATGCGATAGTATCCGGGCATATCGTCGCGTTCGTAGATTTCCACGTCCGTTTCGAGGTTCGCAATGCCCCAGAATGTCGTCAGTATGTCTTCGCGCCACTTACCCTTCGTTTCGCCGCCTTCGCCGGTTACGAGGTTCCACTTAACGCGGGTGACGGAGAAACTCATGCCCGAAGCCTTTTCGCCGTAAATGAAGGCGTATCTTTTGTCGTCGATCTGGATATTGCAGGAATAGGTCGTACCGATTTCGGCGTCGGGGAAAGAGACCTGAAAGGTCGTTTCCGTCGCGCCGTCGTCGAACGAGATTTCCGACGCGGAGAAGATTCCGTCCTCGCTGCCCGTAACGGTTACCGGAACCGTGATGGCGTCGGTATCGTTGGTACGCATGGCCGTAAACGTCAGGACCTTCGGATCGGCCGGGTCGAGTTCGAGGTCTGCGGCGTTGTCCTGCGAGGGGAAGTAAACCCCGTAGCAGCCGTCGGCCTCGGATTCGCCGCGGGTATAGGTCGGATCGTCGGAACACCCTGCGAGCACGACCGTCGCAATAAGCGTATATAAGAAATATTTGATTGCTTTCATATGTTTTTGCGTTTTAAATCATCCATGAAAACTCTGCGTTACTGGACCCACGGGTCGATGATTCCCACGGGGTTGGGGTTGTTCTGCGATTCGAGCGCAGTGTTCTGCTGGGTTTCCGTTTCGGGAATACAGAAGTTCCACCACGGCGCGCGGCCGTCGGTCGAGAAGCGGCAGTCCGAAGGTACGTTCGTGCCGACATATCCCGTCTTCAGACTGTAATTCAGACGCTTGAAGTCGTAGAATACGACGCCTTCGCCCCACAGTTCGATACGCTTGTTCCAGATGATCTCCTCCACGACGTCGGCGGACGATGCTGCCGACGTGCTGAAGCCCGGATCGCGCTTGGCCATGAAGGTTTTGAGCAACTGGAGACCTGCGGAGGCGTCGGTGTGCGCCGTAGCCTCGGCTTCGATCAGGTACATCTCCTCGACGCGCATCATCGGAACATCGGTAACGTTGCCGACGGAATAGGTCGCCGTCTCGCCTTCGGCGGGATGGAATTTCAGGTTCGCGTAGGCCGGAAGGTTGGCGAACTGCGCCTCCGTCAGGTTGGTAATGTCGCTGTAATCGGCATATTTGGCGTCGGGTCCCACGAATGCGCGCTTACGCCAGTCGGTGTCGGACATTTCGTTGTAGAAATTGCTGGTAACGCCTTCGAATACATATTTACCGCCGTAACCCCACGTAGCCTCGCTCGAACGCCATGCCACGAAATTCACGAGGTTGGCGATGCCTTCGGTGGACTGCGGAAGGTACCACATCCACGAATTGTTGGCTTTGTTGAAACCCGTTTTGGGGTTCAGCCACTCCGCCTCGGTCATGATCGTACATTTCGAGGCGTCGATGGCCTTGCGGGCATAGGTGGCGGCATCGGCATACTTCGACGAGTCGAAACCGCCCAGCCAAAGGTAGGCGCGCGCCTTGATGCCGTAAACGACGGCCAGACTCGGATTGGCCTTCGACGACGAGGTGTAGTTCGCCAGCAGTTCCTCCGCGTCGGTGAGGTCCCTGAGGATGAATTCGAACATGGCGTCGCGCGTCACACGCGGATTGTTGCGAGCTATATCTTCGGTGGTATTCTCGTCCACGATGGGAACCGTCAGACCCTTGACGCCCGAGACGTCGGTGTACTTGTTATCGAGCGGGTCGTACAGACGGGCCAAGTCCAGATAGAGCTGGGCGCGGTAGGCCTTGGCAAAGCCGAGGTAGGTCTTCTGCGCTTCGGAAAGATCCACGCCCGCCAGCAGGCCGACCACGTCGTTGCACGATTTGATGAACGTATAGTAGCAGTTCCACGGGAAGCGGCATACGGTCTGCGTCGGACCGATCAGAATGCCCGACTGCCAGTAGGTGAACCAGTCATACCCCGATCCTTCGTCGCCGGAGGAGCATATCACGTCGCCCGTGGCGGCGTCCGTAGCGCACATCATGCCCGGATAGCCGAAGTCGAAGCCGTAGTTGTTCGTACTGCCGTACACCGAATAGGGGTAGGTCATGTTGACGGGGATGGCATTGACGATGGCCTCCACCGCAGTCGGCGAATCGCTGACTTGTCCCGAAGTCGCGCTGTCGGTGGGAAAGGTCTCTTTGATACAGCCCGTGAGCGCCATGGAGCAGACGAGGGCGAGTGTCGTTGTTTTCAATATGTTTTTCATTTCAATCCCTGTTTTATCCGTTAGATTAGAACTGTACGGTTACACCGCCCGAAATAGTGCGGATCGGCGAGTAGTTGGAGAAGTTGGTCGCTCCCGTGAACGAATAACGCGGGTCGAGTCCCTGACGCTTCGACCAGTAGACCACGTTGTCGCAGGCCAGATAGACGCGCAGTTTCTGTACGCCGAATTTCTGGGTGATCTTCGACGGCAGCGTATAGCCGACGTTGATGTTCGAGATGTTCAAGTAGCTCGCGTCGGTCAGGAAGCGGTCGGATACGGCCGTCGTATACTGATCGCCGTATTGCAGACGGGGAATGTCCGAGTCCTTGTTCTCGGGCGTCCACGCCTTGAGAATATCCTTGTGATAGTTGGTGCCGACGGTGGTTCCGTAGGGCGACGACATGAAGCTGGCGTAACCCGAATCGTAGACCTTGCCGCCGATCTGGTAGTTGAACGAGATCGAGAAATCGACGCCGTAGGCCGAAACCGAGGTCGAGAAACCGCCGTATACCGAAGGAATCGCGCTGTCGTGCAGGTAGCGGGTCGCGGAGGTGTAGTCCGAAGTCGTGGTCCGGGTGGTCTTGCCGTCGTCGCCCTTCACGTCCTTGTACCAGAGCGAAGCGCCCGTTTCGGGATCGACGCCGGCGTACGAACGCATGTAATAGCTATAGAGCGAAAGCCCTTCGCCGACGAAATAACTGCCGTCGATATAGCCTTTGTAGCCCTCTACGGTCGTAGATTTATGTTCGGGAGCCAGATAGGTGACTTCGTTCTTCACGTGGGTCAGGTTCAGGTTGAAGCTCCACAACACGTTTTTCGTGCGGATCAGGTCGGCGTTCAGCTCCACCTCGACGCCGCGGTTCACCATGTCGCCCACGTTGGCGTAATAGGACGAATACCCCAGCGACGAGGGAACCGAGAAGGCGAAGAGCATGTCCGAGGTCTTACGGTTGAAGAAATCGACGCTGCCGCTCAGACGGTTGTTCCACAGACCGAATTCCGTACCGATGTTCAGGTTGGCGTTGGTCTCCCACGTAATGTTGGGATTACCTTTCTGCCCGAAGAGTACGGCGATCTGGCCGTCGTTGTTTTCGATCGAATAGGTATCGGTGTAGAGGTAGTAACCGATCGTGCTGTTGCCGATGTTGTCGTTACCCTGCGAACCGTACGAAGCCTTGATTTTCAGCAAGTTCACCCACGGAGCGTTGAACCAGTTTTCCAGATTGAGGAGCCATGCGGCGCCTACCGACCAGAAGTTGCCCCAGCGGTGGTCGGGGTGGAAGCGCGACGATGCGTCGCGGCGGTACGAACCGCTCACGAAGTAACGGCCTGCATAGTCGTACTGGGCGCGCATGAAGTAGCCTTCCGAGTTGTAATCGTTGATATACGAGTAAGCGCCCGCGCCGTCCACGACGGCTCCGCCGAGTTCTTCGTTGTCGTAGGAGAAAAGTTTCGACTTGGTGCCGGTCAGGTAGTAATACCGGTCCTGATAGTATTCGTGACCGACCATCAGTCCCACGTTGTGCTCGCCGAACGTCTCGTTGTAGTTCAGAATCTGCTGGAGGTTGTAGGCGATGTCGCGGGTGTGGTATTTCGAAATCGTACCGCCCGCCTCGGCGAACTGACCGTAATACTGGTTGTTGAGATAAGTCGTGCGGGTTTCGTCGATGTTGGTGCTGCCGTTTATCGTCAGCTTCAGCCCTTTATAAAGCGAGATGTCCACGAAGCCGCTGCCGGAGAAGGCGTTGCCTTCGGCCTTTTTCTTGTTGAGCCAGCTGGTCTGAAGGCCGTTGGCGCCGGGCAGCAGCGGACGGGTCAGACCCGCATTGCCCTTGTCGCCGTAGTCGTACATCTGGTAGCCGTTGTCGTCCACCATGATACGGCCCGAACCGTCGCGGATATATACCGGATAGATCGGGGGCATCTGCGACGAAAACGCGAAGATATTGGCGGTCGAAGAATCCGATCCCTCGTTCGAGTTGCCGTTGCTGCTGCTGAAATGCGCATACGCCATGTTGCCGCCGACTTTCAGCCATTTCTTGGCCTGATAATCGGCTTTCAGACGCGCTGTATAACGTTCCAGCGACGAGCTTTTGATAATACCCGTATTGTCCAGATAGCCCAGCGAGGCATAGAACGAACTGCGGTCCGTCGCACCGGAAATGTTTACGTTGTATTCCTGACGGAACGCCGACTGGTAAGCCTCGTCGACCCAATCGTCGGGCGTCAGCCAGTATTCCTGTCCGTTGTAGATGATTTTGCGGCCCAGCGTGGCGTTCGGATTCAGCTTGCCGTTGGTGCCGATCAGCGCCTGTCCTTCGGGAACCGTATAGACATTGTATCCCAGACCGCCCGTTCCGTTGGAGGTCAGGCCGCTGCTGGCCATAGCATAAGCCTTCGCAGCCGGATTGTTCTGCGCATAGTAGTTGTAAAGCGCTTTGAAATGCGTCTCGTAATACTGTGCGGGAGAGGTGATTACGTCGTAGTCTTCCAGCGCTTTCGAGTTCACGCCCCACTTGGCGTCGATCGTCACGACGGCGTCGCCCGACTTCGCCTTCTTGGTGGTGACCATAATCACGCCGTTGGCGCCGCGGGCGCCGTACAGAGCGTTCGAAGCGGCGTCCTTGAGGACGGTTATCGACTCGATGTCGTTCGTGTTCAGGTTGTTCAGGTCGCCTTCGTAGGGCATGCCGTCCACAATCCAGAGCGGCTCCTTGCCGGCGTTGATCGAACCGAAGCCGCGGACGCGGATCGAGGGGGTCGTGCCGAGGTCTCCCGACGTGCTGGAAGTCTGCACACCCGCGACGCGGCCCACCAGAACCGTCGCCACGTTGGAAGTCTGCACCTTGGCAATCTCATCCGATTTTATGACGGCGGCCGAACCGGTAAAAGCCTCTTTCTTTGCCGTACCGAAAGCCACGACGATCACATCGTCGATTGCTTGGGCATCTTCCTTCATCGTAACGTCGATCCGGGTTTTACCGGCGATGGGAAGCTGCTGCGGTTCAAAGCCGACAAACGTCACCACGAGCGTGCCGTTCGCCGGAGCCGAAAGCGTAAACTCGCCGGCCGTGTTGGTCGTGGTACCCAGAGAGGTCCCATCTACAATGACGGTCGCGCCTGCAACCGGATGTCCGTTTGCATCGGAAACTGTACCGGAGATCTGTCGATTCTGGGCTGCGGCATATGCCAGAAGCACGAATACGACAATTAACGATAGTACAATTTTTCTTACCATAAGCGTTAATTTTAATTGATTTTAAAATAAAAGTTCACTAGCAAAGATAAACGTTTGGTGATTCATATACAAATAAATTTTTAAAATAATTTAGTAGTATTACACATGTTATGCGGATGCGCGTTTGAAACTTACAGTTTGCCCGACAGAATGTCGGGCGAGTTACAGATTGTAATCGCCTGTTTTTGGTCTCTTAGGTGATTTTTTGGGATTTTCCCCCGGGAGAGGGCTGCAAGGGGCGGGTGACGGCGCCTAGATGAGCTTTGTTCCCGCTTCGGGCGCATCCGAAGGGGTCCAATTACGGTAAAGAGAGTTGATTCGCTTCGACAGACGTTCCATTTCGCCGTCGAGCTGCGAGTGCGTAATGGTCGCATAAATCTGAGTGGTGCGTATATTTCTATGCCCCAGCAGCTTGCTTATCGTTTCGATGGCTACGCCCTGCGACAGGGTGATGGTCGTGGCGAACGTGTGGCGGGCCGAATGGAATGTAATCTGCTTCATAATGCCTATCTCGGACATGATCTTGTCGAGGCAGGCGTTGCACCAGCCGTTGCTGGGAAGCTCGAAGATGCGCTTGTCACGGGTCATGGGCCTATGTTTGAGCAGAATGTTGTAAGGTACCTCGAACAGCCGGACATTGACTTCGGAACCCGTTTTGCGGCGCGTCGTACTGATCCATAACTGTTTATTCACCTGCTGAATATTTTCCAGCGTAAGGTCCTTAATATCAATATAAGAAAGGCCGGTGAAGCAGCTGAACAGAAATGCATCCCGGATAAGTTGTAAGGTGGGTGTGTCGCCTTCGTACTGCATGAGTTTGTTGATCTCGCTCATGGACAAATAATTACGCGTCACGAATTCGCTTTGCAATTTGTAATTTGCAAACAGATCCATGTTCATATAGCCCTTGCTGCGGGCCAGCATCAGGATATGTTTGAGGGCGATCATGTAAATCCACGTCGTATTTTTCTTATGGGCGCACTCCTGCGCGATGTAGGAATGAAAGCCCGTAAGGAACTCGCGGTTAAGCTCTTTGAACATTAGATCCTTCCGGTTGTACTTGTCCCAAATGAAATCCGCCAGATGCCGGCATACACACCTATATTTATAATATGTGGTTTTGCTGCGGCTGACGCCGACCATTCGTTTGAACTCGTCGTTGTGCTGTTTAAAGAAGGCGACAATCGTCTCTTGTTTATGATTACCACCGAAATACATCTCCTTGACCATCGCCGGTGTAACGAAGGCTTGGTCGTAAAACAGCGCGTGGTAACACCTTTCGATGTGGAACCGGGTGTGGGCCAGCTGTTCGTTGATTTGGACGGCCATGTTGCCCCGTCCCGAGACGCGCCCCTGCGCGGTGTCCCATGTGGCGGGCGCGACCGAGAGGCGTGTAGAAAACTGCGTCCTCTGTCCGTTGATCGTGATGCGCCCCATAATCGGGACACAACCGTTCCGCAGAGGCGCATTCTTCTTGATGTAAAATAGAACCTTGAACGTGTTTCTCATTGTTTTTAACAACCTTTTTCATTAACCTATACAATACACAAACCGCTTTAAAGGTAATGATTAAGTAACAACCATATGACACAGGATTAAGCCTAAATAGCTTATTATCCCCGTGTTGGCGTATTCCGAGGGGTTACTCTGTAGTAACAAAGTGTGGCCGAAACAGCACCTGTCTTTCAAATATATGATTGATTGTCAATTAGTTGTGTTGCGATTTGCAGATTCGGCCCGAGGCGCCCTTATGCGTTGATTTTCATCTACTTACACTGTTCTATGGTATCCAGTTGACTTTTTAATTTAAAGATTCAAACGATGAAACGCACTTTTTTGAAGAACTGGATGGTAGTTGCACTTTTCGCCGGAGCCTGCTGCGGCATGATAGCGTGCGACGATGACGATAACGGCGGTCAGACCCCTTCGCCGACCGATCCCGATATAACGGCTGTCATCGGCGAGTATGCCGGAACGATGTCCGTAGTCGAAGCTGTTCCCCTCGCAGAGGCGGAGGGCGAAGAGTCCGCAGGCACGGCGCTCGATGCGAAGGTGACGGGCGATGCGATCGAGTTCACCGATTTTCCGATCCGCGATCTGATCGTCAAGGTACTTG
>JAJPZH010000156.1 GCA_021204515.1 Alistipes sp. | reverse complement strand
CACGGATCAGCTGCTGGTTATAAAAGTCGATCGCTTTCTGCCCGGCCAGCCGCGTATAGCCGATCTCGGCTGCAAGCCGGTGGCGGCCGAATCCGCGGGCGATCTTCGCATGGGTCTCCAGCATGGTCTGACGCGCCTTGTCGTTATAATCCGGCCATTCGGAGTGGTCGAAAAACAGCCCGCCGCGGATCGCGATTTCGAAATTCACACGGCTCAGGTCCTGAAAATCGTCGCCGAAGCGCACCGCGATATTCGCATCGCCGTAGTCGGACATTGCGCCGGGAGCCATGTCGGACGTAACGTCCGGCGCGACATACATCCCGTAACGGTGGTACATCCGGTTTTCATAGGAGAGGTCGCCCTCCAAAATGTGTTTGCCGAAGTACTTGCCGGCCGCGGCGCCGATGCGGTTAAGCATCCGCGTCGAATTGTTTTTAATATCGAAGTCGTTTTTGATCTTCGCGTACCGACCCTCGTGGTTCACGTATCCCACGACATAACCCGTACCGGGATTCTGACTCGAAGCATAGAAATCCAGCACCGAATTGAGCGGATAGCCCGCCCCGGCCTTCAGGTAGAACGGCAGCGGACGGTTGAACTCCCAGTAAGTCACCGTCGCGGGACGGATCGGCCGCGTGGCGAGTGTCGTCTGCAGCGACAGCGGCGTAATCGTATAATCGATTTCGGGCCGCATCTTCACCGTGTCGGTCATATCGGGCACTACGGAGAGTTTCGCGGCGCTCTCGACGCTCGGAACATAGGCTTTGGTCACTTCGACCCGTTTTTCCACCTGAGCGCTCAAGCTCCATGGAAGCGCCGCCAGCAGCGCGGCGGCAAACAATATGCGTTTCATCATCAGTTCAGTTTTGCGATCCGTTCTTTCGCTTCGGCCACAATGCCGTCGTCGGCAGGCGAATAGCCGTCGGCAACGCTCTGGTAGGTCGCCCGGGCTTGGAAATTGTCGCCCTTGCGGACATAGACGTCGCCCAGCAGGATAAAGGCTTTGGCAAGCCAATATGCCTGCGGCTCACGTTCCGAATAGGCGAATATCGCTTTTTCGGCCTTGTCCATATCGCCGCCCGCGAAAACATCTTCGAGTACGTAATAGGCGGCCGCGGAGCCTTCCTTCGTGCGGACGTCGGACGCCAGTTCCTTATAGAGTTTCACGGCATCGGCGCGGCGGTCCTGACTGCACAGCAGTTCGGCCCATGCGAATTTCGATTCGCGCAGCGCTGTGGTTCCTGCGTCGGGATGCGCCGCGACGTCGGCAGCCATCGCTTCGATCTTCGCCGCATCGCCCCCGGCCAGCGTCGCACGTACATAGCCCTTCATGGCGTCCTCGCGCCCGGAGACCGTCGTCGTAACGTCGTACAACTGACGGTAAGCGGCGGCGGCTTCATCGTAACGCTTATCCTCGAAGGTCATATCCGAAAGTTTTTCGAGCACCGTGACCGTATATTGGTTCGTCCCCTGCCCGGCCAGCGTCGTCAGGGTTTCGATAGCGTCGTCGCGTTCGCCGGAGCGGAGGTAACAATCGCTCAGGAAATAGAGCGCATCGTTCAGATAATAACCTTTCGGATAGCTCTTGACGTAACTGCGCAGCGATTTGGCGGCGGCATCGGTCTGACCCGCCAAATAGAGTTTCTGTGCGGCGGCGAACGACAGCGAGTCGCGCGACACGGCGGTCAGATCGCTCTCCAGCCCCGCCTTCTGCGCATAGTCGAAGTAGTCGTCCACCCGGCCCTCGGAGACGTAAATCTCGCGGATGCCCTCCATCGCACCCTTGGCTTCGGACGACTGCGGAGCCGTCTCTACGACCATGTCGTAATAACGAAGCGACTTTTCCTTGTCGCCCAGATTGAGGTATGCGAGTCCCAGATCGGAAAGGGCCTGCGCCCGGCGCGGCGACGAGGGATAGTCGGCGACGAATTTCTCCAGCTGTGCGGCACCTTCGGCGTACTGTTCCTGCGCGATGTAGGAGCGTCCCAGTTCATAGGAGGCTTCGTCGGCATAATCGCCCTCCCCTCCGGCGATGATCTGCCGCAAGGCCTGCTGTTTCTGCTCCGTGCGGCCCAGAATGCCGAGCGTCACGGCGCGCTTGTACTGCGCATAATATTTCTCGGGGCCGCCCAAGGCCGCAGCCCGGTCGTAATCGGCCACCGCCGCTTCGAACTCCCGGTCGGAATAGCGGATGTCGCCCAGACGGTTGTAGGCGTCGGCGCGGTAACGGTCACGTGCGGGATAGACGGAGAGGAACTTCTCGAACGAGCCGCATGCCTGCGCCATATCCATACGCGAAAAGGCGCAGTAACCGAGGTTGTACAGCGCCATGGCATACTCCTTTTCGCTGCGGGGCGCACGCTTCAGGTAGGCGTTGTATTTGGCCGCCGCGACCGTATAGTCGCCCTGTGCAAAGGCGATTTCGCCCTGCCAGAAGGAGTTGAGGGCCGAATATTTGGGGCTGACGTTGATCGCCGCAGACTCGGCCAGATAGCGCTGCGCCGCACGCATGTCGCCGGCATTGTAGGCTTCCAGTCCGCGGAAATAGGTGATTTTCTGCAACGCGGCGCGGATGTCGGCATCCTGCGTCGGGAAGGATTTGATGGCCCGGTAGGCCGCGTCGTAATCGTTCGAATTGTAGTAGGCGGCGATCAGCAGCGTGCGGGCCTCGCCCACGCGCGGCGACGAGGGATACTGCTCCACATAGCGCGTCAGCACGTTGATCGCGCCGTTGAAGGCTCCGCCGCCCAGCTCATACTGCAATTTACCGTAATTGAACAGCGCATCCTCGGCGATCGTCGCATCGAAGCGGTCGTCCGCGGCCATGGCGAAAGCGTGCATGGCGGCCTGCTTGTCGCCCGCCCGCAGGTAACAGTCGGCCAGATGGTACGAGGCATTCTGCGTCAGTGCGTCCTCGGCGCCGCATGCCCTGCGCAGGTATTCCGCCGCTTCGGGATAGCGCGCCGTGCGGTAGAGCGAAAAGCCCATCAGGTAACTGCCGTCGCGGTCCAACTCGCCGCCGGCCGCTGCAAAAGCATCCAGATGTTCGATCGTCCTGTTGAAATCGCCCAACCGGAACCACGACTCGGCGATGACGCGCTCCAACTCCTTGCGCCGTTCGGGAACGGCCCGCTGCACTAGTTTGTCGCCGTTCTCGACGACATAACGGTAATTACCCTCGTGAAATTCGATCTGCAGCAGGTAGTACGGCACCACGTCGCGGTAGGCATCGCTGCGCTGCAAAGCCGTGAAGCCCTGCTTGGCACGGCCGTAACGGCCTTCGGCATAGTCGATATAGGATTTGTAATAAAGCGCATGGTCGGCATATTCGCTCTGCGGGCCGATGCGGTCGAAATAGCCGAACGCCTTGTCGTAATTGCCGTCGGTGAATTCGACATAGCCCATGCGAACGTCGTATTGCTCCCTGCGTGCCCGGTTCAAAGCCTTGTAATCGGTCTTTTCGAAAACTTCGCGGGCATGTTTCATATCGCCTTCGGCGCAATAGTAGGAGCCCAGCGAGAACCGCACGTCGTTGGCGTAAACCGATCCGGGGTAACGCGCTTCGAATTCGCGGAGTGCAGCCTCAGCGTCGCGGCTGCCCAGTTCGACAGCGCAGGCCGCCAGATAGAAATCGACCGTCTGCGCCGCATCGCGGTCGGCGGGCGACAGCGCCGCCCGTGCCTGCAGGAACTCATGCCGGGCATCGGTCCAGCGACCGAAATCGAACAACGACCGGCCGCGGTCGATAAAGGCAGCAGATTCGGGGGTTCCGGCCTGCGCTCCGGGCGTGCATAACGCACACACGGCAAAGGCCAGCAATAAATTCAGATTTTTCCGCATACGACACTTAGATTCTTACAAAGGGCAAATATACGAAAATTTACCTTTTTCTCACATAGGAATATGAAATATATACCGTTGCCGGATTCTCCGCAAACCGCCGCTTTTGCATCTGTCGAAAATTATCTCTACCTTGCGCCATCATTGATCCGCTAAAACCCCACCCGATGAAATTGCGTCTTTTTCGTCATAAGGACCCGCGCGCGGCTTCCCGCACCGGCGCCCAGTCCGATTCCGACACGCTGAGCATGCTGTCCGTCGGCGCCGTCACGCTGACTCCCGAAGGGGAAATAACGGAAATTAACGCACGGGCCTGCCACGAACTCCGCATCCGCGGGGGGGGGATTTTTCACATCCGCTGAACATCACCGACATCCTTTCGGTCTGCCACGACAAGCAGGACCTCCTGCCCGACATCCTCGCCCGGCTCAGGGAGCGGCACCGCTACGGGGATCTGCCGCCATGGACCTACATCCGGCTTCGGAATTCCAACCTGAAATTCTATATCGAAGGCTGCTTCGTCGGCCGCTACGACCGTAGACGGCAGTTGAGCCGGATCGTCTTTCTGTTCCGCAACACCGAAGAGGAGATCACACGCAAATTCATCCTCGGCATGGCCCTGTCGCAGACGAAAATCTTCCCGTGGTTTTTCGACCTCGACCACAACCGGATGGTTGTCGACGAACGCTGGTACACCCATCTGGGACTTCCGGCGGGCGACGGCACGATCGGCACCGAAGATTTTTTCCGGCTCGTGCACCCCGAAGACCGCGGCAAACTGGCCGATGCGTTCGCGGTCCAACTCGAAGGAGAGATGAACCCCGATACGTTTATCTACCGTCTCCGGCGCGGGGACGGAACGTGGGAGTGGTTCGAGGAGCAGTCCGTATATCTCGGACAGACCGGCGACGGATCGCCCTACCGCATCGTAGGAATCTGTCAGAGCATCCACGACCACAAGACCACCGAAGACGGGCTGCGTGCAGCCCGCGACAAAGCCCGGGAAAGCGACCGTCTGAAAAGCGCGTTTCTGGCCAACATGAGCCACGAGATACGCACGCCCCTGAACGCCATCATAGGCTTCGCCAACCTGCTGACCAGCGAAGACATCCCGTTCAGCGAGGAGGAAAAACAGGAATACAGCCGGCTCATAACGAGCAACGGAGACCAGCTGCTGCGCCTGATTTCGGATATCCTCGATCTCTCGAAGATCGAATCGAACACCATGGAATTCCACTTCGGGGAGCACTCGCTGCACGCCCTGCTGACGGATATTTATCAGGCCCAGCGGCTCTGCATGCCGAAAGGCGTCGAACTGCAGCTCGACATGCCGCAGGCGGATACTCCGATAATCACCGACGCATCGCGGCTGAAACAGGTCGTCAATAATCTCATCAACAATGCCGTAAAATTTACGAACGAAGGCTGCATTACCTTCGGCTTCCGCTTCCCGCAGGGATGCGAACAGGTCGAACTGTTCGTCCACGACACCGGAAAAGGCATCTCACAGGAGCATTTGGACCGGATATTCGAACGATTCTACAAGGCCGATACGTTCGTCAAAGGCGTCGGACTCGGACTTTCGATCTGCCGCACGATCACCGAGTATCTGGGCGGCACCATTTCAGTCGAGTCCGAATCCGGCAGAGGCACTTGCTTCACGATCCTCCACCCGCTGCACAACCCTGAAACGGCATCCCGGCAAAAGCCTGCGGAAACGGCCGGAATGCGGTATTAAGGTACGATTTTTGCCCGGAGAGCGTTGTTCAATAAAAATTCAGCCATATGATAGAAAAAGTAACGTTGCAGCTCACCGGGGATTCGAAGTTCGTGCCCGAAAACGGTCCCGACTGCGGGGAAATGAATCCCAAGACCCTGCTGCTCTATGCCGCGGCCAAATGTTCGGGAATGACGGCCCTGATGATTATGGAGAAGGAGCGCCTGCGCCCCAAGCGTTTCGAGATCAGCGTATCGGGCGAACTTTCGACCGAAGAGGTACAGTCCGAAAGCGTCTTCAAATCGTTTCACGTCGTCTACAACATCGAATGCGACACCGAAGACGATCAGGCCAAGGTAAGCCGTGCGGCGACGCTGACGCACGAGAAATACTGCGGCATTATGCGCATGTTCCGCATGATCGCCCCTGTATCGCACGAGATTGCGGTGGTCAGCACCGAACCGGCGAAAGCCTGACACGCCGATTCGATGAAAAAAGCGGAGGCTCCTTTCGAAGGGAACCTCCGCTTTTTTATTTCCGGGCTACTGCTGCGCCGTAATCCGCCGGTAATCCGACACCGCCACGGCGTAATTGTAACGCGCCTTGATGGCGTTGGTATAGAGCTGAATCCAACTCAGCTGCGCCTGCAGCACATCGAGAATCGTCGCCAGCCCCTCGCCGTAGGAATAGGTGCTGATGTCGAGATTCTCGCCGGCGATGCGCAGACTCTGCTCCGTGGCTTCGACCTGCGCCCGACTGTTCTCCAGCGCCGTCCAGCCGTTCATCTCGTCACGCACGATATCGTCGTAGAGCTGTGCGGCGTTCCATTCGCTCTGCTGCTGCACGGCGCGCGCCGCGCCCGTCGCGCGGCGGCGTTCGCCCCAATGGAATATCGGCAGCGAGAGTTTCACGAACGCCGAGCCGTCTACCGTCGTTGCGCCCGTGCGGTTGGGATAATAGGGCTGCCACGATCCCCCGACGCCGACGCTCAGCTGCGGGTTGAAAGCCGCGCGGGCCGCGCGGATACCGGCTTCGGCCCGGTCGCTGCGCAGCTGCGCGGCGGTATAGTCGGGCCTGAATGCCGCGGCTTCGGCGGCGGGCACCCGCACGGGCTGCGGCAACGAATCGCGGATACCCTGCGCCAGCGTTACGCCGAGCGCAGGATCGGTGCCCCGCAGGATGTTGAAATTGTGCAGCGCCACAGCGTAATTCCGCTCGGCGGAGATCTGTTCGTACTGCGCTTCGTTCAGGCGCGTGTCGATCATCAGCACGTCGCCCTTGGCGATATATCCTTCGGCAAAACGGCGGTCCACCACCTCTTTGAGCGAACGGATGATGCTGACATACTGACGCATCGAGGCGGCATAGAGCGCCATGGCCGAAAGATTCCAATAGGTGTACTCGGCCGTATAGCGAACATCGAGCCGGGTGAACTCCTCGTCGCAGAGGGCGATGTCATATCCCAGTTCGGCCTGCCGGTAAGCCGCACGCACTGCTCCGCCGCCGTAGACGACCTGCACCAGCTGGGGCAGAACGCTGAAGTTCCAACGTTCGACGCCGTCGTAATGATGGACGGTGGCCGTGAAACTGCCGTCGAGCGACAGCCGCGGCAGGTAGCCCGTCCGAGCCTGCCCAACGGCTTCGGCGGCGGCATCGCTTCCGGCGGCGACTTTCAGCCGGCGGCTGTACTCGGTCACGTCGCGGCGGTAATCGTCGAGCGTGGTCTGAGCGTACGACGGCAGACAAAACAACAGAACAATCGACAACAGAAACGGTTTCATGATTCACGAATATTATAAAAGATAGCGTAGACGACCGGCAGGACGCAGACGGTCAGCAGCGTGGCGACCAGCAGGCCCCCCATGATCGTCGCGGCCATCGCCCCGAACATCGAGTCGAACAACAGGGGCAGCATGCCGAGGATCGTGGTTCCCGAAGCCATCGCCACGGGCACGATGCGGCTCCGCGTAGCGGAGACCAGCGCATCGTAAGGCCCTTTGCCCCCGGCCCTTAGGACGCCGATCTGCTCGACAAGCACCACGGCGTTCTTGATATTCATTCCCACAAGCCCCAGCAGTCCCAGCAGCGAAAAGAAGTTGAACACCTTGCCCGTAACGGCCAGCCCCAGCACCACGCCGATAAAGATCAGCGGGATCATCAGCAGGATGATGACCGGTTCGCAGTAGTTGCGGAACAGCAGGAGCAGGACGATGAAGATCAGGATCATCGTCAGAGGCATGTATTCGGCCAGCGCCGAATTGGACTCCTGCTGGCTCTCCTGCTCGCCGAAGACCTTCATCGAATAACCTTCGGGCAGCGGCACGGCACGGGTCAGCGAATCGCGCAGGACGGCGAACAGTTCCATCGTATTGACTCCGCGTGCCGGGTCGCACTGCGCCTTCATCACCCGCTGGCGGTTGTAGCGCTTCACCACCCCGCCGCGGTATTCGAAACGGAATCCGTCGGTCGCCTGCTCGATGGAGTAGACCTTGCCCGCAGGCGTGAAGATCGGCAGTGCCTGCAGGTTGGTCAGGTTATAGGCGTCGATGTTCTCGTCCTTGAGTAGGATCGGCATGAACTGATCGCCCTCGCGGTACTCGCCGAGCCGGTAGCCCTGCGTAGCGATGGTAATGCCCTGCGCCATCTGACTGCGGGTGACGCCGATGCGCTGGCCTTTCATCTGCGAGTAAAGCGGCAGCCACGTCGGAACGCGGTTTCCCCAGCTGTTGCGGATATTCGCCGTGCCGGGCGTACGCCACATGAGCTCTTCGGCCGCCTGCGTCAGACGGCGGAGCGTGTCGATATCGTCGCCGATGAACCCGAATTCGATCGCGGCGTCGGGCACGGGCGAGAGCTTGAAAAGCGACGAGCGCAGCCACACGTCGGGACAGTTGGCCGTAACGTAGGCGTTGAAACGGTTTTCGACCCCCTCGGTCTGTTTCCGGTCGTGCAGTTCGATCAGGATATTACCGAAATTGGGCCGCAGCGAAATACTGCTGCTGGCCAAGTAGTAACGCGGCGGCGTGGAACCCACCGTCACCGACACGGTCTTCACCTCGGGCTGCGCATGGAGCCACTCCTCCATCAGGCGCAGGTTGCGCTCCGTATCGCGGATATTATACCCTTCGGGCAGCAGCACGTCGGCCCTGAAATAGGGTTTGTCCAGCGACGGAAAGAAATTCTGCGGCATAAGTCCCATGACCGCCAGCGACAGTGCGAAGAGCGCAACGACGCCCGCCACAACGCTCCACCGCCAGCGCAGCAGCCCGGCCAGCAGGCGGTCGAATTTCCGGTAGAACTTCGTATCGTAGGGATCGTGCGCCGCAGGTTTGACGCGGAGCATGAAATCGCCGAAAAGCGGCGTCTGCGTAAGGGCCAGCCCCCAGCTCAGCAGCAGCGAAAGCCCCAGCACGACAAACAGCGGCTTGACGATTTCGGCTACGGACGAAGGGGCCAGATAGAGCGGCAGGAACGAGAAAATGGCGATCAGCGACGCCCCGCAGCATGGCCTGCTGCGCATTGTCGGTCACCACGATAGCATTG
>JAJPZH010000253.1 GCA_021204515.1 Alistipes sp. | reverse complement strand
CTAACACAAATATAAATAAAATATTCCTGAGAATACAACAGTTGTGCAAAACTTGTTCAAAGAAATTTCACCCGGCATCCCGAACACCCGGCATTTTTGAATTGTTTTTATTACTTTTGCCGAAACTTAACATCCGCCGCAATGGTAAAATCGATGACGGGCTTCGGCAAAGGCGAAGCCGCTCTGCAAAATAAAAAGATCACGGTAGAAATCCGCTCGCTCAACTCCAAACAGCTCGACCTCGGACTGCGCCTGCCGGCCGTATACCGTCAGTCGGAATACGAAATCCGCAACATCATCGCCCGCACGATCCAGCGCGGCAAGGTCGATGTCTTCATAACCGTCGAGTCGCAGGCCGTGGAGACGCCGGCGCGTATAAATAAAGAGGTATTCCGCGAATACCTGCGCCAGATGACCGATACGCTGGCCTTCGCAGGCATCGACGCCGACTACGACGCCATCGTACCCGCGGTCATGCGTCTGCCCGAAGTGGTATCGACCGAGACGGAGAGCATATCCGACGAGGAGCATGCGGCGCTGATCGCCGCGACGGAAGCCGCCGCCGCCCGGCTCGACGCATTCCGCCTGCAGGAAGGCGCCATTCTGATCGCCGACCTGCTCGGCCGCGTGGACAAGATCGAAAGTTACAAGGAAGAGGTCGTGCCCTTCGAAAAGGCACGTACGGAGACGATCAAGGCCCGGATTCTGGACAACCTCGAAAAACTGCAGGTCGATGTGGACCGCAACCGGCTGGAGCAGGAGATGCTCTTCTACCTCGAAAAACTCGATATCACCGAAGAGAAGGTCCGTCTTGCGAACCACTGCAAATATTTCCGCGAAGTGGCCGCGGGCGAAGAGGGAGCGGGCCGCAAACTGGGTTTCATCGCGCAGGAAATGGGCCGCGAGATCAACACCATGGGATCGAAGGCCAACGAATCGAACATCCAGATTCTGGTAGTCAAGATGAAGGATGAATTGGAAAAGATCAAAGAACAGGTACTGAACATATTATAATGGGCAAAGTCGTAATATTCTCCGCCCCGAGCGGTTCGGGAAAAACCACCATCGTACGCGAATTGCTGAAACGCTTTCCGCAGTTCGAATTTTCGGTTTCGGCGACCAGCCGCGCACCCCGCGGATGCGAACGGCACGGCTGCGACTATCACTTCATGACACACGAAGAGTTTATGCAGGCCGTGGCCGAAAACCGTTTCGTGGAGTGGGAAGAGGTTTACAAAGGCACCTGCTACGGCACGCTGCGCTCGGAAGTGGAGCGCATCTGGGCCAAAGGCAACATCATCGTCT
This sequence comes from Alistipes sp., assembly GCA_021204515.1. GTDB lineage: Bacteria > Bacteroidota > Bacteroidia > Bacteroidales > Rikenellaceae > Alistipes. The sequence continues at coordinate 7,819 of JAJPZH010000253.1, read as the reverse complement.
TCGACGTGGACGTGATCGGCGGCATCAATCTCAAGCGTATCTTCGGCGGCGACGCCTGTTCGATATTCGTCATGCCGCCTTCGGTCGAAGAGCTGCGCCGCAGACTCGAAGGCCGCGGCACGGACGCCCCGGAGGTGATCGACCGCCGTGTGGCGAAGGCCGAATTCGAACTGACGAAAGCCCCCGAATTCGATCATATCGTCGTGAATGACTCGCTCGACGAAGCCATCGCCGAGACGACCCGCATTATCGACGAATTCATAGCCGACCGGTCATGAAGCGCGTAATGCTCTATTTCGGGTCGTTCAACCCCATACACAAAGGACATATCGCCTTGGCCGAATACGTCGTGGAGCAGGGATTGTGCGACGAAGCGGTGCTCGTCGTTTCGCCCCAAAGCCCCTACAAGCGGGCCGCAGAGCTGGCGCCCGAAATGGACCGCTTCGAAATGGCGGAAAAAGCCTGCGCCACATCGCGCCTGCCGGAACGGATCAAGCCTTCGGTGGTCGAATTCCTGCTGCCCAAACCGTCGTACACGATCGACACGCTGCGCTATCTGACCGAGAACCACGGTACGGAGATGGAATTTTCGATCCTAATGGGCGCTGACCAACTCGAACGGCTCGACGGCTGGAAGGAGTACGAAAAAATACTCGAATACCCGATATACGTCTATCCCCGCCGCGGAGAGAAGGTTGAACGTTTCGCCGGACGCATCACCCTGCTGGAGGATGCTCCGCTGCAGGATTTCTCTTCGACGGACGTGCGCGCACGGATCGAGCGGGGCGAGGACGTCTCACAGATGCTCGACGCGGGAGTCGCGGACTACATCCACCGCAAAGGGCTGTGGAGTCCGTCGGCGCGCAAGGCCGCGCTGACGGCGCAGATAGCCGCGGAACCGGAAAATACGGAACTGTACGTCGAGCGCGGTAAGCTCCATTACCGGCTCAACGAATGGGGTGCGGCGCTCAACGACTTCAACCGCGTACTGCAGTTGGACGACAGCCACGCCGAAGCGCGGCAGTTCGCGCACATGGTGCAGGAAATACTGGAATTCAGATACAAAGACATATACAACCCCTGACAATGACACGTTTGAAGATTGCCCTCCTAGCGGGCGGCGATTCGCCCGAACGGGAAATCGCGCTTCAGAGCGCCGCGCAGATCGAATCGGCGCTGGACCACGAAAAATACGATATTACGGTCATAGACCTCCACGGCCGCGACTGGCACTACACGGCCCCCGACGGCCGCCGATGGCAGGTGGACAAGAACGACTTCTCGCTGACGGTGGAGAACGAACGCAAGGTCTTCGACTATGCGCTGATCATCATCCACGGCACGCCCGGCGAGGACGGCAGACTGCAGGGGTATCTGGACATGATGGGCATTCCCTATTCGTCGTGCTCGATGACCTCTTCGGTCATCACGTTCGACAAAATCACGACCAAGCGCACCGTAGCGGGCCGGGGCATCAACCTCGCCCGTGAAATTTTCCTCTGCAAAGGCGACACCGTCGATCCGGACAGGGTCGTGGCCGAATTCGGGCTTCCGCTCTTCGTCAAACCCAACGCCAGCGGCAGCTCGTTCGGCGTGACGAAAGTCCACACGCGCGACGAGGTGCTGCCCGCCGTCGGAGCGGCCTTCGCCCAGAGCGACGAAGTGCTGATCGAAGAGTGCATCGAAGGCCGCGAAATGGGCTGCGGAATGATGGTGGCGGGAGGTAAGGAGTACTTGTTTCCGATCACGGAAATCGTCTCCAAGAAGGACTTCTTCGACTATCAGGCCAAATACACCGAAGGGTATTCGGACGAGATAACCCCGGCGCAGATCGCCCCCGAAATCGCGGAGGAACTGCACCGCATGACCCGCATCGCTTACAGAGCATGCCGCTGTTCAGGCGTGGTGCGCATCGATTTCATCGTCACGCCCGAAGGCAAGCCCTATATGATAGAGATCAACTCCATTCCCGGCATGAGTGCGGGAAGCATCGTCCCCAAACAGGCAAAAGCGATGGGGATGACGCTGGGAGAGATGTTCGATCTGATTATCGCCGACACCTGCCGCAAATGATCGAAATAGATGACAAAATCGTAAGCGCCGACCTGCTGCGCGAGTGTTTCGCCTGCGACATCGCGGCCTGCAAGGGCATCTGCTGCGTCGAAGGCAACGCCGGAGCGCCGCTCGAAGCGGAGGAAGTCGATATTCTGGAACGCGAATACGAAGCCTACAAACCCTACATGACGCCCGAAGGCATCGAAGCCGTCGAGCGGCAGGGCTTTATGGTCGTGGACGAGGACGACGACCTGACCACGCCGCTGGTCGGCGACGCCGAGTGCGCCTATACCTATCAGGAAAACGGCATCACGCTCTGCGCCGTGGAAAAAGCTTGGATGGAAGGGAAAACGACGTTCCGCAAGCCCATTTCATGCCACCTCTATCCGATCCGGGTCATGCGGTTTTCAAACGGCACGGTAGGACTGAACTACCACCGCTGGTCGGTCTGCGCCCCGGCGCGCGAATGCGGACGAAAACTGGGAATCCCGGCCTACAAGACGCTCAGGGAGCCAATCGTACGACGCTTCGGCGAGGATTTTTACAAGGCGCTGGAAGCCGCCGAGGAACTTATCAAACAGCAATAATGCACCGATGAAAAAAGCCCTTTTCCTACTATCCGCCGTATTCTCGGTATGCGCCATGCAGGCGCAGGAAATCGGCTTGTATACGGATACCGGGCGCAAATGTGTCGCAAATGAAGATTGCTGCGACAGTTTTGCAGCCGGAAAGGACCTCGTCTGTGTCATCTGCGACGGAGTGGGAGGCGCTGTCGGCGGTCGCGCCGCATCCATGACATCGGTAAAGGCTATCCGCGATTATTTCGGTCGGAACAAAACCGGAGAGAGTCTCGAAGCCATCGAGACTGCGCTGGCAGGAGCCATGTACGCAGCCGACGACGCCATCCGGAAGAAGACCGACGCCGATGCTTCCCTGAAAGGAATGGCTTCCACCTGCCTTATCGCCTTGATACGCAGCGATACGGTTTATTACAGCCACGCCGGGGACTGCCGTCTGTACAGGGTTGCCGACGGACACATGACACAGCTCACCGAAGACGACTCTTACATCGACCTGCTGATCGCCAGCGGGGAAATCACCCCTAAACAAGCCAGAAAACACCCGATGCGCAGGGCTATTTTCAACGCACTGGGCATCGAGAAAATGACCCCGAATTTCTGCGGCAGCGGCTGTGCACTTGCTCCGGGCGAGTATATTCTGATGTGTTCCGACGGTCTTTACGAGGAATTGAGCGACATCCGCATCGGCCGGATCGTCCGCCGTTCGAAGGAGACCTGCATGGAACTTGCACAAAAACTGGTACGTACGGCCGACAAAGCCGGAGGCCGCGACAACATCTCGGTAATCGTCATTCGGAAAAATAACTGACCAGACAACAATTAAGAAACTATGAAAAGATATTGCCTTACCATGGCCGCATTCGCAGCGCTCACGGCCTCGGCCGCCGAACCGCAGGCCGGGCCGCAAACCGATTCGCTGCACGTTGCAGCCTTATCGCCCGAAGAGTCCGCAGCGGTGGATTCCATCGCCGCGCTACGCCTGCGGCTGGCGCCCAAACACATCGAGTCGATTTTCGACACCAATGACGTCGTAGCCCTCGACACGCTCGATTCGGGCAACGACGCGGTGCAGGTGGTGCTCTACAGCAACAACACATGGAAGTACGTCCGCAACCGCGAGGTGGCCAAGGACAGCACCATTTTCGAGAAATACTGGGATACGACGACGCTTTTTCCCTACAAGGACGTCGATATGTCATCGATGCCCCAGTCAGTGGTCATCGACCTGATCGACTCGCTGACGAGCTACCACTGCCCGTATCAGGGTTCGGTGCATCCGCGCGGCAAATACGGTCCGCGCCGTCGCCGCCAGCATCAGGGCGTCGATCTGCCGCTCAAGGCGGGCGATCCGGTTTATGCCACGTTCTGCGGCCGGGTACGAATATCGGAGTATAACAAGGGCGGGTACGGCAATCTGGTCATTATCCGCCACGACAACGGGCTGGAGACCTATTACGGCCACCTTTCGGAACGCATGGTCGAGCCGAACCAATGGGTCGAAGCGGGACAGATCATCGGTCTGGGCGGCTCTACGGGACGCTCGACAGGTCCGCACCTGCATTTCGAGACACGCTATTACGGACAGTCGTTCGACCCCGAACGGCTGATCGACTTCAAAAACGGCATCCTGAGCCGCGAAACGTTCCTGCTGAAAAAATCATTCTTCAGTATCTATTCGAACGCCGGTCAGGATTTCGACGACGAGATCGCCAACGAGGAACAGGACAAGAAGGAAGCCGCCGAAAAGGCCGCCATGCAGTATCACCGCATCAAGTCTGGCGATACGCTGGGCGCAATAGCCCGCAGATACGGCACGACAGTAAACAACATCTGCCGCATGAACAACATCAAATCGACCACTGTACTGCGTATCGGCCGCTCGCTGCGGGTAAGGTAGGAGAGGACCGCATACCAAGTCCAGAACACAAAAGAAACCGGAGTCTCAGACTCCGGTTTCTTTTATTAAAAGACCCCACAAAAGGCTTGAGGCCCCGCCGGGCCGCACGGGTATTTACCTGTACTTCGCAGGTTTCGAAGACAGCTCCCGGACGAAGAGTTTCAGCACGGCATCCTGCTGTCCGGGCGTCAGGGAGAGCACCGTATGTTTTCCGCGCGGCGTCGGCGTAAAATAGGTATATCCCAGATCGTCCACACAGATAATCCCCGGTTCGGACACTCCGAACATTTCGGGGTGCAGGACGTACAGCACCGACATCATGTCCCATGTAGGACGGTCGTAAGGCATCTTGTGATAGGCTTTGTAGCCCTCGACCATCGGGTGTTTTTCGGCCCACGTAAAATCGGCTTCGATGCTGGCTCCGGGATAATTCACCGTCTTGCCCAGTTCGAGCGACACGACTGCAACGGGTACGGGGCAGAGCGCGAAAAGCCGCTTGGCGTTGGCGATGTCGTTCACGATATTGTATTCGGCGCGGGGTTTATCACCGAAGCTGCCGCCCATCACCGAACAGAATTTCACTTTGCGTCTTACCAGTCCAATGCCGTCCAGCGGGGAATATTTGTCGCCCCAGCTCTCCAGCAGGCGGCCGAGATTGGTCGAAAATCCGACGGAAACGATCACGACCGAGCTGTCGGGACTTTCGGCCAGCAAGCGGCGGTAAAGGGTCACGGGATCGCCGTAGTCCCGGTCCCTGCGACTGCGGGGAAAGCGACCCGACTCGCAGACGGCGCGCGCATAGTCGTCACGTTTGAGTACCACGCCGTCACGCACCTTTCCGACGGGAATTCCGGGATAGCCGTACCACGTATTCATTATATCTATATAACGGGGCGAGAATTCGGTATCTTTGCTGCTGAGAATGCCGAGCAGGCTGATTTCACCCCGGTCCATCGCCTTGTAAAGCAGATCGAGCGCCAGCGGATCATCCACGTCATTGCCCATGTCGGTATCGAAAATCACCCGCAAGGGTGCGGCGGGAGCCTCCTGCGCCCGGACCGTCAGTGTACAGAGGACGGCAAATGCCGTCAAAATCAAAAGTTTCTTCATCGTTTCAGGTTATTAGTTGCCTCCGGAGAGAATAATACATGCCAGACCGAGAATAAAGAAAAGGAACATGACCGCCAACAGCCAGCCCACCGAACGGCTCGCCCCCCGGAACTCTTTCCAGACGAAAACGCCCCAGACGGCGGCGATCATCGGCGCACCCTGTCCCAGCGCATACGAAATGGCAGCTCCGGCCTTACCCGCCGCAATGTAGCTGAACGCCGTACCCAGACACCAGATCGCACCGCCCAGCATACCGACCAAATGGGTGCGGGCCGAGCCTTTGAAATAGGCGCCGTAACCGACCGGCGTTCCGACGAAAGGACGTTTCATGACGAGCGTATTGAAAACGAAATTACTCAGCAGGACGCCGACCGAGAAGATGAAGATCGCCGAATAGGGCGTCAGCATGCCGGGAGTAGGGGATTCGAAGTTGTCGAGATCCATCGCCGCGGCCACGAAGCGGTAGAAAAACGACATCAGGACACCGGCCAGAACCGCCAGCAGGATGCCTTTGCGGTTTTGCGCCGAAGAGCCCGGCTCCTTTCGGACCCGTCCCGAAGCGATTCCGTTGCAGACGATGGCGATGACGATCAGCGCCACGCCGAGAAACAGGATCAAGGGATCGCCTTTCGGCGCACCCATATAATTGATAACGACACCCAGCACCAGCGCAAGTCCCACACCCAGCGGAAAGGCGACGGCCAGTCCGGCCAGCGACACGGAAGCGGAAAGCAGGATGTTCGAGGCGTTGAAGATGATGCCGCCGAGCAGTACGCTGCCGAGGGCTTTGGGCGCAGCCTGCGCGAGATCTTCGAGGAAGGGACGGCCTTCGCTGCCGATACTGCCCAGCGTAAAGCAGAGGATCAGCGAAAAAAGAAGCATGCCTACGACATAGTCCCAGTAGAAGAGTTCATAACGCCATGTCCTGCCTGCGAGTTTCTGGGTGTTGCCCCACGAGCCCCAGCACAGCATCGTGACAATGCAGAGTATCACGGCTGTCGCATAATTGTTTACTACAAACATATTCGAAGTTTTAAAGGGTTGTCATTCTGTCTGCGGATCAGTTGTTGCCTGCAAAACGGGCGTCGTCCACCTCGCGTCGCGTCGGAATCGAGCTTTGCGCCCCGATGCGGGTCACCGAGAGGGCGGCGGCGTGCGTCGCGAAATGCGCGGCGTCCAAGAGCGGCGAACCTTCCGCCAGCGCCACGGCCAGCGCCCCGTTGAAAACATCGCCCGCCGCGGTCGTATCGACCGCCGAAACACGGCATGCGGGCACCACAGCGCAAGTATCGGCATTTTTCACGACCGCACCGCGGGAACCGCAGGTGACGATCACGTTTTTCACCCCTTTGTTCAGCAGAGTCTCCGCCGCGGCTGCCGCATCGGTCTCGTTCAGCACGGAACGTCCCGTCAGCAGGGCGCATTCCGACTCGTTGGGCGTAAGGAGATAAACGTATTTCAGGTACTTTTCGTCGATCTGCGCCGCCGGCGCCGGATTGAGAATCACCTTCGCGCCAAGTTCCGCGGCGGTCTGTATCGCGTACTCCACGGTTTCGAGCGGTATTTCGAGTTGGATCAGCAGATAGCCGGCCTTCGCCAGTTCGGGACGGACGTCGTCGATATCCTTTTTGGAAAGCCGCGCATTCGCACCGGGAGCCACGACGATGCAGTTTTCGGCCGCATTATCGACAGTGATGAGCGCCACGCCCGTAGGGGCCTGCGAATCGCGGAGAACATGCGAAGTATCCATCTTTTCCGCCGTGTAGCGGGCCATCAGCTCATCTCCGAAAAGGTCGGTCCCGATACGCGCCACGAAAAGGGCGTCGCCGCCCAGCCGCGCAACGGCGACGGCCTGATTAGCGCCTTTGCCGCCGGAAACGATCCGGAATTCTCCGCCGAGAACGGTTTCGCCGGGCGATGGAATCCGGTCTGCCCGAACGATCAGGTCGGTATTGGCACTGCCGACAATCACAATTTTTTCCATAGGTTATAATTTCAGGTTATCAATATCAAGCATTGCGCAATCGTTTGTGCAATCGTATGCGCAAGTATAAAGACAATAAAGGAAATTTGCAAACTTTTTTATAGTATTTTTTCATATACTATCCGTTATTTTCTTGCTGCATCCGAAAAAATGGCTACTTTTGTTCGGAACAAAAACCGGGCAACAATCCAC
>JAJPZH010000226.1 GCA_021204515.1 Alistipes sp. | reverse complement strand
AAATGGGGCAGACTGTAAATCTGCTGGCTTACGCCTTCGGTGGTTCGAATCCATCACTTCCCACTAAGAAAGAGTGCCGGTTGGAGTTGCAAGATCCTCTGCGGTGTCCGATCGAAGGACGGCGCGGGGAAAGGCTGACTCTGATACGGTATATTTTTGCGGAAGTAGCTCAGTTGATAGAGCATCAGCCTTCCAAGCTGAGGGTCGCGAGTTTGAGCCTCGTCTTCCGCTCCAGACGCAGAAGCGTGTGATACGGAGTCTCCTATCGGTCGATAGGAGAGTTTGTGTCGCCCGCTCGTTCTGCGAAATGAATTTTTAAAACTTTAAAGCAATTTTTAACAATACTTTAAATACTTAATACTATGGCAAAAGAAAAATTCGACCGTTCGAAACCGCATGTGAACATCGGTACCATCGGACACGTTGACCACGGTAAGACCACCCTTACCGCCGCTATCACGACCGTTCTTGCTAAGAAAGGTCTGTCGGAGCTTCGTTCGTTCGACTCCATCGACAATGCTCCCGAGGAGAAAGAGCGTGGTATCACGATCAACACCTCGCACGTTGAGTACCAGACGGCTAACCGCCACTATGCTCACGTGGACTGCCCGGGACACGCCGACTATGTGAAGAACATGGTTACCGGTGCCGCTCAGATGGACGGTGCCATTCTGGTAGTCGCTGCAACGGACGGCCCGATGCCCCAGACCAACGAGCACGTGCTGCTCGCCCGTCAGGTGAACGTTCCCCGTATCGTTGTTTTCCTGAACAAGTGCGACATGGTGGATGACCCCGAAATGCTCGACCTCGTCGAGATGGAGGTTCGCGACCTGCTTTCGAAATACGAATATGACGGCGACAACGCTCCCGTTATCCGCGGTTCCGCACTCGGCGGCCTGAACGGCGAGCCGGCATGGGAGGACAAGATCATGGAGCTGATGAACGCTGTCGACGAGTATATTCCGATCCCGCAGCGTGAGAACGAGAAGCCGTTCCTGATGCCTGTCGAGGACGTGTTCTCGATCACCGGCCGCGGTACCGTTGTAACGGGCCGTATCGAGACCGGTATCATCCACGTAGGCGATCCCGTCGAGATCGTAGGTCTCGAGGAGAAGACCCTGACTTCGACCTGTACGGGTGTCGAGATGTTCCGCAAGTTGCTCGACGAGGGCGAGGCCGGCGACAACGTAGGTCTGCTGCTCCGCGGTATCGACAAGAAAGAGGTTAAGCGCGGTATGGTCGTCGCCAAACCCGGCTCGATCACTCCGCACACCGAGTTCGAGGCTGAGGTCTACATCCTGAAGAAAGAAGAGGGTGGCCGTCACACGCCGTTCCACAACAACTATCGTCCCCAGTTCTATCTGCGTACGATGGACGTGACCGGTGAGGTTCACCTGCCCGCAGGCGTGGATATGGTTATGCCCGGCGACCACGTGACTATCACCGTGAAGCTGATCTACCCGGTAGCTATCAACGAAGGTCTGCGTTTCGCAATCCGCGAGGGTGGCCGTACGGTAGGTGCAGGTCAGATCCTGAAGATCGTGAAATAATTTTCACAACCCATAAGGGAAGCGGTGTTCCGCACCGCTTCCTGCTTTTAGGAGCATAGTTCAAGGGTAGAATAGCGGTCTCCAAAACCGTTGATGGGAGTTCGAATCTCTCTGCTCCTGCCAAAAGAGTAAAAGAAAAAAGGTATGTTCAATTACGTTAAAGAATCCTACAACGAGCTTGTAAACAAGGTGACGTGGCCCACGTTCCCGCAGCTCCAGAGTTCTACGATCGTCGTGATGGTGGCTTCGGTCATTTTCGCTGTTGTCGTGCTGGCTATGGACCTGACGTTCGAGAACCTGATGGCCGTCATTTACAGGACTTTGGGTAATCTTGGCCGTTAATTGTTGCTGAAACGATGAGCGAGATTAAGAAACAGTGGTATGTCGTCCGGGCTATCGGCGGTAAGGAAAACAAGGTCAAAGAGTATATCGAGGCCGAAATCCGCCATAATAATCTGGAGGAGTACATATCTCAGGTGCTGATTCCCACCGAAAAGGTTTACACCATCCGCAACGGAAAGAAAGTCTCCAAGGAGAAGGTTTCTTATCCGGGCTACGTATTGGTGGAGGCCGCGTTTGTAGGTCAGATTCCGATTATAATTCGTAACACTCCCAATGTGCTGGGTTTCCTCGGCGATACCAAGGAAGACAGTCGCAAGATGAATGCCACGCCGCTGCGTCCGCAGGAGGTGGCCCGCATCCTCGGCCGCGTCGATGAGATGAATGCCATGGAGGAGGAGAACGAAATACCATTCTTTGTCGGCGAGACCGTCAAGGTCACCGATGGCCCTTTCTCAAGCTTCCAGGGTACCATCGAGGCCGTCGACAACGAGCGCAAGAAACTCACGGTATCGGTGAAGATATTCGGGCGCAAAACTCCTATGGAGTTGGGTTTCACACAAGTAGAAAAAGAATAATTAACCAAGGAAAACTATGGCAAAAGAGGTTGCTGCATTTATTAAATTGCAGATCAAAGGTGGTGCCGCCAATCCTTCGCCCCCGGTTGGTCCCGCATTGGGTTCCAAGGGAGTCAATATCATGGACTTCTGTAAGCAGTTCAATGCGCGTACCCAGGACAAGGCAGGGAAGGTTCTTCCGGTCATCATCACGGTTTACAGCGATAAGTCGTTCGACTTTGTTGTAAAACAGCCGCCTGTAGCTATTCAGCTCAAGGAAGCAGCCAAAGTGCAGAAGGGTTCCGCACAGCCTAACCGCGACAAGGTCGGTCAGGTGACGTGGGATCAGGTGCGCGAGATCGCTCAGGACAAAATGCCTGACATGAACTGCTTTACTATGGAAGCTGCTATGCGTATGATTGCCGGTACCGCTCGTAGTATGGGTATCAACGTCGTCGGTGAATTTCCTAATATGTAATCGAAGATGAGTAAGTTGACAAAAAATCAAAAGATCGCCTACGCCAAGGTGGAAGCCAATAAGGCTTACAAGCTCTCGGAGGCCGCCGCTCTTCTGAAGGAGATTACGTTCACGAAATTCGACGCTTCGGTTGATATCGACGTGCGTCTGGGAGTCGATCCCCGCAAGGCCAATCAGATGGTCCGCGGTGTTGTGACGCTGCCTCACGGTACGGGTAAGCAGGTACGGGTGCTGGTGCTCTGTACTCCTGAGAAGGAGGCCGAAGCTCAGGCTGCCGGCGCCGATTACGTAGGTTTGGACGAGTTTGTTGATAAAATCAAGGGCGGCTGGACTGACGTTGACGTTATCATCTGCACGCCGAACGTAATGGGCAAGGTCGGTGCGCTGGGCCGTATTCTGGGTCCTCGCGGCCTGATGCCTAACCCCAAGACCGGTACGGTTACGATGGAGGTAGGCAAAGCCGTTCAGGAAGTGAAATCGGGTAAGATCGACTTCAAGGTCGATAAATTCGGTATCATTCACACTTCGGTAGGTAAGGTTTTGTTCTCGGCCGATCAGATCGTGGACAACGCGAAAGAGGTGCTGAACATGATTCTCAAACTGAAACCGGCTGCTGCGAAAGGTTCTTATGTGAAGAGTATTTATCTCTCGACCACGATGAGTCCCGGCTTGCAGATTGATTCCAAATCAGTAGAAACCAAATAAGAAGGAGGAGAGAAGAGATGACAAAGGAAGAAAAACTGGTCGTTATTAACGCCATTGCCGAGCAGCTCCAAGCTTATCCTCACTTCTATATCGCCGACATCGCGGCGCTTGACGCAGAGCAGACCGCTGCCCTGCGCCGCAAGTGCTTCGAAAACGACGTCAAACTGGTAGTCGTGAAGAACACGCTGCTGGGCAAGGCGCTGGAAAAGGTGGAGAAGGCTGACGCTGATCTGGTAAAAGTATTGGAGGGTCCGACCTCGATTATGTTCGCCAACGTTGCGAAGGCTCCTGCGGTCCTGATCAAGGAATTCCGCAAGAAGTCCGACAAACCCGTTCTGAAAGCGGCTTTCGCCGAGGGATGCGTTTATGTGGGCGACGATCAGCTGGACGCTCTGTGTAACATCAAGTCGAAGGAGGAGCTTATCGGCGATATCATCGCACTGCTCCAGTCTCCTGCGAAGAATGTTATTTCTGCATTGCAGGCTAATGCAGGCCAAAAGATTGCGGGCATCGTGAAGACGCTCGAATCGAGAAACAACTAATCACAATCAAGAATTAAACAAAATTTAATAAGCTTACAACTATGGCAGACGTAAAGAAACTTGCTGAAGAACTGGTAAACCTCAAGGTTACCGAGGTAAACGAATTGGCTACCATCCTCAAGGAGGAGTATGGCATTGAACCGGCTGCTGCCGCTGTTGCCGTTGCAGCTCCCGCTGCCGGCGCAGGCGAGGCTGCTGTTGCCGAGAAATCGACTTTCGACGTGATCCTGAAAACCGCCGGTCAGGCTAAACTTCAGGTAATCAAAGTCGTTAAGGACATCGCCGGTCTTTCGCTGGGTGACGCTAAAGCTCTCGTTGACGGTGCTCCCAAGGCTGTTAAGGAGGGTGTCTCCAAGGAAGAGGCCGAGTCGATCAAGGCTCAGCTCGAGGAGGCTGGTGCTGAAGTTGAGCTTAAGTAGCATTGCTGCTTAAGTCGTTTCAGACGATTCAGGTATAGGGCTTACCGGCGTGTAAGCTCTATGCCTTTTCTTGGTCTAAAGACTGGAAGTGCCGAGCAGGAGCTGTGTCCACTCTTTGGAAGAAAGGATGCTCCCGGGGCGAAATACGCCTGCAAACGGGGGCATTGGCGGGATAATAAATACCCGGCAACGCGGGGGAGCGTAACCCACCAGAATTACACTTCAACATAATTTGGATTTTACGATGTCCACAGCAAAAACACAACAAAGAATTAGCTTTTCGACAGTCAAGAACCGGGTGCCTTATCCCGATCTGCTGGAGGTACAGCTTAAATCATTCCGGGACTTTTTCCAGATGGACACCACAGCCGAGAATCGTAAAAACGAGGGGCTGTACAAGGTGTTTCAGGAGAATTTCCCCATTACGGATACCCGGAACAATTTCGTTCTGGAGTTCATCGACTACTATATCGACCCGCCGCGCTACTCGATCGAGGAGTGTCTGGAGCGCGGCCTGACGTACAGCGTACCCCTCAAAGCCAAACTCAAGCTTTACTGCACGGACGACGAGCACGAAGATTTCGGCGTTGTCGTTCAGGACGTGTACTTCGGTACGATTCCCTATATGACCGAACGCGGTACGTTCGTCATCAACGGTGCGGAGCGTGTCATCGTATCCCAACTGCACCGTTCGCCGGGCGTGTTCTTCGGACAGAGCATGCACACCAACGGCACGAAGCTCTATTCGGCGCGTATCATTCCTTTCAAGGGTTCGTGGATCGAATTTGCAACGGACATCAACAACGTGATGTATGCCTACATCGACCGTAAGAAGAAGCTTCCCGTCACCACGCTGCTGCGTGCCATCGGCTACGAGGCGGACCAGCAGATTCTCGAAATTTTCGATCTGGCGGATGAAGTGAAGGTCACGAAGGCCAATCTCAAGAAGGCCGTGGGCCGCAAGCTCGCTGCGCGCGTGCTTTCGACGTGGGTCGAGGACTTCGTGGACGAAGATACGGGCGAGGTGGTTTCCATCGAGCGCAACAACGTGATCGTGGACCGCGAGACGGTCCTCGAAGAGGAACATGTGGACCAGATTCTCGAGAGCGGCGCCAAGACGATTCTTCTGCACAAGGAGAGTCTGTCGGGTATCGACTTCTCGATTATATACAATACCCTGCAGAAAGACCCCTGCAACTCCGAGAAGGAGGCTGTCGTTTATATCTACAGGCAGCTGCGCGCTTCGGAGCCGCCCGATGAGGCGACGGCGCGCGACGTCATCGAGAAGCTCTTCTTCTCGGACAAGCGTTACGACTTGGGCGACGTAGGCCGCTACCGCATCAACAAGAAGCTGGATCTGGATACCGATCCGGCTATCCGCACGTTGACGCGCGAGGACATCATCGCCATTATCAAATACCTGATCCAGCTGATCAACTCCAAGGCCGACGTGGACGATATCGACCACCTGTCGAACCGTCGCGTGCGCACCGTGGGCGAACAGCTGTCGAATCAGTTCTCGGTAGGTTTCGTGCGCATGGCGCGTACGATCCGCGAGCGTATGAACGTGCGTGACAACGAGGTGTTTACGCCGGTGGACCTGATCAACGCCAAGACGTTGTCTTCGGTGATCAACTCGTTCTTCGGCACTTCGCAGCTCTCGCAGTTCATGGACCAGATCAACCCGCTGGCCGAAATTACGCACAAGCGCCGTCTGTCGGCTCTCGGTCCCGGCGGTCTGTCGCGTGACCGCGCCGGTTTCGAGGTGCGAGACGTACACTACACGCATTACGGCCGTCTTTGCCCGATCGAGTCGCCGGAAGGCCCGAACATCGGTCTGATTTCGTCGCTCTGCGTTTATGCCAAGATTTCGCCGATGGGATTCATCGAGACTCCCTACCGCAAGGTCGAGAACGGCAAGATCGACATGAACAACGACGACATCCGTTATTACTCGGCCGAAGAGGAGGAGGGCAAGATCGTCGCGCAGGCGAACATGCCGATCGACGACGAAGGCCACTTCCTGCAGCCCGACCGTATCAAGGCGCGCGAAGGTGCCGACTTCCCGGTTGTTACCGCAGATGAGGTGAACCTGATGGACGTGGCTCCGAACCAGATCGCTTCGATCGCGGCGAGCCTTATTCCGTTCCTCGAGCACGACGACGCCAACCGCGCCCTGATGGGTTCGAACATGATGCGTCAGGCCGTGCCTCTGGTGACCACGGACGCTCCTATCGTCGGCACGGGTATCGAGAAAGACATGATCTCCGACAGCCGCATTCAGATCGTGGCCGAGGGCGACGGCGAAGTGACTTTCGCCGACGCGACGAAGATACAGATCAAATACGAGCGTACGGAAGACGAGATTCTGGCGTCGTTCGAGCCGGAAGTGACCACATACGAACTTCCGCGCTACCGCCGTACCAACCAGAATATTTCCATCACCCTGAGACCCATCGTACTGACGGGCGACAAGGTCGTGAAAGGACAGATCCTTACCGAAGGTTATTCGACGCAGCACGGCGAGCTGGCTCTGGGCCGCAACCTGAAGGTGGCGTTCATGCCTTGGAAGGGTTATAACTTCGAGGACGCCATCGTGATCTCGGAGCGTATCCAGCGTGAGGACATCTTCACGTCGGTACACGTCGACGAGTACATCATGGAGGTACGCGACACCAAGCGCGGTGTCGAGGAACTGACTTCGGACATTCCGAACGTGAGCGAGGACGCTACCAAGGACCTCGACGCGAACGGTATCATCCGTATCGGCGCCAACGTGCATCCGGGCGACATCCTGATCGGTAAGATCACACCGAAAGGCGAGAGCGATCCGTCGCCTGAGGAGAAGCTGCTCCGCGCCATCTTCGGCGACAAGGCCGGCGACGTGAAGGACGCTTCGCTCAAGGCGCAGCCTTCGCTGCACGGCGTGGTGATCGACACGAAGCTCTACAGCCGCGCCAACAAGGAGGGCAAGAAGGGCAAGAGCGCCGAGAAGGTGCAGATCGAGAAACTCGACGAGAAGTTCGCATCCGAGATTTCGGAGCTGACCAAACGTCTGGTCGCCAAGTTGTGGACTCTGCTTCAGGGCAAAACCACGACCGGCGTCACCGACTATTTCGGTGTGGAACTCTATCCCGCAGGTACGAAATTCTCGCAGAAGATGCTGGAGGAGATCGCCCGCAAGACCACGGACGAGAAGACCGGCGTGGTGATGGGGTACCTGAACCTCGGCACCTGCAAGTGGACGGGAGACGCCCACACCGACGCGCTGATCGAAGCTACCATTAACAATTATACCATCGAATGGAAGAAGGCCGATGCCGCCATCAAGCGTGAGAAGTACAACATCACCGACGGCGACGAACTTCCGCAGACGGGCGTTATCCAGATGGCCAAGGTCTATATCGCCAAGAAGCGCAAGCTCAAGGTGGGCGACAAGATGGCAGGACGCCACGGTAACAAGGGTATCGTAGCCCGTATCGTGCGCGATGAGGACATGCCGTTCCTCGAGGACGGAACGATCGTCGATATCTGTCTGAACCCGCTGGGTGTGCCTTCGCGAATGAACCTCGGACAGGTTTACGAGACCGTGCTCGGATGGGCGGGCCGTGAACTGGGCCTGAAGTTCGCAACGCCGATCTTCGACGGTGCGTCGCTCGACCAGATCAACGAGTATACGGCCAAGGCGGGTATTCCGCACAGCGGCCGTACGTACCTCTACGACGGCGGTACGGGCGAGAAGTTCGACCAGCCGGCGACGGTGGGCGTGATTTACATGCTCAAGCTCGGTCACATGATCGACGACAAGATGCACGCCCGTTCGATCGGTCCCTACTCGCTCATCACGCAGCAGCCGCTCGGCGGTAAAGCCCAGTTCGGCGGTCAGCGTTTCGGTGAGATGGAGGTTTGGGCGCTCGAAGGTTTCGGCGCCGCCAACATCCTGCAGGAGATACTGACCATCAAGTCCGACGACGTGATGGGCCGCGCCAAGGCTTACGAGGCGATCGTCAAGGGCGAGAATCTGCCCAAGCCGGGTATCCCCGAGGCTATGAACGTGCTGCTGCACGAGCTTCGCGGTCTGGCTCTGTCGGTCAAACTCGAGTAAGGTATAATTTGAGGATAAGAAAAACGAAGAACAAATATGTCAATTTCCAAAGACAATAAGACGAACAATGGTTACAGCCGGATTTCGATAGGCTTGGCCTCCCCCGAGGAGATTCTGGCCCAGTCGAGCGGCGAGGTACTCAAGCCCGAAACCATTAACTATCGTACCTACAAGCCCGAGCGCGACGGTCTGTTCTGCGAACGCATTTTCGGTCCCGTCAAGGACTACGAATGCCATTGCGGCAAGTACAAGCGTATCCGCTACAAGGGTATCGTCTGCGACCGCTGCGGTGTGGAGGTGACCGAGAAGAAGGTGCGCCGCGAGCGCATGGGCCACATTTCGCTGGTCGTGCCCGTGGTTCACATCTGGTACTTCCGCTCGCTGCCTTCGAAGATCGGCTACCTGCTGGGTATCCCGTCGAAGAAGCTGGAGGCGATCATCTATTACGAGCGTTACGTCGTGATCAACGCCGGCGCCGCCGCCGAGCAGGGCATCGAGCGTCTGGCTACGCTTTCGGAGAAGGAATACCTCGACGTGCTGGCCGCGCTGCCGAAAGG
>JAJPZH010000279.1 GCA_021204515.1 Alistipes sp. | reverse complement strand
TACGGAGGTTCTGGTGCCGATGGAGAGTTCCGTCAGTATGGGACGCTCCGCAAGCGGTGCTTCGGAATCGGAGAGACGGGCCTTTTCACAGCCGGACGCTGCGATGGCGACAGCCAATAGAACAAGGATTTTCATTTTCATAATCGGTTGAGCTTTTAGTTTTAGTCGAACCAGACGTAAAGTGTTTGTTTACGTTGTTCTGGGATGTAGGTATAGGTCGGCTCCCACCAGAACCGCATGTCGTTGTGTTCGCTCTGCCATGCGAGGAACACACTGCCTTCGGTTGCGGGTTTGGCAGTCATCGTGCAGCCTGAATCATAGCAGAATACATGGTATATGAGTGCGGAGAGTGTTTCTTGCAGAATCACGGCCCGAGCATCGGGCGATATTATTTTTCCGTATCCTTTGCCTCCGCCGTACCAGTGTGTATATACCTGAATATAGTTGGCATAACGGTGCGTGAAGGCGAATCTCGGGCCTTCTCCATATTTGTCCCGGAAGATCAATTCGTAGGAGAGCGTGGCGTTCTCGGGCGTGTATTTCGTGATGTCGTACTGAAAGCGGAAGGGTCGTATCTGCCCGGGTCTGATCGCTATTGGGGGATACTCGCTCTGTCCCGGTGTATTGCTGACGGACAACAGGGAGAGATCGCCTTCTGTGATGCGTAGTGTCGTTGTAATTTCAAGGTCGTCACTTCCTTCGACAGCGACCTCCGTCAGCATTAGTGACGGCTCCAGATGAAAGCCTCTCAGCATTGTTCCGGGCTCCAGCACCTGCTCCGTTATGGTGACGATGTAGTTGAATACGCGGGTGTCTGTCATCCCGTTTCTTCGAATGACGATGTCGAGGGTATGGGAGGTGTTTGCCCGCACGTCGAAGTTGTCCGTGTTGTTCTCTCCGAGGTAGACCGTATAAATCAGCTCTTCGGTTCCTTTTCGGGCTCGGATGAGCAGATACGAGGCATTCTTCGGGGCTTTTTGTGGCCCTTTGTCTGTCTGCGATGTGATTTCTGTTACGGTTCCCTGTGGATTGGGAAACATGTAAAATGTTCCGGCATATGCTTGCGATGAAGAGGCCGGAATCTCCTCGACCTCGCTATCTGCGTATTCTTCGGCGGATGTGTCGGCGAAAGGCATCCCCGAGGTTGGGAGGCTGCGTGGTTGTACGCTGACGAGTTCGATGCCGGAAGTATTATCGTCTATATGGATCGAATAGCGGATTTTAGCGGCGAAACGTGTGACCTCGATATCCAGCTGTCGGGTTTCGGTCGTAATCGTCACATCCTGTCGGGCCGTCATGAAAAGACATTCGTCCTGTACGGAGGATTTGCTGATCCGGTATTCCGAGACTTTGGAGAGCGACAAAACCCCGAGATCCGCGAAAGCATTGGCGACGGCGACGAGGCGGTAGGTTCCCGGCGGACAGTCCAGCGTTGTGGTCGCAGCCGTTGCGTAGGCGTGTGCGGCTAGCTGCCCGGCCTGGGTGTAGAGCCAGATATTCAGGTCGCGGATGTCGTTCTCCAAGACTCGGGCTTGTGTTTGCGTCACGACGATGGGAAATTCCGGAATGGCCGTGACGCGGATGGATACTGTTTCGGCGGGGCGGGACGGCTCGGGCAGGACGGGCATATCGACCGAAGAGCGGCTGCAACTTCCTAACAGGAAGGAACACAAAACTGTGCACCATATGATATATATTTCCTTTATCATAATTGGACAAGAAAAGGCTTCCGTCCCGCAAAGACGGAAGCCGGTGAATGATTCGGATTATGCACCCAGGTCGACATTCTGCGTTACGGGCGTCTCCCAGTCGGCGATTGTTACTGATACCTGACAGTCCTGACCTACGAGGCCCGTAATGTTGGCAGAGATGCGGTAGTATCCGTTGCGCAGGATCTCGCCTGCGGCCTTGCCCATCACCTCGACCGAGTAGATCACCTCCGACTGATCGTCAGTCGTCAAGTTGCTGCCGTCGCCGTCATAGGTGGCATTGATCTCCAGAAGAACACGGCTGCCGCTGTTGAGTGTTCCTGTTTCATAAATGTAGAACAGTGAGTTGAATTTCCCCGAAACCGAGGCAGGCGTCTGCGTGTGTGTAAACGTCATCGCGCCGGGAGCGGGTGTACCGGCGAAGAGGAGCGATTGCGATGCTGCCCGAGAGAGTTTCACCGATTTAATCGTAATCGAACCGGGGTATTTCTCCGAGAAGGAGGCATCGACCGAGGTTTGCAGAGCGACTTTCGCCACGGTACGTTTGAGCGTGATCGCTACGGAGGTCGAGGTGTTCACCGCTCCGATGGTCTTTGACGTCGAACCCGACATGACGAATCCTTCCGAACGTTTGGCTTTGGTCGAGACTTCGGCGAAGGTGCCGTTGTAGTCTGCGGCTGCTTTTTCCACGAGGGCCGTCAGTGTGGATTTGGTCGTCGCGGACGAGGCATCGTAGTTCGCTACGGCATAGAACGAGCACTCGGTGCCGGCAGCAGATTTCGGAAGTGCGAAGGTTGCGGACTTCGCGGAGAGTTCCGACGAGGTGAAGTCACGGCGCACGAGAAGGGTTCCGCTCTTGTCGAAGGCGAATACCGAAAGCGACGAGAGGGACTTCTCCCATGTTTCGGCTGCGGCCGTCGTGTCGAAGAAGGCGCGGGTTGTGTTGTCGGGAACATCGGTGAGCGTGATCGTTACCGCGGCGGTACCGGCCGTCATGTCGGGCTGCGAAGGATTCATCGGTTCATCGTTTTTGTCGCACGAGGCGAACAGGGATGCGACCAGAGCAGTCGCGGCAAAAAGAATCTTTTTCATAATGTAATAGGAAATTAAGTGAATGAACTATTTACGCTTGTTGCGTTTTGGATATCGGGGTTGTTCGGAATATGGGACAGGTGGTTTTTCCTTGCGCGCCGGGCTGTGGTAGCCCGGGACGCCGTTCTCGTCGATCCAGCTGCGGATGCCGGTGCGGAGCTCTTCCCTGAGCCGTCGGAATTCCGGCTGCTCGGCGAAGTCGTCTTTCAGGTCGTATGCCCGGAAGATCGGGGCACAGATGCGAGTGAGTTTCAGCGCGACCTCCTGCCGCTGGTTCTCGGGGATGGCTGGAAAGTCCGTCGCAAGGATCAGATGAACGGTATCGTACTTCGAGAAAAGCAGACCCCGGAACAGCACCTTGTCGGCGACACGTACTGCCGAATCGATAGTCGCTTCCAGCTCAATGCTTCGTGTGTAGCTTTCGAAAGCCAGACGGCTACGCCGTTCGATCATCGCCTTGTGAAACTGACGCGGAGGATGGCGTATTTCGAGAAAATGCCGCAGACGCTCCCGGAACCATTTTTCATCGGGGGTTTCCATTGCAGGACGGGATTAGCGTTTGCGACCGCGGCCCTGACCCTGGCCTTGATCCGCCTCCTGACTTTGCTCCGCAGCTTTGGACTCCTTGGGTTCCTGCTGCTGTTTTTCCTGCTGCTCCTGACGGCGCTGCTGCGAAAAATCGTAGACCACGCCGTTCGAGCGGGGGTCGATACGCAGGATGCAGTTCAGCGCCTTGCCGTTCTTGCCCAGAATGGGATGATCCTTCTCCTTCGAGCAGTCCAGACCTTCGGGGCTCAGCAGGGCCGTGCGCTGACGCTCATCGAGCTGCTTGTCGAGTTGCGGAGAGATATAGGGGCGACTGAACTGGTAGTCGGTCATCTTGTATTCGTTCGAGAGGACATCGAAGCCCACCTTGCCTGAATAAGTGATGTCGCTGCCGCGCATGGCACAACCTTCGACGAAGACACGACCACCCAGAGCCAGTTCGTTCTGCTGCGTATCATCCAAGCGCACGCCATTGAAATAACGCAGGTCGGGGACATCGCGCTTCGGAATGGTGACAAGGCGGTTCGTCGCAGGATTCAGCGTGGCGAAACACCACTCCTTCTCCCCCGTGTGTGGATTGGGGAGTTCGTACAGCCGGTCGGGAGTTTTTCCAGCCAACAGCTGCTCCTTCTCACTCGTGGAGAACATCATCCGGTACTCTTCGCGTTCGAACTCCGGACGCGGAAGGGCGCTCGTCAGACCGACTTGCACGTCGCCGTTTATATCTCGATACGGTTGCAGGGCGAACTGTCCGACAATGGGCATATTGCCGATCTTGAGGTTCACGTCATGTAACTCCGTGCACGGAAGGCCGTGTTTCATAGCATCCAGCTCTTTGGGAGTAACAATGATACCCATCTCTTTCAGCTCTTGCAACTTTAAATCCGGAGTGTCGAACTTGATTTTTTCGAGCTGGTAGGAGGTGACGCGGTGGTCGTAGAGGGCCTTCAGGCCCTCGGGATCCTTGGGATTGCCGGCAAGGCGCAGCAGGGACTGCGTGAGATCGCTGGCCTTGTCGGCGGCGACTTTCAGAAAATGAAAGGGCTTGGCATTTTCCTGCGACATGAAACCCTTGATGAAGGCCGCGACGACGGAGCTGTTACGAAGGTCGTAGAATGCAGGTTTGTTGGCCGTGAGCGGCTGTGTCGTCGTAACCTTGTATTGGTTACCGCTCTGCTTGAGGTCGGAAACAACCTCTGCGGCGCCGTTCTTCTCGTTATAGAGCAAAAGCGTCTCCTTGTAGTTGGGATCGGCCTGCTCGGGAGCCTGATTCGGCCATCGGTTCTGATTGTCTTCGGACATAATACAAAATGTTTTTTAGGTGAAACAAAAAAGGTTTATGCCACGAATATAAAGACTTGGAATCCCGAACAATACAGATGTCCGTCCCTGTCCGCTCCAGTCCGCTCACAAGTGTGTTTTCAAGCCCCGATGCATTGAATATTTCCGGGAAAACGCAGGAAGTGCGATTCGGAAAATAGTTCGTATCTTTACAAGGGAAATAGCCGGAGTATGTCGGACAAGAAAATTCCCTTCAAGGATATGGATTCTTTACAAAGGGAAAAGTTGTCTGAAGGAGTTGTCGCAGGCCGCGGAGCTCAAAATCGAAGGCTATGGGATTATGTTCGGGATGGAATATGGCATCGGCCTATCGAAAAAAACGATTTTCCGAAAAATGAACTGCGGGAACGATACCGTAAACCGAATATCGAAAAAATACTTATATTCGCAGACATATCATGACGACAAAAGAGGAAAAACTGGCAGCGCTTCTGGAGCAATTCGACACCTTGGGTATCGACAGGCAGATAGACTACGACAAATTCTATCTCTACTCACTTATTACCCACTCTACGGCTATCGAAGGTTCGACGGTGACGGAGCTTGAGAATCAACTTCTGTTCGACGAAGGAATCAGTGCCAAAGGCCGCTCGATGGCCGAGCAGCTGATGAACCTCGATCTGAAAGCGGCCTACGAACGAAGCATCGCCTATGCGAAGGCCCGGACGGATCTGTCGGTCGGCATGCTCTGCGAATTGTCGGCTTGCGTGATGAAGAATACCGGAACGATATACAACACTCCGCTGGGACGTTTCTCGTCTGCGGCGGGAGACCTGCGGCTGCTCAACGTGACAGCAGGAGCCGGGGGACGTTCGTATATGAATTTTCAGAAGGTACCGGGCAAGCTGGAGGAGTTCTGCCAATGGCTGAATATGCAACGCAGGCGGAAAGGACGTAGTGCGCTCGACAGCTACTACCTGAGTTTCGACGCGCATCTCCGTCTGGTGACGATTCATCCATGGGCCGATGGAAACGGACGCATGGCACGTCTGCTCATGAACCAGCTGCAGTTCGAAAGCGGGCTGCTGCCATCGAAAATACTCCGGGAGCATAAGGCCGAGTATATCGAAGCGCTGATCGCCGCGCGCGACAGGGAAGATGAAAGCATCTTCCGGGATTTCATGCTTGCGGAGCATATCCGCAATATCGAACAGATGATCGGGGAATACTGCTCTTCCATGGAAAACAGTGGCATCCCGGCTCCGGATGTCCGGGCAAATGTCCGGGTAAATGTCCGGGTAAAAACGCCCCGGCAGCAGCAGATATTGGACAGAATGCACCGGGAACCGTCGGTAACTGTCGATGCCTTGGCAGCATGGCTGCAAGTAAACGAACGTACCATACGCCGCGATATCGCCGCATTGCGGAAAGCTGGTTCAGTGGAGCGTATCGGAGCGGACAAGAACGGCGTATGGATTGTCGCCGAAACCATTCCGGAATAGTTTTAACGCAGATGCTTGGGCAATAATTTCGAAAGGTCGGAATCGGCCTTCATCCGTGCGATTTCCCGGAGGACAAGCTCCGCAACGTCGGCTTTGACACGGTAATAATTTTCTTTGACGATCTCCTCCATGTGATCCTTGCCGTCCTCGCCGATGAAAGACGAAATTTCGGGAATGGGGACATAGGCCGCGGTTTCCGCCTTGACCTTTTCGTTGTCGATGACGATCTCGGCATGGAAGATTTTCTGCTCGATACGCTCGTCGAAGTTGTCGGCCACCGAACCGACGAACATGCCCTGCGTGAGGTTGGAGATCTTCGAGGCCGGGATCAGCGTTTCCAGCTGCGTATTGGTCGAAGTCGTGACGTTCTCGTTCGATACCGAGTGCGACTCGCGCAGCTGGACGATCTTGCCGAAGCGATCCGACAAGGTGCGGGACGTATCGCCCACGACCTGTCCCGAGAAGATATTACCCACGGTATTGATGATGACCTTAGACTCCTTCTCCCCGTAGTCGCGCTCCAACTGTGAGAAGTCTTGAATGCCCAGACAGACGGAGACCTTGTTCGAGCGGGCCGTGGCGATCAGGTTATCCAGCCCCCGGATATAAATCGTCGGCAACTCGTCGATAATAAGCGACGACTTGAGCTTCCCTTTCTTGTTGATAAGCCGTATCAGGCGCGAGTTGTAGAGTCCCAGCGCCGCGCCGTAGATGCTCTGACGGTCGGGGTTGTTGCCCATGCAGAGGATTTTCGGCTCCTTGGGGTTGTTGATATCCAGCGTAAAGTCGTTGCCCGTAAGCACCCAGTAGAGCTGCGGAGAAATCATCCTTGACAGAGGAATCTTCACCGAGGCGACCTGCCCTTGCAACTGGTCCTGCGCATTGCTTTTCCATGCATCCATAAAGGGTGAGAGATAGTTTTCCAGTTCCGGGTAGGACGAAAGGATCGGGAAAATCTTTTCGAGGGGCTGGCACAGAAACTCGATGGCGTGCGGGAAGGTGCAGTAGCGGCCCTTGTCGTAAATTTTCAGGTACCAGATGATCGCCGCCAGCAGGATGACGGCCGAATCGGTGAAGAAGTCGCCCTGCTTGTCCACCCACGTCTTATTGAGGTTCAAAAGTGTGACGTAGGCGCTTTCATAAGCATCCGAGATGTCGTCCATAAAGCGGGCGTCGATGGGATTGCAGCGGTTCGAGCGGCGGGGATCGTCGAAGTTGATGATGCAGAACTTCGGCTTGACAGCGTATTGGTTCAGATGCCGAAGCAGGTGGTTGTAGGCGATGCGGGTAAGGTCGTCGAATTTATAGTCGTAGATGAGCATCGAGAAACCCTTCTCGATATGCTGTTTGATATAGTTGTTCAATACCGCATAGCTCTTGCCCGAGCCGGGAGTTCCGAGGATCAGCGTCGCACGGAATGGGTTGATGACGTTGATCCATCCCTCGCGCCATTCTCCTTTATAGCGGTAACGGGTGGAAAGATTCACCGAATATTCGTTGTTGAGATAACGTTCTTCCTGAAGGAAATTTTCATTGCGGTCATTGAACGGGTCGTCGGCAAGGGGCTGTTTCATCAGCCGTCGCAGCCACACGCCGGCAGCCAGCAGGCAGAGGTAGCCCGCACCGAGGGTCAGCGTGTAGCTCCAGCCCCGGAAGCCGATTCCTGTGGGAAGTTCCAGCAAAGGGCCATTCAGGAAATACAGCGGAAAGCCGAGACAAGCGACGACGACGATATGCCGCCTGTCGACCCTGCCGTTGCGGACGCTCTTCGTGCCGTAGCAGCCGAGTGCAAGAAACAGAAGGGCGCAGAGCTTCGTGATGACGGGAGAGGAAAACAACAATGTCGTCTGCTGGATATTAAGCAGAATGCGGTCTACGAAAGCGTAGGTCAAAGCATGCGACGACAGCCATTCGTAGCAGAACCAATACACGTGCAGCACCAAAAAGAACACGCCCAACCCACGGGCGAACTGCACGATGTTTTCAAGGGCTTTCAAATCATCTTCCTGTTGCATGACCGGGAATTTAAAAGTCCAAAAATACACGCATGACAGAAATACAGACGCCGATGTCCATTCCAGTCCGCTCCAGTCCGCTTATACGAATAACGCCCCTATGAAGGGGCATTATTTATTCACCGACGGTTATATTCGAGCAGGTGGTTGCGCAGGAAATCCAGAAAACGGGTCAGGCGTAATTTGCGGTTTACGACGGCATGGCGGCACTGCTCCGGATTGTTGATCCGGATATTGAAAGTCCACGATAGGATATCGACAAGCATTTGAAGATCGGCCGGAGAACCGTCGATACGGCGCACGGCACCGGAGATTTGCAACGCGGCGATCAGCTCCATCAGATCCGTCGGAGTAAGTTCTTTCGACAGATAAAGAGGAGATTTCGGTATGTCCGCAGAGATGGGGTCGGCGATAGATGGATAGCGAAGTCGGGTAAAGACTAAACGGATTTCGAAGTTTGTCAGTTGGATGGCGGATTTCAGCAGCGAGGCTTGCAGCGAGTGCTTATCGTAGATGCAATTCTCCAGTCGGCATAACCGGGTGTCGGCGCGGATCAGTCGATGCAGAACATCTAGCGGCGATTTCCGCAAATCCTGCGACAAGGCCTGCAATGTGTCGATGTAATCTTCATGGGCAGCACCGAACGCCTTGCGTTCCGAATCCGTCAGCCGTCGGTCGAGCGAGGTCGTGAGCAGCCTGATAAGCAGGCTTTCTTCGAGTTCAGATGTAGTTTGTGCCATAATATTATATTTGGATTTCGGAGGTAAAGATGGTTGTTTTTCCGATGCCGATTTACATACGTAGACAGCTACGTAGTCATAAAAAATCGCCAAAAATAGTTTACTCATTCTCATCGTCGTTCAGGGTATGGAATATTACTTCTGTAAACTTCGTGCGATCTTTTTTGCGTTCGAGAACACGGCGTTTGATGTCGCCCGGATTTCCGAGTTTGACATTCAGAAATTGTTCGAAATGCTGAATAACCAGATAAAACGGAGCTTCGCGACCGTCGGACAAGATAATAGGTCTTGGACTCATCAGATCGAAACTGCAAAGAATCTCCGACAGGTCGACAGCATGGTATTTTTTAGACCAATAGAGCGGCGACTGAGGTGCAGGCTCAGAGATAAAATACTGCGGATGTTCAAGACGATAATACAACAATTCTTTTTCCATGCAAATAAATTCGATAGCCATGACGATAAACCGGGATAGATAATGCGGCGGCGGAGTGTCCCGTTCGGAAATCCGGCGAAGAAGGGAGCGGAATTGAACCTGCGTATAGTTCAAAGTCCTCAATGCCGATAGAGCATCCGTATCGTCGCAGATGGTCGTAGCCTGTTGTGCGAAATCGTGAAAGTAGTTTCGTAATCTGTTTTCCGAAACGGCCTTCCGAGTCAGCGACTTTAACAAAGCCCGATATAAGGATGTGCGTAACAATTATCCATCTGTATTTGCATTTTTGACGGCTGGATGGCTCGACCATTGCATAAGGAATTATCTACGGCATACAAAATGACCTGTTTTCATCTTATATGTGTGATTGATTGACGTTTATTGAAAAAAATATACCGGGATTTCTTCTGAATCTATTTTTTATTTCGTATCTTTGTACCGCAATCCGTTGAAAAACGGGCGGCATTTGCTGCGAAGTAAACGTGGAAATTTACAGTAAGCGGCAGATTCATAGTCCCGCGCCCGCAATGGGCGAGGTATTTTTTCAGAAGCAACGACCTTAACGGGCGTGGGCTTTGTATTATTGCTTACGGGTTTTCCACGACCTACTTCGCGTAATGCATCGTCCCGCCCGTTATTTTTTCGGGTAGCATAATTTTCGGAAAAATATGTTACCTTTGCAACGTAATCGCTGCAAGTTACATATCCAGCCATCACCACCGGATATTTCGGTCGCATCGGGAAAACAGAAAGATGGACGATATGTTTACATGGCTTTCTGATAATGTTTCAAATCGTGAAAAAAAGGCTGCCGTCTGATAACATGAGTATACCTAAGCCGGCGGTACAGCTTGGTCGCTCGATATGCGAACTCTTAATTTCCTACGGCAGCCTTTCTTTTATTTACGGTAAAACAAAATCTTCTCGGGATACGGTTCTGTTTCCGATCGGAGTCCAGTCTTTCGCATAGGTATTCCCATCATAAGTTGCAGCAGCCATAAATGCCCCTTCCGCTATTTTCGAGAATACATTCAGCGGGTCTACATCGTCTGCCGAACGCATATCATCGGTCATTATCAGGCCGTAATTACCTATAGCCGCCTGTTTGGAGCGGTTTTTTATCTGTATCAGATGAATAGCATTGTAATTCATTGATATTTTTATTGACTGCGGCGCCCATCGCTCATTGGTCATACCCGCAATGAGACTCGATGTCATAAAAACATTCGGCCCATAAGTCCCATGATCCGCATAGTCGAGTGCAGCCCCGGCCTGAGCGTCGATCTGTCCATAATTTCCCCATTGCCGGACAGTAATCAATCGCCTCTCATTGGGGAAATAAGTTTCGAATTTTTCCCTCAGTTTGAGAATTACGCGACTATAAGAATTGTCGACATAGGAGGAGTAACCGGCATATTCATCGTCGAAAGTGATGCCGTTCAAGCCATAATGTCCTACCACCCAAACGAGGATATCCGTAAAGATATCGGCCTGATCTTCGCTCATGTTGGCAACACCGATGTCCTGCCCATCGCCGAGTATGCGCAAAAGGACTTTGATACCTTTTTTCTGTAAGGGCCGGATATATACCTCGGGATTCGATAAAACAAGGTTCATGTCCTCGCCGAGATAGAGCGTCGGAGCATTATTGGGCTGCATGTGGATTTTGGCGGCATCCAGTACGCACAGATCGAGGAATGGTTCGCTGAACAGCGAATCTTTCAGGTAATAGGAACCTGCATTCAGCGGATTGGTCTTATCGACGTAAATCGTTGTCATATTGAGCGGGCTTCTGTCTCCATGGTCAGCATCGGGCAGCGCCGGGAATTCCGGAGTCGGCTCTGGCTCCGGCTCCGGTTCAGCATTGATTACGTCGTCGTAAGTAATCGTAAGGCCACCGGGCAGGAATGTCCAATTCTGCTCATACGCATTTCCATCGTATACGACCGTGGAACCATAAGCTCCTTCGGCTATCTTTTGCAACACGGGCAAAGGGTCGCGTTCCGTGGCGACCCGCAGATCGTAGGTCGTGATCGCATGATAGCCTTTCGACCTCGTCTGAGAGGAGCGGTTTTTGATCTGATTCAAAGATATCGCATTATAAGAGTTCCTGAGATTGATAGTCTGCGGCGAAAAACGGTCGTCGTCCACTCCCGCAACAGAGGATGACGATATGAATACATTGGGGCCCAGCGCCCCGTGGTATACATAATCGATCATCGCCCCGACCTCGGCATCTATCTGATCGTAATTGCCCCATTGGTCGACGCCTATCATCTTATGCCCGTCCGGGAATTCTGCATCCAGCTTCGCCCTCAGCATCCTGATGATACGTCCGTACGATCCCGACACGAGGTTGTCATAGTCAGCATATTCGTCATCGAAGCTAACCCCGTCCAATCCATATTTCTTCACGATGTAGACGAGGATATCGCAAAACTTATCCGCCTGCGTTTCGGACATGTTGGCAACCCCGATATGCTGCCAGTTGCCGAGTATCGACAGCACGACCTTGACTCCGGCATCCCTGAATGGCTTGATATAAGTCGCCGAATCGGCCAGCAACGGCGCCAATTCAGGATTCAGATAGATGACGGGATTGCCATCGGCCCCCTTGTTGATGTTCGCCGCAAAAAATTCAACGACGTCGAACAGGGCGGGTGCGTCGGCAGAGGCACCGATGCGGTAGGACAATACATTACGCGGATCGGTGTCGTTGGTTTCCACGATAGCGATCAGCTTGGGGCTTTTGTCGCCATAGGCACGGGTCTGGAGCCGGTCTTGCGGAACCGCATTCTCGCTTTCGGGCATCCGGTCTTCCATGCAGGCCGGCAGGAATCCGGCCGTGAGAAGGAGCAACAGAAATCTAAAAAGATAGTTTTTCATTTGTTTAATTCTTATTAAAACAGTGTTCGAATACTCTTTGAGTGGTATAAAAAGCCCGCACATCAGAACATGACGTGCGGGCCCGGCGGTACAACTCGGTCACTCGATATGCGGACTTAAATCATACGGCGAGCGATCAGTTGCCAGTGAAAGTAGGCTGATAAGCAGGCACATCATTCTTCGTAATCGTGTAGCCGTTGGGATCGGGCGTCCAGCTGCGGGTATAATCCGTGCCGTCGTAGGTTACCGTTCCTCCGAAAGCACCTTCGGCGATCTTCTGGAATACGGGCAGCGGGCTGCGCTCGCTGTAACGACGCATGTTGAACATCATGATACCGCCGTAGTTGCCACTGGCAGCCTGCGAAGAGCGAGTCTTGATCTGATTAAGATAGATAGCGTTATACGAGTCGCCCAACTGGATAGCCTGCGGCATCCAACGGTCGTTCGTCATGCCGCTGATGTAGCTCGAAGACTGGAATACATTCGGACCAAAATAGCCGTGATCCGCATAGTCGAGCATCGCGCCGGCAGCAGCGTCGATCTGGCCGTAATTGCCCCACTGGAATACCGTGATGAGCTTGGCTCCGGCACCGAATTTGGTGTCGAGTTTCGCACGCAGGGCCTTGATGATGTACGAATACGAATTGTCGACGTAGTCGTAGTAATCGGCATATTCGTCGTCAAAGCTGATACCATCGAGTTGGTAGGTATCGACGATGTAGGTCAGGATATCGGCAAAACGGTCGGCCTCAGCGACATCCATGTTGGCCATACCCTTGTGCTGCCAGTTCGGCAGAATCGTCAGCAGCACCTTCGTACCCTGTGCCTTGATCGGATCGAGGTAGGTGTGGAAGTCGGCGAACATCGGCGCCATCTTGTCGTTGAAATAGATAACGGCATGTCCGTCGCTGTCCACGTTTACGTTGGCTGCGAAGAGATGTACAAGGTCGATGAACGCTTTGCCGTTACCGTCCTTGTAGGAAGTTACGATACGCGGGTCGTTGTCGTTGATCTCGACATAGACCGAAACGATCGGCGACTTGTCCCCGTATGCACGGGTCGTAATCTGAGTTTCATCGGGCTGAACCGGAGCTTCTTCCGGATCGTTGGCGCACGATGTGAACATAGCACCTGCTACGAACAGGGCTGCTGCTAAAGATAAACATTTAGTTTTCATTGCATTAATTTATCTGCATCGAGTAACCGAGTTTTACCAGTCTTTTGCATAATCTCCATAATATAAACCCGGAAGATTAGGGTTTTCAACATTTCCGTTGGGGTTATGAGCGATATACACCCCATACAGATAGATACCTTCCATTCCATCCGGATAATAGACCATTAGAGTCGCAGCAATTATTGAGCTCCATTGCCCTTCATAAACTCCTTGTAAATTGGTGATCAAATCGCCGAACACAAGGATATTATTGACACTCCAGCCGCACAGCCGCCAAATATACAGATTCATAAGCCCTATCATCTCTATATTAGCCGGATTATTCTTATCATAAAATGGCACGGCAAAGGCTCCGTATTGCGACTGCTCCAGCCCGGCAATAGCCTTGCGGGGATGGTTATTGATCGGGAACATCATTCCCATCTCTTCTCCCATAGACTGGTCGACGACACCCCACGGGTCGAGAATCTGCACATCCTCGCCTTCACTCATATATCCCGACCATGCATAGTCGAGGTATTTCCCGACCTCGATGCCTCCGGTAGCTTCAGTATCCCAGAAATATTCGGTGGGCTCCTCATAGTCCGCCAGCGTCAGCAGCTTGTCGGGCATGGCTTCACGCATGGCTTTGATCAACTTGGGATAGGAAGTCGTGTTCATATCCGGCATTCCTTCCACCTCCCCATAACCGGCGTTCCGGTCGAAAAAGTTGACACCATCCAGATCATACAGTTCCAGACAGGCTTTTACCTGCGCAACGAAATCGGCAATCTGTTCGTCCGAAAGGTTACAGAACCCGAGTCCGGAGCCGTTGCCTTCGAGGCAGAGGCAGACCTTGCGGCCCTTGTCCTGAAGCGGGCGAATATGCCGGTCGGCATGTTCCAATACGTAACGGATATCCGAATTCAGAAACAGTTTCGCCCGGCCCGTAGCCTCGTCGTAGCCGATCTGCACGATACGCAAATTGACGATATTGCCGAAGGTTCGCTCCCATTGCGTCGGAACATTCACGTCCATTGCATCCTCTTTCGCCACGACCCAAACGTCGGCCAGCAGCGGAGAGTAGTCGGAGGTATTGACATAGAATACGGTCGTATTCTCAGTGTCCAATTCATATTCGCCGACTTCCGGGCCGCGAACCTTGACGACGTAATAGAGCATTCCGCCGTTATCGGAAAGGGTGACATCGTCGGACGAGATGCTGATAGGGGCAAGGTATCTCCCGGCAACGAGACCGTCGGCCTTGAACGTCACCCGGATCTTTTCGGACTCCCGGGCTCCGGCCGGCACCGAGAAGAGGCCGTTCTCGGCGATATCAATATTGGCAGCCGGCATCGTCAGGAATTCCGTTCCGTATTTGGCATTATACGCCTCGACCTGCGATTCGTCGGGCAGGGCATGGATTTGCAGGGCTTTCTCGGCCGGACTGGTCAGCCGGCAATACATCGGATCGCTGGTCGTCCCGGAGCCCTCTACCAGGTATACGACAGCACGCTCGACCGGAGAAAACTGACTGCGAATCAATACATGCGTATTTTCCAGCGGCTCCTTGTCCGGAAGTTCGCCGCGTGAAGCTCCTATGGGGTCGGCATCGCAAGCCGCAAGGCCCGTGACGGCCGCCGCACAAAAAAGCGCCATCGCTACATTTGCTCTCTTTATTATCGCTTTCATAAATTATTCTTCTGTTTCGTTAATTTTAGGAATCTCCACTCCGTCGGGCCATACGAGATCCTTCTCGGCAACGCCGTCGTTATGGTAGCGAGAATAATCTTTTATGACATTGCCCGAGCCTTCATTGAATTTCCAATAACCGAGGAGTGTCGGGTCGTTTTCAGGTTCGGCAATTTCATACATATTCTCCCAGATCTGCTCTGCGGTACGGGCTACCGACCAGACACGCGCTTCGGCGATCTTACCATTGAGCGGGCGGTAATTGTCGTAAGAATAGCTGATGAAGAACTGACGGGCATCGCCCCAGCCGCTATACTTCTTATAAGATTCATCTTCCGGATTGTTCAGGTAGAGATCATACAGGGCACGCATGGCGAGATTGATCTTGTTGTCGTCGTTCATCGCGGAAATACCCATCTCCGTACCTTCGCTCTGCAGCTCCCCGTTCGCGTAAATACGAACGATACGGGTTGCCTGATCGTAAGTACAAGCGATATGGTACCACTGTCCGGCGCTGAGGTTCTTCGAAGCGTCGCGATCGGGGAATTTCCCGAACGACGAGCCGCTTCCCGAACCGTCGAACTGCAACTGCTGGCGTTCGAAATTCGTATCGCCGATACGCAGCAGCAAGTAGTCCTCGACGCCCATCACGGTAGAAATGCTAACCGAAGTCGGCTGACCCTGATCGGTCGTCATAGATGTAGCGAAATTGTCGATATAGATCAAGGCTTCGTATGTAACGGCCGTCAGATTGTTGAAAGCCATGCTCTGCTCGCTGTAGGTGTCGAGCGTCGGGTAGTTAATCCAGTTGTTCGTAAGCTGGGCCGCCGTCGTGATATTCGACGACCGCTTGACCAAGTAATAAATGGTCGAGGAACTTCCCAAAACGGGAATCGAAGCCTGCGAAATCGTTACGGGCAACAGATACGTTTCATCGAGCGGCAGAGCCCCGGTCTGTTCCTCGCCTTCCCCCAGCAATTCCTGCAAATGCAGGGATATCGTTTCGGAGGTCGTTTTACCCGCCGGAATCGTAATGCTCTCGGCCGAAAGGGCGTAATATTTCTCGTCTAACATCGACCATGACGTGCCGAAGCGGGCATTGTACCGTGCAACGAGCCCCGGATCCACCGAAACGGACACCGTTACGTCCTGCTCCGAGGGATAGGCCAGCGTCGCAGAGAAGGTTCTGTCCAGTTCGTCGAGGGTGTTTTTAATCGTTGCAGTCTGTACGTCCGTCGTTTCGGCTACGTCGAAATAGACTACATTGTCGAATTTATGGCCATCGGCATCGTAATCGGTACAAGACGTTTGAACCGCAAGCAACGCGATGCAGGCCAAGAACAGATATTGTTTTACAGATTTCATGGCTCACTTTATTTAGATGGGTTCAATGTCTGAATGGCATTCCGGATAATTTTGTAATTCATATCCAGATCATAATAGTCATTGTGGATATCGTATGCTGCCAGCCCGCACAAAGGCCCGAGCGATACGACCCTGTTCGCTATTTCCGTGATGGCTACATATTCTTCGCCTTCCTCGTCGTTGAACGGGGCTCCGGCAGCGGCAGCCAACAGCAACTTTTCTGCAGGGACAGCGGCGTAGCCCGTCGCATTGAGAACCTGCAATTTCAGTTCGGTGGCGGTAGTCGTCGCATCCGTATCGAGTACGAAATAGTCGACTTTCGTTCGATCATCCGCATTGACGAAAAGCGGATTGCCCTCAAAAACAAGCACCTGCTCCGCGGTTTTTGCGGCCGAGAGTTTCGACACGATCAAGGCCGCAGCTTCGGCCCTGGCCGGAATCGAGGTGTTCGGAATACCGGTGAACGAATATCCGTCCAATCCGTTGGCTGCGACGGATGCGATAACCCGATCGAGATAGGCTCCGAGTTTTGTCGCATCCGACAGTTCTTCGGAACGGGTTGCATAGTCGACCTGATACAGTACACGAGTACCCAGTTCCCGCATTCGTTTCATATCCTCAGCATCGTATTTTGAAAAGTTATCAGCGTTTGTAAGCGATACGAAGTCGAGTGAGTCGGGCAAGCAGCGCATAAAATCTTTTTCACTGGATGCCGGTTGGGGTGAATTGTACAGACGGGCATATACGAAGAAGTGTTCACTTTGCTTGTATGCACGAACGGCTTCCGTATATTGCTGCCATAATGCCGGATTCTGGTCATGGGGACGCTCGATCTCCTGATCGACGATCTCCGGCTCCGTCCAATCACTACATGCAGCAAAGATGCCCGCAGCCATGATCAGCACCCATAGACGCAACATACGGCGTGTTATTTTATTGTTTTCCATATAGTATTTCGTTAGAAAGTTTTACGATCCCACCAAACACGCGTTCCCTGCGTATCGCCTGCGCCATTTACAGACTCACTGTTCAAATCAGCGATAGCAGCCTGAAGATTGGCCGGGTTTTCAGTATATTCTTCTACCGGATAGGGAAGACGCCGGGCTCCCAGATTAATATCGACAGCGCCACCGCTTTTATTTTCCACAACAGGCAAGAGTTTGGGATAGCCCGTACGACGATGTTCCGCCCAAGCCTCGGTTCCCAACGGGAAAATAGCAATCCACTTCTGGGTGATAATCTTCTCCAGATTGGTTTCGATATCCGCGGCACTCTCGTCCCATGCAATCGTAACCGAACTTTGGGGAGTAGCTACCGAGTGTTTGCCGACCGGATCGTTATAGGCCGCAGGCTGCGAAGTATTATCCGCAATGTAGGTATCGGCTCCCGAAGCTCCACGCTCTTCGAACGAAAGGCGGATAGCCTGCTCATAAAGCGATTTCGCGGTTTCACGCGATCCCCAGCGCAATTCATACTCCGCGTGCAGGAAAGTCACTTCGGCAGCATTCATCCACATATAAGGAGTAGTACTCGTAACGATCATATTGCAATAGGACGACACGGCCTGCGATTTACTGGAAACATTGATGCCGATACGTATGCCGGCATAGCCTTGTATCTCCTGACCGTTTTCCTTCAGTTTGACCGTCGTAAACATTTTCTCCCGCCGGGGATCTTTGTAACCATTCATATAGTTGATGATATCGGCTCCGACGCGGTGGTCGCCCCAGTCGTTATAGATCAATGTAGTACGGTTGTCCGTCGTAGCCATGGCGGCATTGTCAGCATTGGTTGTGATGACCCCGGCGGCAATGGCTTCAGCAGCTTTCGATTTTGCCAGATCGGGTTTGACTTCCGTCAGGCGCATGGCCATACGCAATTTGAGCGAGTTGGCGAATTTGAGCCACTGCGAAATATTACCGGAGTACACACCGTCGTAGCGTCCGAAAGCATCCGAAGGCAGCGTGAGGTTGTCCTTCAAGGCAGCGATCACCTCTTCCAACTCAGCAAACATCTGCATATAAGCCTCTTCCTGCGTATCATAGGGAACTTCGAGCGATTCCGTCTTATTCTCCATAATTTTCGTATAAGGAATAGGCCCATAGCTATCCGACACGCGCTGCATGATGGCAATGCGGAACAATTTCGCCAAAGCATGGGCCGCAACATCGTCAGTACCGTTGATAATAGCTCTATAAGCCGGATAGGTTTCGCTGATAACATTCACGAAAGGCCATTTACGCCAATCGGCAGAGGGATTGAAAGTCTCGAACTTAGCTTCCCATGTATCCACCGTAGCCCCGATATATCCGGCATAAGGACCGCCAACGATACTTTCGAGAAATTGATACATGTGCTCCTGCGTAGGAACGACAAGTCCCTGCAAGGTTTTAATGTTCGTGCCGACCTTATAATTGTTAGCCTGCAACTGTTCGTCGGTTACTTCATTCGGATTACGATTGATATCCGCGAAATCGCCCGTACAGGCAGCCATGCCGAGCAGCACTACCGAAAGCAGCAACTGCTGCATTTTATGACTCATTTTTTTCATGGTCTTGCTGTTCTTTAGAATTGGAATTTCACGTTAAAGCCCAGATTGCGCATCGAAGGCATCATAAAGTAGTCTATACCCTGATAGTTCATGCCCGTCGAAGCTACGGCTTCGGGGTCGAACGGGGCCTTGCAGTAGATCATCCACAGGTTACGGCCTACGAACGAAACGGTCATACGCATCTTGTCGCGGAACCATTTCGAAGGGAGCGTGTAACCCAGCGAGAGTTCCTGTAAGCGGACATTCGTAGCGGAATAAGTGTAATACTGCGGTAATCCCGACTGCGAACCGATTACTTGATACCATTTCTGGGCATCTATCATGTCACGGCCGTTAATCAGCACGCCTCCGGCATCCCGCGCTGCGGCCGAGGCCTCTGAAACACCGTAAAGATCCATGTTCGCTTGCGTAGCGGAATAGCAGATGCCGCCGATGCGGGCTGTAAGCAGAACGCCGAGGTTGATACCCTTATAGTTGAAATCATTACGCCATGCGAGGTTGTATTTCGGGAACACAGAGCCGAGGTAAATGTCGTCCAGATAGTCGTCCTTGACTGCTACATTTCCGTTCTTGTCCACCTCAATATAGCCGTCTTCGTTATACACGAGGTCGGAATTGGTGTAAAGATCTCCCAGCGTACCGCCCGGTTTGAGAATGTATTTGGCCTTTCCGAGACCTTTGATCTCCAGACGCTCTTTCGTAATGTACTCGCCGGTTTCAGGGTGTTTATAGTTATGAACAAGCTCTACGATTTCATTCTTATTCCAAGAGAACGTGAAATTCGATGCCCACCCGAAGTCGCGCCACTGATTCTGATATCCGAGCGATGCTTCTACACCCGTATTGCGCACGTGACCCGTCTGGAGATAGATCGTCGAATAACCCGATGATACGGAAATCTGCGGGTCGAACGTCTGGTTGTAGGTGTCTGCCCAGTACCACGAAGCCGCAAGACTGATATGTTTCCATAAGCGGGCGTCCAGACCCAGTTCATACGTACGAGTGCGTTCTGGATGCAAATCTCCGATCGGATAGTGCGTCTTGGCAGCCCAAACCTTGTTCGTTGCATCGTACTCATAGGTCGGAACGGTCAGATGACGCGGGAACGGCATACCGACAGAAGCTATGGAGCCGCGAATTTTCAGGTAATCGACAGCTCGACCCATATCCCAGAGCGACGAAGGAACCCACGACAAGCCGACCGATGGATAGAAGAACGACGATTCGGGCGAGTTGGCAAGCTGCGAGGCCCAGTCGTTACGTCCCGTGAGGGTCAGGTAGAGCATCTGTTTCCACCCCACCTCCACCGAGGCGAATATCGACTGCGTCTGTTCCTGCCAGCCGTATTTTTCGGCGCGCTTCTTCGAATCGTCGAGGTCGAAAACATTGAACACGTTCGGCAGTCCGTTTTCCTGAATCGGGCCGCGGTACGACAACTGGTCGATCTTGACGTTGTTGATCGAAGCGCCGACGTTGGCTTGCAGCGACCAATCGTCTCCGAAGGTCTTGTTGATGTTCACCATAATGTCTGCATAAGTCTGCGTATCGTATTCGCGCTGTTCGGTATAGTGACCGTTCTTACCGCCGTCGGTAATCGTCGTATTCGACGAAGCATAGAGCTTCTGCGTATAGAGCGAGTTCGCATTGTCGATGCGCACACGGCCAGCAACGTTCAACCACGGAAGAATATCATAGGAGGCCGAGAACGACAACATGTAACGTTTCTTATCGGTGTTGCGCAGGTTGCGGTAGGCAATCCAGTAAGGATTTTGCATGCGCAGGTCACCACCCTCCAAGTCATCCGACCAAAACTGTTCCATAAGTTTCGAAGCGGGATTATAACGCTCGAAAATACGATAGGAGTCGAAGTTTGTCCCGCGGGGGAAGAGGTAGACCGGTACCAGCGGGTTGGAGTAGACTCCCTGATTGGTCATGTTCTGATCCTGCTGATAGATGTAGCTGGCCGAAGCATCCAGACGCAGTTTATCTTT
The DNA here is from genome assembly GCA_021204515.1 of Alistipes sp. Classification (GTDB taxonomy): domain Bacteria; phylum Bacteroidota; class Bacteroidia; order Bacteroidales; family Rikenellaceae; genus Alistipes. The sequence continues at coordinate 10,429 of JAJPZH010000279.1, read as the reverse complement.
CAGAAAGTACGAAGTGTTCCGGAATGTAAAGTTATAACGGTCGTACTCATTGTTAGGGATGATACCGTCCGAATTTACAGAGGCGGCCGAAAAATAGGTCTGGTTTTTATCCGTACCGCCCAAAACCGTTACAGCATTGGTATAGACATGTCCTGTTTCGAAAAAATCATCAGGGGTATAACCCAAGCGTGCTGCGGGCGTCAACTTTTCGCCCCAGCTATATACCGCCGAACCAGATGCCGTGCCGTTTAGTCCCGTGCCATAGCGGTTCTGGAACTCCGGCTGAACGAACGGGTTCAGAAACTCCGTATTGCTCGAAAGCGTTACTTTCAAAGCTCCGGCCTGTCCCTTTTTCGTGGTGATCATCACAGCACCGTTGGCAGCGTTGGAGCCGTAGAGAGCCGCGGCGGCAGCACCTGTCAGCACCGAAATAGATTCGATATCCTCGGGGTTGATGTCCGCAATGGCTTCGGTAGCACCCTTCGAATCGAATTCCGTACCGCCACCGCCGCCGAAATTGTACATCGGGATACCGTCGATCACATAGAGGGCATTCGACGACTGCGAAATGGATTTGTTGCCGCGCAGCACGACTTTCGAAGCACCTCCGATACCCGACGACGAGGCATTGATCGTGACTCCGGCGACCTTTCCTGCCAGCGAATTGATGAAGTTGGCATCTTTGACGGTCGTAATATCCGAGGCCTTGACTTGCTGCACGTTATAACTCAGTGCTTTCTCCTCACGCTTAATACCAAGAGCAGTAACAACCACCGACTCGATCTCCGATGCCGTCTCTGCGAGTACGACATCGAAAGAGGTCTGATTGCCGACAGTAATAACGACAGGATCATATCCCAGATAACTGATTTCCAGCTGGGCTGTTGCAGCGGGGGCAGGTATTTGAAGAGCAAATGTTCCATCCGCATCGGTGCTTACACCGGTTGTAGTGCCCTTGACGATAACAGAAGCCCCGACAATCGGCATATTACCGGTATCGAGAACTTTACCGGTTACTGTCACAGTCTTGTTCTCAACTTTTGTTTTTTCAAAAATGTAGATGTTTGTTTGGTCAATCTTATAGCCAATATTAAAAGGAGCGAAAAGTTGATCCAGAACTTCAGGAATGGTTTTATTAACGACTTGAATACTTACTTTCCGGTCTACATTCTCTACGTTCTGATTGACGAACAAATATCTGGTTTGATTTTTGATCTCATCCATTACCTGCTGGAGCGGAACCTGTTGCATATTCAAAGACAAACGTGCAACTTGCGCCTTCGCAGCAAGGCAATACAGACTCAGAGTAAGGACGAAAGTAAGTCTAAACAGTCTCCGAATTTTGTAGAATACTGTTTTTTCCATACTTTTGTTAAATTAGGTAATAGGTTACAGGGTTTATTTAGCTTATTATCTTCCGCCTGCGAATCTTGCTCATTCGCAGGCATTTTTTTAAGCTGTCATATATCATTGATTTTCTAACTGTTATTTTCTCATAGGCTATCGTATTTTTTATTTTTTAGTTTAAACAAGGGTTATTTTATTACAATTACGTTCGATGTCAGGTCTCTTTCATAAGTGAAATCGGAAATCTGTTGCAGAACATGAAGTGCATACTCCACACCGTCCGAGATTCGTATTTCGCCATTTTTAACATTGATCTCAGGTAGTTCCTCGCGTTTGATTATGATTTTGACGTCAAATACTCGTTCAAATGTCGCCATCAATTCATCGAAAGGCATCTTCTTGATATGGATAAGACCTTCGGCCCATCCTAAATCACGCAGGTTGTCCGTATGTTTTTTATAAAGTTGCCCGTCAGCGAGAACAACAACATCATAGGGCTTCATGAAGAGCGTTTCCTGCGGATTTGAATTATTGGTCACCTGAATAGATCCTTCCACAAGGGTCGTTGAAAAATAATTCCGGGATTTATCTGCCAATACATTGAATTTAGTGCCATGAACCTGTATCTTCGTTGCAAAAGTCTCTACAATGAAAGGACGTTTTGCATCGTGCTCGACATTGAACATCGCTTCACCCGATAATCTGACAATACGAGACTTATTGGAAAAGACAACGGGGTATTCTATTTTCGCACCGGAATTGAGTTGTACCTGCGATCCATCGGCAAGCGACATTCGCATCTGCTGTCCGGCAGGAACGGATATTGTCGTATACTGTTCGGACAAAGAGCCCGCATACTGTACTCTGCTTGCATAATAACCACCGGCAATCAACATAGTTGCGGCTGCAACGCCAACGGAATAACGTATGATCTTCTGCATTATCATCCGGGGTTTCGGTTGCCGTGCAATAATCGGAGACTTATCGCCATATAGAGCAATTCCATCGAACATCAGGTGGTACATCTTAAAGTCTTCCTTGTGTGAAGGAGATTCAGCGATCCATTCATGGATACGCTCCTGCTCATCGGGAGTGGCCTCCCCTTTGAAATACTTAAACAAAATTTCTTTATTCACTATTTTAGCATCCATTATAATTTGCGTTTTATTATATAGCGAGTGAGCAGGGGGTAGTTTACCCCCTATTTTCCCATTTTTCTGCAAATAAATATTTTTATTAAATATTGCAAAAAATTGATTATATTATATCTGGCTGATGAATATGATGTTATATACAAAATAACGGGTGAATTTTGATTTTACAGAATATAGATTAACTTTGTACTAATGAAGCGAACCTCTCACTGCATGTAATTTCGGGATGATCGGGACAAACGATTTTGAGTATCTATACGCTGAATACAAGCAACGATTTATAGTAATTGCGAACGCCTATATTCAAAATAAAGCGCTTGCCGAAGATCTCGTAACCGACAGTTTCGTGTATTTTTGGGAAAACAGAGAAGCTATACGAATCGAACCTGCCGATGCTCCAGCCTATATTCTTACTACTGTCCGCCACAAGTGTATAGATGCCCTCCGGGAACGGCAATCAAAGTTACGCACTCAACAAAATATTTATCAACGTGCATGCAGGGACATACAGGTCAACTTAGAAACTCTTGAAGAGTGCGATCTTGCGAAATTCCTTTTTTCGAATGAAATCGAAATGATATTCCGCAAATCTCTGACCGAGATGCCGGAACTGTCTGCACAAGTTTTTATCGCACATCGCTTTGAAGGGCAAACCTATGAGGAAATTGCGCGGCACTATAATTTGACAGTACGCCAAGTTACACGCAGAATGCAATGTTGCCTGAAAATATTACGCGATGATTTGGGCGATTATCTACCTACGATCCTTCTATTGCTACCTTATATGTGGCATAAATGAAAATGAGAGCAGCCCCTTCCGTAATTGTAATGTGTTAAAATAACGATTGTCCGTTAATTTATCAGGCTGCTCTCGATTTTCTCATAGTTTCATTGTGCTGTTCCAATTCCACTTATTTACATGGCAGAATCTGCTGAGTTAAGTTATGATGCCACAAAAAAAAGAGGCGCGGTATCAGCTCCTTACAGCAGGTCATAGGAACCCGACACGGAAAGCTGTCCTGCGCCCAAGTTAGCCCTGCTCAAATTTTGAGCAGGACATAACAAGGACTGACAACTATTATACCCATGTCAAACCCTCTCGAAAGAGGTTCCTATGTTTGCTGCAAGGTATAAAGAGTTGTTTACTCCTTATAGTGTTATGTCAATCGGCTATGCCGAACTATTTAATCGCAAAGTTAGCATAATTTCTGTATTTGATTCAGAAAATTTCTACATCGGCAAATATATGAAAAAAAATAATTCTGTCTATATATACAGAGTACAAAATTACGATGCGGGGCCATTTTTGTACAATGAAAACGCATAAGCCCAAACGCATAGATGAGAAACTGTCCGAATTAATCATAGTTCGAATGAAGGAGTTACATTCTATCCACGGCTTTTCGCAAGAAGATTTGATCGAGCACACAGGATTAGATATTTTCCATTTTGAGAACGGGAGTAAGAAACCTACGACCATTTCACTCTCAATACTTTGCGAATTCTATAATATTACCCTTGGCGAATTTTTCACTCCACTAAATTATCCGCCTAAAAAATAAAGGTGGCCTCTTAGTGCATTAAGGTTATACATCCCTTCTATAAAACCTTTTTTAATATCTATTTGAGAAATAGATATTTTTCTTCTATATTTGCAATATATCATTGATTCATCCCTCTTACGGGATTAGGGCGTAAGGTTACATAAATAATCGAAATAGATGCTTTAAGCATCCCTTTATTTGTGTATTATGCAATCTCTTATTCATCTTAAACATTCTCCTTTGAAATGGGTTCCATCGCTCTACTTTGCGATGGGCTTGCCGTTCGTGGTTCTGAACATGGTCTCTGCTGTTCTGTTCAAGGATCTCGGCATCTCGGACGCACAAATCGCATTCTGGACGTCTTTGATCATGTGGCCGTGGACGATCAAGTTCCTTTGGAGTCCTTTTCTGGAAATCTTCCGTACCAAAAAGTTTTTCGTCGTCACGACGCAGCTCCTGAGCGGCATATTGTTCGGCCTAGCGGCTCTGTCGCTTCACCTTCCGTCGTTCTTTGCCGTTACGATCGCCGTCTTTGCCATCGTTGCGTTCAGCGGCGCTACGCACGACATCGCAGCCGACGGTATCTATATGTCGGAACTCTCCACCTCTGAGCAGGCAAAGTACATCGGCTGGCAGGGGGCATTCTACAACCTTGCGAAGCTGGTTGCTACGGGCGGTCTTGTGTGGTTCGCGGGATGGCTCTACGAGGGTTTCAGCGCCGGTGGCACGGCGACATTCGACGCCTACGTACGTTCGTGGACGGTGGTGCTTGCCATCCTTTGCGGCCTCCTCGTCCTGCTGGGCGTCTACCATGTCCGGGTGCTTCCCGCCGGGGGCGGCGCTGCCGAACGGCATTCGCTCCGGGATGGCCTTTCGGGCCTGAAAGAGGTCGTCGGGGCCTTCTTCCAGAAAAAGCATATCTGGTACTACCTCGGATTCATCATCCTCTATCGTCTGGGCGAGGGTTTCGTGATGAAGATCGTGCCGTTGTTCCTGAAAGCCGACACGGCCTCGGGTGGTCTGGGCCTCACGAACCAGCAAATCGGGCTTTATTACGGGACATTCGGCGCAGGCGCTTTTCTTTTGGGTTCGCTGCTGGCGGGCTATTATATCGCACACTGGGGGCTGAAACGCACCCTTTTCACCTTATGCTGCATCTTTAATATCCCATTCGCGGTCTATGCGCTGCTGGCATGGTTCCAACCTCAGTCGATGTGGCTCGTGGGCGGGGGCATCGTCGTGGAGTATTTCGGCTACGGCTTCGGGTTCGTGGGCCTTACGCTGTTTATGATGCAGCAGGTGGCTCCGGGCCGTCATCAGATGGCGCATTACGCCTTCGCCTCGGGTATTATGAACCTCTCGGTGATGCTCACGGGCGCCGTTTCGGGTTACCTGAGCGATGCCTTGGGTTACAGCATGTTCTTCCTCGCGGTTATGCTGGCCACGGTTCCGGCGTTTCTGGTGACGTGGTTCGTGCCCTTTACGTATGACGAAAAACCAAATGACAATAATTATGAATAACCTGAAAATCGAGGGCATGCACCTGCCCTCCATGCCGTGGGAAGAGCGTCCCGCGGGCTCGAACGAGGGTGATGTGGCGCTATTCGGCCAACCCGATTATCGGTCGGGACGCCTTGTCGACTTCGAACAGCATTTTCAACTCGGCGGTCATTCCCTTCAAGAAGGACAAGTATAACTATGCGGGCGTCTTCCGGTGCGACGACACGAACCGCCGGATGCGCCGCCCGTGGTTTGCCTGGCAGAACACGCTCTTCGGGGAACTCATATTAAAGTTCGTAAACGAAAACAAGTTCGACTTACTTAATTCCATTGACTGACCGAAAAAAACAAATAACAATGATAAAACCTGTTTCTTTGCTGTTACTGGCCGCCGTTCTGTGCGGCAGCTGCGGAAGCCGCACGGAGCGCGCCGCGGCAACCCCCTGCGACAAACCTTCGACACGGCCTTCGGAATACGTCTCGACGCTCGTAGGCACGCACTCCGACTTCACGCTCTCGACGGGCAACACCTATCCGGCGGTGGCCCTGCCGTGGGGCATGAACTTCTGGACGCCCCAGACGGGCGAGATGGGCAGCGGATGGATCTATACCTACGGAGCCCACACTATCCGGGGCCTGAAGCAGACCCACCAGCCCTCGCCGTGGATCAACGACTACGGGCAGTTTTCCATTATGCCCGTGCGCGGAAAAGACAAGATTGATGAGAACGCCCGTCAAAGCTGGTTCTCGCACCAGTCGGAAACGGCGAAACCTTATTATTACGCGGTCTACCTTGCCGACCACGACATCAAGGCTGAGATCGCCCCGACCGAGCGGGCCGCGATCATGCGCTTCACGTTCCCCGAGTCGGACGAGTCGGGCGTGGTGATCGACGCCTTCGACCGCGGGTCGTACGTCAAGGTCATGCACGACCGGAAGACCGTCGTGGGTTATACCACGCGCAACAGCGGAGGGGTGCCCGACAATTTCAAAAACTGGTTCATAGTGCGCTTCGACCGGAAAATCCGGAATTTTCAGATCTACGACGGAACAAAGCCTGTCGAAGGCGAACAGTTCGTCGGCGAACACGCACTCGTGCGAGTAGGCTTCGAAACCCAGCGCGGCGAGCAGGTCACGGCGCGCGTGGCCTCGTCGTTCATATCGCAAATGCAGGCCGTGCAGAACCTCGAAGAGCTGGGAAAGGATGATTTCGAAACCGTGAAGGCCAAGGCACAAGCACGCTGGGACGAGGTGCTCGGACGCATTGAGGTCGAGGGAGGCACGACGGATCAGTACCGCACGTTCTACTCATGCCTCTACCGTTCGACCTTGTTCCCCCGCAAGTTCTACGAGATCGACAAGAATGGCAATATCCTGCATTACAGCCCCTACAACGGCGAGGTTCTGCCGGGATACATGTATACCGACACAGGATTCTGGGACACGTTCCGCAGTCTGTTCCCGCTGCTCAATCTCGTTTACCCGTCGGTCAACGCCGAGATGCAGGCCGGGCTCGCAAACGCATACCGCGAAAGCGGATTCCTGCCCGAATGGGCATCGCCAGGGCATCGCGGGTGTATGGTGGGAAACAACTCGGCATCGGTCGTGGCCGACGCCATACTCAAAGGCATCACCCCGCAGGAGGATGTTGCGACGCTCTACGAGGCGATGCTTGCAGGGCGTGACAAGGTACACCCCACGGTGAGCTCCACAGGGCGCTGGGGGCATGAGTATTACAATACGCTGGGATATGTCCCATATGACGTGAACATTCCCGAGAATGCCGCCCGCACGCTCGAATACGCCTACGACGACTGGTGCATCGCACAGGCTGCCAAAATGCTCGGAAAAAACGAAGATGCGAAACGGCTGGAAGAGGCGTCGAAGAACTACAAAAACCTCTTCGATCCCGAAACCCGTCTGATGCGCGGACGCAATGCCGACGGCACGTTCCAGTCGCCCTTCAGCCCTTACAAATGGGGCGACGCCTTCACTGAGGGAAACTCATGGCACTACACATGGTCGGTGTTCCACGATGTCGAGGGTTTGATCGACCTGATGGGTGGTCGCAAAGGATTCGCGCGGATGCTCAACTCGGTATTCGTAGTACCGCCCATTTACGACGACAGCTACTACGGATTCCGCATCCACGAAATTACCGAGATGCAGGTGGCAAACATGGGCAACTACGCTCACGGAAACCAGCCCGCACAGCACATAATCTACCTATACGACTACTGCGGGCAGCCCCACAAGGCGCAGTGGTGGGTACGTGAGGTCATGGACCGGCTCTATTCGGCAAAGCCCGACGGATACTGCGGAGACGAGGACAACGGGCAGACCTCGGCGTGGTATGTATTCTCGGCTCTCGGATTTTATCCCGTATGTCCCGGGGCGGATGAATATGCAGTCGGATCGCCGCTGTTCCGCAAGGCTGTCATTCACCTCGAAAACGGAAAAACCGTGGAGATCGAGGCCCCCGAGAACAGCTCCGAAAACCGGTATGTCGGAAAAATGACGCTCGACGGAAAAGCGGCGGAAAGGCCGTTCCTTAGCTATTCCGCACTTCTGGAAGGTGCGAAGGTGCGCTTCGAGATGGAACCCGAAAAATAGCGTCCCCATGAAGATTCCGAATCCACATGCTGCCTTCATGGCCTTCGCCTGTGCGTTGTTCGCAGCATGCTCTCCGCAGCAGCCCTTCGTAACATCACCCGACGGACGCATCGCCGTATGTGTCGAAGCCGATGCCGGGGCGGGCGTGACCTATGCCGTCACGGTCGACGACAAGCCCCTGATACTGCCCTCGGCGATGGGACTCGCGGCACGCGGGATTTCGCTGCAGGGAGCGACGATAACAGGCGTATGGCACTCCTCCCATGACGAGGTGTGGACAGCCCCTTGGGGCGAGAACAAGCGGCACCGAAACCGTTATAACGAAATGTCCGTCTCAGTGCGGAAGCCGGACAAAAGCATGGCCTTCACGCTCTGCTTCCGCGCATTCAACGACGGAGTAGCATTTCGCTACGAACTGGCGCAGCCCGATTCGCTGGCCGTGACAGACGAACTGACAGAGTTCCGGTTCGCAGATGAGGCCCATACGATGTCGTGGTCCATACCCGGCAGTTTCGAGACCTATGAACTCTCGTACCGCGAGCAGCCCGTCGCACGGGTCACGGACGCAAACACGCCCTTCACGTTCCGTACTGGGGACGGAATATTCGGAGCCGTGCACGAGGCGGCCCTGTACGACTGGCCCGAGATGGTATTGAGGCGCGACAGTGCGGGGGTGCTGAAAGCCGACCTCGCGCCACTGCCCGACGGCGTGAAGGCGTACATTCCGGGACGCTTCACGACGCCCTGGCGCACGATACAGATAGCAGACAGGGCCGTAGACCTGATAAACTCGTCGCTGGTGCTCAACCTGAACGAACCCTCGAAGATCGAGGACACCTCATGGATCGTGCCCCAGAAATACGTCGGCGTATGGTGGGGAATGCATCTCGGAACGCAGGTATGGACAATGGGGCCGCGGCATGGAGCAACGACACGGAACGCAATCCGGCACATCGACTTTGCTGCGGAAAACGACATACAAGGAGTGTTGTTCGAGGGATGGAACAAAGGCTGGGAGAACTGGGGCGGAAACCAGCAGTTCGACTACCTCGAACCTTATGCCGACTTCGATCTGGAGCGGATAGCCGCCTATGCCCGTGAAAAGGGCGTGCAGCTGTGGATGCACAACGAAACGGGAGGAAATATTCCCGAGTACGAAGCCGTCATGGAGGCAGCGATGAAGAGGTATGCCGAACTGGGGGTTCACACGCTCAAAACGGGATATGCAGGGGGATTCAAAGGCGGATACCTCCATCATTCGCAGTACGGCGTGCAGCACTATCAGCGGGTCGTGAAGACGGCGGCGAAATACCGGATCATGCTCGACGTACACGAGCCGATAAAGGAGACGGGGATACGACGCACGTGGCCCAACATGATGACACGCGAAGGGGCGCGGGGCATGGAGTGGAACGCATGGTCGGAAGGGAATTCGGCAGAGTATCTCACGACGCTGCCATTCGTGAGGATGCTGAGCGGACCGATGGACTACACTCCGGGGATCTTCGACATCGACTATTCCACGGCGAAGGCCGACAAGGGACGGATCGAGTGGAACGGTCCCAACGCGGAATGCTGCATAAAGACCACGCTGGCACGACAGATAGCAAACTGGGTGATCATATACTCGCCCCTGCAGATGGCAGCAGACCTGATCGAAAACTACGAGGGGCATCCCGCATTCCGGTTCTTCCGGGACTTCGACGCAGACTGCGACTGGTCGGAGGCATTGCAGGGAGAGATCGGCGACTATATTGTCGTTGCAAGACAGGCCAAAGACAGATACTTTCTCGGGGCCGGAACGGACGAGAAGGCAAGGACGCTCGTGCAGAAGCTCGACTTCCTCGAACCCGGAGTGACGTACACCGCGACGATATATGCCGACGCTCCGGATGCAGGGCGTAATCCGGAGGCATACCTGATCGGGAAGCAGACGGTGACGGCACGAGATACCATACGCATCGAGATGGCTGAACGAGGCGGGCAGGCAATAACTTTTATTCCGGCAGATAAATAGAAGATGCCGGTGGCACGGGGAGGCCACGACAGAACTTATGTCGTTCGGAAAATATGCAAAACGGGGTCTGATATGGATCAGACCCCGTTTTTCGTATCAGGAACGATGTCGTCTTTTCTTACGCCTTTGTTGCATCTGTCGTTGCTGTTCCTCGTAGGCCTGCGTGTAGGCCATATACAATAACCTATCGACAAAGCCAGAAATATTATTTGCGGCATGGTTTTGAACTTCATGTTTATTTTACGCATGTTGTT
>JAJPZH010000011.1 GCA_021204515.1 Alistipes sp. | reverse complement strand
GGATGCCCAGCGTCAGCGACTGGTGGATATTGGCCTGACCGATGTCGAGTATGAACGCATCGTAGCGCGCAAGTATTTCGGTGAGCGAAGAGGTCATTCCCGGCTTGTCTTCGCCTGAGATGTTTATCTGGATAATTTCAACGTTGTTCTGCATCGTTTTCCTGTTTCCTTTTTGTAAATTCGTAGACAAAGTTAGTAAACTTTCTTTTTTTTGGTTATTTTTGCATGATAAACTTAAAAATCGGACTTTATGTGGTCTTTTCTTATACCGTTTTTTACGGAAACTCCCGAAGCGCCTTTGATCCTGCCCGACAGCGTGCAGAAAGCCAATCTCGCCGAGGCGGTAAATAAAATCATCCATCTGGACGTGGGCGACATGCTGCGCAGTCTGCTCTCCGAATCCATTTGGATATTGGTGAAGATACTGATCGCGCTGGCTATTTATTTCATTGGCCGCTGGATCGTGCGCCGCATCGTGCGGTTGCTCGACGCCGCATTCGAGCGCCGTCAGGTAGACACTTCGCTCCGCTCGTTCCTGCGCAATACCGTCAAGGTAGTCTTCACGCTTATCCTCGTGATGATCGTCGTGCAGACCCTCGGCGTCAATGTCACTTCGCTCATCGCCCTCTTCTCGGCCGCCACGCTGGCTATCGGTATGGCCCTGAGCGGTACGGCCCAGAATTTCGCGAGCGGCGTGATGATCCTGCTGATGAAGCCTTACCGGATCGGCGATTTCATTTCGGCGCAGGGCCAGTCGGGCACCGTGCGCGAGATCAAGCTCTTCTCGACGGTCATCACTACCGCCGACAATCAGACAATTTACATACCTAACAATTCCATTGCCACGGCGATCATCGACAATTATTCGACTTCCGAGACGCGCCGCGTGGATTGGACGGTCGGCATTTCGTACGGCGACGACGTCGATGTGGCGCGGAAGGCGATCATCGACCTGCTGGCTGCCGACAGCCGCGTGCTGAATGATCCGGCGCCCGTAGTGTGGGTGGCGGCGCTCGCTGACAGTTCGGTCAATCTCTCGGCGCGCGCATGGGTGAAAAACGCCGATTATTGGAACGTATTTTTCGAGAACAACGAAAAAATCTACAAACTGCTGCCGCAGAAGGGTATCAATTTCCCCTTCCCGCAGATGGACGTACATGTGAAACAAAATTAAGTGAGGAGTATATGAAAAAATTATTATTTGCCGCCGCAGTCTGCCTGCTGGCCGCCTGCAACGAGGAACTCGGCCCGGAATACGAGACGCCGCCCGTTTTCGACGAGGTGACTTTAGGTGGATGAGATTGTTACGGTCAACGCAACTGTTTCGTGCCCGTATAAGGTCAGGCAGGTGTGGCTTGCCTATTTTGTGGACGGAGACGAGTCTGACGTGAAAACTACCAACCCCTATAATTACGACGCTACTACGGTTACTTTCAAGGAGCGGATTCCCGGACAGAAGGCCGGTGCAAAAGTGTCGTTTCAGGTGCTTGCCCGCTCCGATTACGTATTCATGTGGACCCAGACGTATACCTATAAGGTTGAGGGCGGCGAAGACGAAGAAAAACCGAATCCCGACCTGCCGGACGAGAACTAATTTTTATCAGAAATATTATTTATGGAATTAAAAGAAATTCTGGCCATTTCGGGCCAGCCCGGACTTTATAAATACGTGGCGCAGTCCACCAATGGCGTGATCGTCGAATCGCTGCTCGACGGCAGGCGGATGAACGCTTCGGCGTCGTCGAAGGTCAGTTCCCTGACCGAGATTTCGATGTTCACCGAGGGCGAGGATATTGCGCTGGCGGACGTGTTCACCAAGATTTATGCGCATACGGGCGGCAAGGAAGCCGTCAGCCCCAAGGAGACTCCGGAGAAGCTGAAAACCGCTTTTGCCGAGGTGCTCCCCGAATACGACCGCGACCGGGTGCATGTATCCGATATAAAGAAATGCTTTGCGTGGTACAATATCTTGGTCAAGGCCGGCTTTACGGAGTTCAAGCTCCCGGCTGAAGCCGAATGAAAAATGTCCCGCAGTCTGCGGGACATTTTTGTTGCATTCGAATTAATTTCGGACGCTTTTATGCCGACGAATCCTTGTTTGTATTATCTTTGTTGCAATAGCGGAAATAAAATCAAGTAACATAACACTATGGAAAGAAGGACGAAAGTGCTGGCGTTGGTTGCCCACGACAACATGAAGCACGATTTGGCCGAATGGGTGGACTGGAACAGTAAAAAACTCAACCGCCACCATCTGGTCTGCACGGGTACGACCGGAAAGATGGTCGAGAAAACACTGCGGGATCACAAGGAAGAAACACGACGGGGAGGAGGAGATAGAGGAGATTCTCGACCTGAAAATCACACTGCTCAAATCCGGCCCGCTGGGCGGCGATCAGCAGTTGGGTTCGCTGATCGCCGACGGCAAGATCAACGCCCTGATTTTCTTTTGGGACCCGATGTCGGCCCAGCCGCACGATGTGGATGTCAAGGCTCTGCTGCGTCTGGCGACGCTTTACAACGTGCCGACGGCTATTAATCGCTCATCGGCCGACTTCCTGATCTCGTCGCCGCTTTTCGAGGACGACGAGTACGTGCCTGTGGTGAAGGATTACAAAGCTTATGTCGAGCGCGTGCTGAAATAGAACGGCGGCGGCCTGAGTGCTGTTATGCGGCAATATCGGCGCCGGGGCCGGTTCGCTGGAACATAGCGTAAAATAGAAAAGCCGTCCTTGTAAGGACGGCTTTTCTATTATTTTTCGTATTCGACATCCATGGCCGCACCGGTGTCTCCCTGCTGTTTCATCCATTTCACAAGCTCTTTCTTCATCTTCTTTATCCGGTCCCGGTATTCGGGCCTGTCGGCGAGATTCATCATCTCCCACGGATCGTTCTCCACGTCGTAGAACTCGAATTCCGGACGGTGCACGAAGCGGTCGATTAGGAATCTGGCCTTGGGGTCCGTTGCCTCGGTCATTTTCCATGCAGGCCACACGCCCGTTACGTTGTTCGGACTCATCAGGTGCTTTTCATGGTAATCCTTTTCGGGCGTCAGGTTCCAGATCAGGGCGTATTTCTCGTCCCGGATGCTGCGGATCGGGTAGGGACGGCCTTCCGGAATGTTATTGTGGATGCCGTAGGCATATTTGCGGGCCGTTTCCGACTCTCCGAACAGCGCCTTCTTGAAACTCACGCCGTCCAGTTCTTTCCGCGGTTCGCCGCCCGCTATGTCGATGAACGTCGGCAGCAGGTCCTCGTACTGCACGATTGCGTCGCATACGCTTCCCGGAGCTATTTTCGAAGGATAACGCGCCACCAGCGCACTGTTTACGCCCGGATGCCAGCAAGTCCATTTTCCGCCGGGAAACTGCGGTCCCTGTTCTCCCAGAAAAATGACGATGGTATTGTCGAGTTTCCCCGTTTGCTTCAGTACCTCGACGACGGAGCCGACCTCGTTGTCGAGCGCGCGCACTTCGGCCAGATAATGCGTAAATATCTCACGCATGCGGGGATTGTCCACGCAATTCTGAGGAATTACCAATTTGTCCTTGTCGAACTCGCCGGGATCGCCCCATGTCCACGGCGCATGCGGATTGATGCTGCACACATAAAGCAGGAACGGATTGTCGTTCCGGGTGATGAATTCGCGGATGCCGTCCACGGTGTACGGAGCTTTCTTCTTCGTGCAGCCCACGGTGAATCCGGGAATCTCTTCGAATTTATATACCGACGGGGTGATAGGGTGTATCTTGCCGGTGCGCCCCACGCGGTAACCCTCCTCGGCCATGTATTCGTTCACCGTTTTCGTGCCGGCGAAGGTCTCCTTGTGGTTCTGGAACGAACCGTGGCGGGCGGGATAGAGTCCCGTGTACATCGAAGCGCGGATGGGGACGCTCATGGCCGTAGAGGCGTAGTTGTGTGTGAACCGCACGCCTTCCTGTGCCAGACGGTCGATATTGCGGGTGACCAGATTTCTGCCACCGTAACAGCTCAGTTCCGACGACAGCAGGTCGTCCGCTACGATCACCACGATATTGGGTCGGTCGTTTTCAGGTGTGTTTTTTTCCGCCGCGGCTCCTGCGGCAGGCAGTACGGCCGCCGAAAGGGTCGAGACTTTGATCAGCGTTGAATTTACGTTCTGCATATCTTTCAGTTAAAATGGTTAGTCGTTGCCGTAAAATTGCGGTTTCAGCATAATTGATGTACAAATTTCGGAAATAAAAGTTTTTCGGTCCGTCATATTTTGGTCAGAAAAATGCGGGATTTAACCAAAGTCGCCGCCTGCGCTTGTGCGGTGCTGTATGGTCAAATATTAGAAGCGGGGACTTGGTGCTTTGCGGAAGAAAAGAACCGTGAGCCGGCTTTATGGCCTGCTTGCCGCTGAAAAGACTCCTCCCTGCGTGTTTTTCAGATGCACATCACATGATAAAATAGCCGGGATTTCTCCAGAAATCCCGGCTTCAAACCTTTTGAGACCGTATTTTACAGATCGTGCGACAGCGGGGCGGGAACCGTGCCGCTTACGTCGAAGTCGCCCCAGCGCCGGGCGATCGAGTCGAGCGTGGCGAACAGTTCGGGGATGTCGAGCGATGTGACGAGCTTCAGGCGCGTCGGCTTGAAGTCGGGCAGTCCCTTGAAGTAGTTGGACAGATGGCGGCGCATTTCGAGGATGCCCACGAATTCACCCTTTATTTCGAGCGATTTGCGTAGGTGCTCCTTGGCGATTTCGACCCGTTCGCATACCGACGGCTGCGGGAGTACCTCGCCCGTGGTCAGATAGTGCTTCACTTCGCGGAATATCCACGGCCGCCCGTACGTCGCCCGGCCGATCATTATGCCGTCCACGCCGTAGCGGTCGAACATCTCCGCAGCCTTCGGACCCGAATCCACGTCGCCGTTGCCGATTATCGGAATATGTATCTGCGGGTTGTTCTTCACTTTGCCGATCAGCGTCCAGTCCGCTTCGCCGCGGTACATCTGGGCGCGCGTGCGGCCGTGAATGGTAAGCGCGGCGATGCCGGCGTCCTGCAGCCGCAATGCGATCTCCTCGATGTTCTTCGACTCATCGTCCCAGCCCAGCCGGGTTTTGACGGTCACGGGCTTGCGCACCGTCTGCACGATCCGGCGTGTCATTTCGACCATCAGCGGTACGTCGCGCATCATGCCCGAACCTGCGCCGCGCCCTGCGATTTTCTTCACCGGGCAGCCGAAGTTGATGTCTATGACGTCGGGATCGGCCGCTTCGGCTATGCGGGCCGCTTCGACCATCGGTTCGATCAGGTGTCCGTAAAGCTGAATGCCCACGGGGCGTTCAGCTGCATCGATTTCGAGCTTTTTGAGCGACTTGGCCGCGTCGCGGATCAGCCCGTCCGACGAAATGAATTCCGTGTAAACCATGTCGGCCCCGAACCGCTTGCACATGTAGCGGAACGAAGGGTCGGTCACGTCTTCCATCGGCGCCAGCAGCAGAGGCTTTTCGCCGAGTTCTATATCTGCTATTTTCATGGGTGTCGATTCGCTTTTTCCGATGTTTCGCAGACGAGAATCTTGTCTATGCGGGCGCCGTCCATATCGACGATTTCGAACGTGAAGGTGTTCCACCGCAGTTTCTCGCCCGTCTGCGGAATATGGCCCAGCTCGTCGAGGATCAGACCGCTGAGGGTGTTGTAGAGGTTATTCGGATAAACGTCCTCCAGCCCGAAGTAGACCAGAAAATCGTAAAACGGGCACTGTCCGTCGATCAGGCAGCTGCCGTCCTCCCGCGGAACGATGTCCGGCTCCTCCCGCTCTTCGGGAATCGAACCTACCAGCGCTTCGAAGATGTCGTGCAGGGTGACGATACCCTGCGTCACGCCGAATTCGTCGCAGACGATGCCGTAGCCGACCTGCTCGTTGCGAAGCTGTTCCAGCGCGGTGTATACTTCGGTCTCCTCGTGGAAGAATTTGGCCGGGCGCAGTATGGACGCGACGTCGAAATCCTTTTCCCCGATGTGCGTGAAGAGGTCTTTGAGGTATATTACGCCGGCCAGCCGGTCGAGGTTGTTCCGGGCGGCGGGGTAGAGCGTATGGGGTTCTCTGCCGACCAGCTCGCGGATCTCTGCGGGCGTCATGCCGGGGTCTATCCATGCGATTTCGCTGCGGTGCGTCATGATCGAACCTACCTTGCGGTCGCCGAGCGAAAATACGCGGCCGACGATCTGCTGTTCGACGATCTGCACCTCTCCGTCTTCGGTTCCCTCCTGAATGATCGACTTGATCTCCTCCTCGGTGACCTTGCTCTCCGTATCCCGTATTCCGAGCAGGCGGGTGATAAGCTCGATGCTGCGTGAAAGCAGCCATACGAAGGGCGACGTCAGTTTCGCAAGCACCTGCATCGGCCGTGCGACGAATATGGCGACCCGCTCGGCGCTTTTCATGCCGATACGTTTGGGCACCAGTTCGCCGAATACGATCGTGAGGTAGGTGACGACGATGACGATGAGTATCTGGGCCACCGGAACGGCTGTACGGAGCGGCACGCCGAGCGAAGAAAGCATCGCACCGAAACGGGCTGCCAGCGCTTCACCCGAGTAGATACCCGTCAGGATGCCGATCAGAGTGATGCCTATCTGAATCGTGGAAAGGAATCTGTCCGGGTCCTGAGCCAGCTGCAGGGCTTTGGAGGCCGCCTTGTTGCCCTGTTTGGCGCGTGCCGTCAGGTTCGAACGGCGCGCCGAGATCAGCGCGATTTCCGACATTGCGAAAAGCCCGTTGAGCAGGATCAGCAGGATAATGATGATAATTTCCATTAAAATCGTGTAATGTATCGGCAAAGATAAGCATTGTTTGCGATTTTAGGCGGTGCTGCGGCCGTAATTTGTGTGATTTATAGCTTTGCAGGATTGGTTATTAGCCGAAAAACGCTAAATTTGCAGGCAAATCTTTTGTGTTATGAATATTGAAAACTTTATTTCGGATGCGGTCCGCCGTTCGGTGGAAACGCTTTACGGTCCGCTTGACGGCGAACAGCTGCAGATTCAGAAGACCCGCAGGGAGTTCGAGGGCGATTATACCCTCGTAACGTTTCCGCTGCTGCGACGAAGCCGCAAGTCGCCCGAAGCCACCGCGACCGAAATAGGTGAATATATGGCGGCCAATGTGCCGGAAATCGAATCGTTCAACGTTATCAAGGGTTTCCTGAACCTGACCCTCGACAGCGCGTTCTGGGCCGCTCGTTTTGCGGAGATCGCCGCCGACGGGAATTTCGGACAGGCTCCCGACACGGGGCGTACGGTGATGATCGAATATTCGTCGCCCAACACCAACAAGCCTCTGCATCTGGGCCATATCCGCAACAACCTGCTGGGTTACTCCGTAGCGCAGATACTCAGGGCCAACGGTCATAACGTCATCAAGGCCAATCTGGTGAACGACCGCGGCATCCACATCTGCAAGTCGATGCTGGCATGGAAGCTCTACGGCAACGGAGAAACTCCCGCCTCGTCGGGCATGAAGGGCGACCACCTCGTCGGCAAATACTACGTCGAGTTCGACAAGCATTACAAAGCCCAGATCAAGGAGCTGACGGCGCAGGGCCAGACCGAGGAGGAGGCCAAGAAAAACGCCCCCGTGATGCTCGAAGCGCAGGAGATGCTGCGCAAATGGGAAGCCAAGGACCCCGAAGTCTATTCGCTCTGGGAGACGATGAACGGCTGGGTGTACGAAGGCTTCGACGTGACCTACAAAGCGCTGGGCGTCGATTTCGACAAAATCTATTACGAGTCGCAGACCTACCTGCTGGGCAAGAGTCTCGTCGAGGAGGGACTCCGCAAGGGCGTGTTCTACCGCCGCGACGACAATTCGGTATGGATCGACCTGACGGCCGACGGACTGGACGAAAAACTGCTCCTGCGCGGCGACGGCACTTCAGTCTACATGACGCAGGACCTCGGCACGGCTTACCGCCGCTTCGAGGAGAACAAGCTCGACGACATGATTTATGTCGTGGGCAACGAGCAAAACTATCATTTTCAGGTACTGAAGCTCATCATCAAGAAACTGGGCTATGCCGATTGGAGCGATCATATCACGCATCTTTCGTACGGTATGGTGGAGCTTCCCGAGGGCAAGATGAAGTCGCGCGAAGGCACGGTGGTCGATGCCGACGACCTGATCGCAGACATGGTATCCACGGCCCGCGAGATGTCGGACGAGCTGGGCAAGCTCGACGGCTGTACGGAAGAGGAGGCCAATGCGGTTTCGACGATGGTCGGACTGGGTGCGCTCAAGTATTTCATCCTGAAGGTGGACCCGAAAAAGACGATGCTTTTCGATCCGCGCGAGTCGATCGACTTCAACGGCAACACCGGCCCGTTCATTCAATATACCCATGCGCGTATCTGTTCTGTGCTGCGCAAGGCTGCCGAAGCCGGTATCGACTTCTCCGGTGCGGCGCAGGCGGACTACCTGCCCGAAGAGATCGCCCTCGTGAAATCGCTGACCGAATATCCGTCGGTCGTTGCCGCCGCCGGCGAGAACTTCGCGCCCTCGATCGTCGGCGCCTATGTCTATGAGCTGGCCAAGCAGTTCAACGGTTACTACCACGACCACTCGATCCTCAGGGAGGAGAACGCCGAAACCCGCAGAATGCGTCTCCAACTGGCTCAGCAGGTCGCCCGCGTCATCCGCAGCGGCATGAAACTGCTCGGTATCGACGTCCCGGAAAGGATGTAGTCTTACCTCTAAACAGGTGCTATGAATAAATTGCTATTAACCGGGCTTATGCCGGCTGTACTGATGCCTGTATGCGGACAAACTATGGAACAGGATACGAAAATAGCGAAGGCCGGCACCCAAACTCGATGCCGAAGTCTATCTGTTGGCGGAGATCGCCGACCGGCAGAAACCGGGTATTTTGAGCGGTGATGCCAACATCACCTACGGTGGCACTTACTTGGGGGCGACCAGTCTCGACGCTTCGTCTACGCGCGACAAATTGTCGCTGACGCTGGGCACCGACAGCCGTGTTACGGTCAAACGGGAGAAAGTCGATGACTGTTCGGCGAAAAAGACATTTGGCGGAGATATACAACAGACCTTCACCTATAAGATCACGGTCCGCAACGACCAGAACAAAGTCGTGAAGATCGTCGTCAAAGACCAATACCCGCACTCCACGCGCAAGGACGTCACTGTGACTTTGCAGAAAGATACGACTCCATGGACGGCCAATATCGAAGAAACGGGCGTCGTAGCGTGGGAGCGCGAGTTTGCCGCAGGACAGTCCGAAAACTACCTGTTGGGCTATGTTGTCCGCTATCCCCAAGAGTAGAATAT
>JAJPZH010000214.1 GCA_021204515.1 Alistipes sp. | reverse complement strand
TTGCCGGAAGAAAGATATCCTAAAATGTCCCCTGTTTATATGAATTTATCCCTGCTGTCCGATGTGCAGGACAGCGGCAAGTCCGGTCATGTCCGGAATCGACCGAATGGAAATATCGTATGTGCGGCCATGGTTGGGTAAGTCCGGTTTGTTTTACAAGCTGTCGTTCGGTATTTGCGGGTCGGGCAGAAGGGAGTCCGGCTCTTCTTCTTCGCCGTAATCCTCATTGTAGAATTGAAGGTAGTATTTCGCGTATTCTTCTTCCGTCATCCGGATGTCCAGCTTGTTCCGTTCGTTCATCTGTTCCAGTTCCCGCAGGTTGGAACGTACCAGCCGGACTATTGACGGGTATAACGCCAGAAAATTCCGGACGGAGGGGCGGGCGGTCAGCTTTTGGACTATCTCTGCCGTATTTCTGTAATCGAACAGAAATTTGTCGCTGAAAAAATCCCCGGCACTCTCCTTTTGCTGCCGGGCAATGTCGACGAGCAGGTCGTATAAGCGATTCCGGAACACGAAACAATGTCCGATCCGCTGTTGCAAGGTCGGGTTGTCCAGCGTCCGCCAGATATCGGAACTGTGGGTGAAAATGCCCTCGGCCGAAGGATCTATGATAAAGCCTATAACCTGAGTGAACCTGTTGATATACATAAAAAGGGTATCCTCCGGGACCTGTGCCAGCCTGTCGGGATAATGTTTCCGGACAGTCGTGAAAACCGTGTCGTATTGTTGCAGGGTGTTGTATGCGTCCTTCAGCGCATCGATGGAGAATTCGATGTTGCTGACGGTCATCAGTACGGCTTTCCGCTCCAGTCCCTTTTTCTCTTTGTACTCCAGATAACCGGTCGTGCCGAAAGTCACTATGATGCCCAGCAGCGCACCGAGAAAATTGGTGGAAAGGTTCGCCCACCACTCGCAATTGAAAAAATGCTTCACGTTTGATTCGAATGGGTAATGAACAATCTGCCCCGTTTTCAGGAGCAATTACGGACAAAGCTAACACCTGCCGCTTTTTTTCGGGACACTTCGCCGGGAAAACATCTCTGAATTTGTCCCTTTGTTATGTTATATTGTCATTCGAGGGCGGTTTTGCCGGTGTAACTCCGGACAAACGGCGAATGTGACAGATTCATATAACCAAGCGACAAATCGGGACGGTGTTTTTTTGGAAAGGATCGTGCCCCGTTATACTTTTACACCCATCATTATTTAATCTTAAAAAACATGAAATTCAAAGCTTTTATGGCCATGCTCCTTGCCGGCCTTCTGTGCGTCACTGCCTTTTCGTCCTGTGACGACGATGAAGATGAAGATGTCTATGGATATCAGTTGTCCCTTGAACTCACCGATCCGGGCGATCTTTCCACAGAGCATATCGCTGCGTTCAATACTGCTTTCAAGCAATTGGAAAATGAGTTCGGCATCGAGTATCTCTCCCGGTCCGATGCGAAAAAATCGTTCAACGAGTCGGTTCCCCGGATTCAGAAAAATTTTGAAGCTCTTGATCTGTCCAATCAGAAAACCATAAAAATAACGATCGGATTTTTCAATACCGGTACGCAGAAAATGGACCATTCGAGCGTCATCGAAATCAAACCGAAAGCATAACGTTCCGGTTTGTCCGAAGGATGGAAGGCAGCGGAATGGAAGTTCTGCTGCCTTTCCGTCCAAACGGACGTATCCGGCCAGTTTTTTTACTATGAAAACCAGCTTTTTTCTTTTTGCCCTTTTTGCCGGCATCTTTACCGCTTCGGCGCAGGTCGATACGATCTATACCCACGAAGGGGTTATCCCGTGCGAGATCACCGAAATCACCGAAACGGCCGCCAAATACCGCTATCCCGGGGAGATGCACAATAACAGCCTTTCGCTGAACTCCGTCCGAAAAATCGTCTATCGCAGCGGCCGCGTGCAGGAATTCGCAGCCCGCACTTCGTTCCGCAGGCTCCTCTCTCCGATGGAGTGGGAGCAGGTGGCGATCGCGGGCGTCGAGTCAGAGGTTCAGGGGCTTTACAAGGTTGACGACGTAAGCTCCAAAGCGAAGGGCACGACCGAATTCTCGAATCAGGAGCGTGTGAAGCGCCGTGCCATCGACAAGATGAAGATGCAGGCCGCGATCTTGGGAGGCAATGTGGTTTATATGGTGCAGATGCGCAGTGACGGTACGAAGTACAACTGGCTGACCGGGGCCGGTTCGACGGCAGAGACGTCGCTGTTCGGAGTCGCCTATTCGAGCCAGATGCCCCGGCTGGCGGATGTCGAGAAGCTCGTGAAGAACCATACGGAGTTCCGGGTGGTCGAGGAGGTGACCATGATTAATACCGATTCGCGTTACGGGGTCGATAAAATGGCGGAACCGATTATCATAGACCGGATTTACGACGACAGCGGACTGGTGATGCTCGAGGGAAGCATCCGGGGAATCAAGGAGCGTACGTTCCGGGTTACGTTCTGCAATGAGTCGGATTTTTACATCGCCTACAAAACCCGTCGCGGTGTATTTTCCTATAAAGTAACGGCCCGTTGACCGGGAACGACAAATACAGACCTATATGAAAAAAACGATTGCAATGCTGGGAGCGGCCCTGCTTATCGTCGCACACCCGGCACCGGCGCAACAGCCGAAGACAGGCTCCGCCTTAGCAGTACAGGAGCAGGAGAAGACCCTGACTCCGGAAGAATTGATGAGAATGGCCATCCGGCTTTCCGAGGAGAATGTAGCCGCCGGCGGTGGACCGTTCGGCGCGGTCATTGCCCGTGAGGGAAAGGTCATCGCCACCGGAACAAACCGTGTTACCCCCGACTATGACCCTACGGCGCATGCCGAGGTCAGCGTCATCCGGGCCGCTGCCGGAAAATTGGGAACTTTCGACCTGAGCGGATGCGAAATCTACACCTCGTGCGAACCCTGCCCGATGTGCTTCGGGGCGATTTACTGGGCTCGGCTGGACCGGATGTATTATGGGAACGACAAGCACGATGCGGCCCGGATCGGGTTCGATGACGCTTTCATCTACGAGGAACTTTCGCTCAAGCCGGCAGACCGGCGGCTGAAATCGGCAGTCCTGCTTCCCGAAGAGGCGATCAAAGCTTTCAATACATGGGAGACAAAAAGCGATAAGGTAGAGTACTGATCCCAGAGAAATACCTCCGATATGAGAACGAGGTCCGGACGAATCGATTGTCCGGACCTCGTTTTTGCCAGTGTGTGTCGGTCAGGCAGCCCGCATTTTGCGGAACTCCGCCGGCGTCATGCCGTAGTGCATTTTGAACAGCCGGTGGAAAGACGAGAGGTTGGGAATGCCCGCCTCCCGGGCAATGGCCGTAACTTTGTAATGCGGATGGAAAACCAGCAGGTCGGCGGCGTACTCTATCCGCAGGCCGTTGAGGTAACCCGCCAGATTGGTGCCTGCACCGACTTGGATAATCTGTGCGATCTGATTTTTTGAGATGTTTATCAGTCGCATGAGGTCTTCGCGGGACAAGCCCGGATTCAAGAAGAGCCGCTGCTCTTGGATCTTCCGGTCGAGTTGTCCGAAGAGTTCCAGCAGTTTTCGGTCCGCGGATTCCACCCTGTCGGAATGGGTGTTTCCCAGCCCGTCGTCTTCGGAACTGACGGTACACGGCGGCTGTTCCCGGGAGTGCATCTCTGCAATGGCCTCCGCCATCGCCTTGTTCCTGTCACGAAGCGTGTGAATCTGTTGCCGGCTGCGCCAAAGCAGCACCGTTTCCAGAAGCATGACGGTCAGTACCGTTGCAAGCAGGATGGTGAAAGTGCGCGGTCGGGTATCCCCGGCAGGGGTTCGGAATTCTTTTGCGCCCTTGTCGTTTCCGACCGCAGGGTTTGCTGCTGCGATCAGTCGTTCTCGGTACACGGGGCTTTCCGCAGGGTGTCTATCTTCGGATGCGCGAACGCCCGTTGCCAATAATAGTACTCCCAAAAGCATGATTAACTTGGATGGCAGATATTCCATGAACGTACAAGTCGAAAGTTTTCTATTTTGCGATCAGGCGGCAGGCTTCCGTGGGACATACCAGCGTACACAAGCCGCATCCGACACAAGCCGCGGCGGCCACCTCGGGTCTCCGGCCTTTCCACTGGATTGCCTGATGCCCTCCGTCCAGACAGGAGAGGTAACAGCGTCCGCAACCGATGCAGAGATTGCGGTCGGGTTCGCACCGGAGTCTGCGCGTGCGATCCAGTTTTTCGGGCGCCACGATCCTCGGCAGGGCGAGTCCGCGCAACTCCTCCAGTGAAGAGAATCCTTTTTGTTGCATATAGAGCAGCAGCCCCTCCTGCAGATGGTCGATAATGCGGTAGCCGTATTCCATGACCGAGGTGCATATCTGCAGGGCCGAGCATCCCAGCAGCAGGAAATCCAGCGCATCGCGCCATGTGGTGATGCCGCCGATGCCGAACAGGGGAATCCCCGCCAGCGGGGGATAGCTGGCCAGATCCCGGACGAAACGCAGGGCAATGGGTCTGACGCCCGGTCCGGAATACCCGCCTACGGCGGATTGCCCGCCGATGTCGGGATAGGACGAATGGTTGTCCGCATCGATGCGTGTTATGCTTTTGACGGTGTTGATGGCGGCCAGCGCGTCAGCGCCGTTGACAATGGCCGCCATACCCGGCAGTTCCATGTTGCCCGTATTGGGCGTCATCTTGGCGATGAGGGGCAGGCGGCTCCCCCGGCGGGCAGCCTGCGTGTAGAGCGAGACCAGTTCGGGATCCTGACCGATGTCGCTTCCCAACCCCTGTTTCGCCATCTGGGGGCAGGAAAAATTGCACTCGATCATATCCGCTCCCGCCTGTTCGGCCATGCGTGCCAACTGCGTCCACTCCTCCTGATTCTGTCCCATGACGGAGGCGATGATGACCTTTTCCGGATGACTGGCCTTCAATCGCCGGAGTATTTCGAAATTCTCTTCGGCGGGACGGGGCGATAACTGCTCCAGATTCTTGAATCCCTGAAACGGAGCCGGGCGCGAGTCGGGAAGGCTGTCGAAGCGAGGAGACACCTCCCGGCTTTGGTAAAAGCTGATGGTCTTGTAGGAAACACCCGCCCAACCTAGGTCGAACGCCCGACTGCACATTTCGTAGGAAGAGGCCACGGGCGAGGATGCAAGGAAGAAGGGATTTTCACACTTCACGCCGCAGAACTCGATGCCCAGACCGGATTGCGCGGCAGTTCCGGACGGGGATGCGGATGCTTTTTCTGTGTCGAGAGCACGGCATATCGCGCGGATTTGTACGGCATGGTCGATGTGTCCGCGGGCGCAGGCCTTCTCGCATCTGGCATCTTCGCAGGTCAGGCATTGCGTCGCGGCCCGAAGCCGTGCGCCCGCTTCGTTCCCCATGTGCAGGGCTTGGATGACCTCTGCCGGAGCCGCAGTTGCTGGACATGCCTTGCTGCAAACGGGCTGGTAACACATCAGACATCGTTGTGCGTCAGCCAATATTCTGTCAATTCGATTCATAGCCAGTTTATTGTCGGGTCTTACTCAGTTATTTCGGCAGTAGGTGTTTGTTCCATGTGCAGGGATTCCGGCAGCGGACTTCTGCGGCATTGGGACTGGAGGTAGAAGGTCGTATCGTTTTTGGTGCGCGTGTAATCTATGAACAGTGTACTGTCAGCCTTGTATTCGTCGAAGAATTGCAGAGTGTCCGGTTCCCGGGTCATGTCCCGGTACGTGGTGTCGGCCCCGGCGCCCTGAACGGTCTGGGATATCCATTCGTAGTGCCATGTGCCCGTTATGCGGGAGATATCCCCGGCAACGGAATGTGGGGCTTTGCTTCCCCCGCATCCTGTCAAGACGCTTCCTGCTCCCAAGCAGCAGGCAAATAAAAATAGTGTTTTTGACATGTGGTTCATAGGTGGGTGATTTACGTTATGGATGAATAGTCGTATGTTTTGTGCCGGTCAGATCACTATCGCATAGAGAATCCCGGCAATGAGTATGACGAGGACAAGCGCCGTGATGATAAATTGCACGACGAGCAGGGATGCTTCCGTCGGAAAAAAGAGAGGCTTTCTGCTGTCTGTTTTCTGTTTCATGATCTTTGCCCGTTGATCGTGACGCAAAGGTAGGAACACTCCCGAAGGCGGCGATGGAAAATGGGGCGGTAGTGCTTTCATTTTGTCCGTCTATTCCTTTCATTTTGTCCTAATTGGTTGAAATATAATCATATAATGGAGCTTGTTGTTTCCCCTTGTAAATGCTGGGTTTCAAATGCGGATATCCGGAACTTTCCGAAAAAAATGCGGCCCGATTCGGATATATTTCGTATTTTTGTATGATTCCGATTCCAGCTTATGAAACAACTGTATTTTTTCCTGCTGCTCTTTTTGGGTGTTTCCCATGCTGCAGCGCGGCCCGTATCCGACAGCATGCTGCATGCAGACAGTATTCAGCGCATCTTCCTGCGGGAGCCTGACAAGGCTCTGCAGTTGCTCGATGCTGCCGAACAGCGCCGCATCCCGGGGCTGGAACCGTTCAGGATCGACATGCTGCGCAGCATGTGCTATGAGGTGAAGGGTGATATGGCGCTGAAAGAAAGGTATGTACGTCGTGCTCTTGCCAGCGACTCGGTACGCTTGGTTCCCCGGCGCAGAATGCGCATGCTGACCTCGCTGGCTGGTGTGCTGGAAATACAGGGGAAATACGATGAAGGTCTCCGTCTCTGCCGCGAGGCCATCGATCTGGCCCGGGAACTCGGTGACCGTGCCGAAGAGGGAAAGATGCTTTTCGGCATGGGGCGTCTTCAGGCCGGTATGAACCTTCTTGACGAAGCGTTGGAGTCGTTCTCACGGGCGATCGGCCTGATGGAAGATACGGACAATGTGCGGGAACTCTCCCAGTTGTCCACAGCCTACGGGGAGTTGGCGACGGTGCTGATCACCAACCACCGGATTCCGGATGCTCTTGATGCGCTCCGCCGGCGTGAGAAGGTCATCCGGCGGATGAGCGGGATGGCTGGCCCGCCACCGGGGTATATCGACCATCAGTATGGTTTTCTCTATTCCAAGGTCGCTTATTTGCTGCAACGGGAAAACCGGCCGCGCGAGGCTCGGGAATACTACGATCGTTTCATGAGCACGAATTTCGCCCGCAAGTCCAACGGCCGCGCGGAGATCATTCCTTATCTGCTGGAAGCGCACCGCTATAACGAGGCATTGCAACTGAACGATGCCGTGGCGTCGGGTTATGCTTCAGGGCGGGATGCCGATACGATCAACTATGGATACTGGATATTATTGGACAGATATGCACGGGCTTACCGCGGTCTGGGGCGTTATGACCGGTCCGATGACTATCAGCAGCGTATCTGCGTGTTGCAGGACAGCATCTATACGCGCGAGAAAGCCAGCCGGGCACAGGAACTCGGCACGGTTTTTCGCCTGAACGAGAAAGAGTTGCAGTTGGCTGAAGCGCAGGTTGCGGCCCAACGGCGTAATTTCCTGCTCGTCGGATCATGTGTCGTGGTCGTTCTGCTTTCCTTGCTGCTTTGGATTATTTGGCGCAATCTGCGCAGTACACGTAACCGCAACCGAATTGCCGTCAGACAGATCGACGAACTGCTCGCGCAGCGTGAGGAACTGCGTCGGGCTTTCGAGCAGGGAGAACTCTCCGGTTCCGGCGGGGCGGACATTGTCGCGGCTTCCCCGGGGGTGTCCGTTCCGGAATCAGCTACCTCTGTGGAGTATGCCGTTTTCATGCGTATGGAACGTCAGCTGATGACGCAACGGCTGTTTCTGCAGCCCGGGTTCGGGCGTGACGATCTGTTGCGCACGGGCAATATCAACAAGAATGATCTGCCCCGGCTCCTTCAAAAATATGCCGGAGCCAACAACGTCAGCGACTATCTGAACCGCCTGCGTGTGGAATATGCCGTGAAGCTGATGAAGGAAAAATCTCACCTTTCACTCGATGCGATCGCTCAGGAGGCGAACTTCAACAGCCATGTCACTTTCTACCGGGCCTTCTATAAGGTTTTCGGCATGACTCCTGCCCAGTACATGCGGGCTCAGGGAACGGAGTAGGTCGCCGGTATTCTGTCCGGGGTAGTATTTGATGACCTCACTGGCAATTCGATCGCCTCGTCGTTGTTATTGCAAAGCCGTTATGCCGATTCTTACGACCGGCATAACGGCTTATTGATGATATAAAAATTACCCGATAGCGGTAAGGGCAATTCCGAGATTTAAAATTTCCAGCCCACGGTCAGGGTGGCAACCCGGTTCGTCAGTTTGTATTCCCCGTCCTTGAGCAGGTCCGTACATCCGATATGGTAGCGCAGGTCCACGACAAGTCCCATTTTGAACGTATAGGAGATACCGACGGGAATCGAAAAATTGCACGTCTTCATCACGTCCTTCAGGTCCACCGTCTCCTTCTGGGTTTCGCCGTTTTGCTCCTCGGTTATTTTGTGTTTCGCTCCCACCAGAAACTCGGGCTGTATACCGGCCTTGAGTGCGAGGCGCTTCGTTACATAAAAATTCGCCAGTACGGGAATGTCGATATAGTTCAGTTTGATATTGTTCTTGGAACTCATGCTGATTTCAGGCGTCGTGTAGCTGTAATCACCTTTGGAGCCTTTCTGGGTGAAGAGAACGTCGGCAGAAACCGAGAACCACCCGACGGCGCGATATTCGGCGAACGCACCTATCGTCAATCCGGCTTTCAGCCCGGAAAGTCGGTCATCGGTTTCTTCATGGTCGGCGTGGAGATCGCTAAAAGAGACCCCGACTTTGGGGCCGAAAGAGAATTTGTCCTGCGCGGATACCGAGACGGCGATAATGACGGCAAGTAAGATGAGGGTGATTTTTTTCATGTTTCGATTGGAATTGGTTTTACTTCAGGATTATTTATGATTATTGGGGGTAAAAATAAATCGGCGTTTCATCCCAGCAAAACAATGCAGGAGAAGATATGTGTCAAAATGTCATCTTGTTGTATGAATTTGCTCGTGATTGTTGTGTAACATTTAGGTATGCAGTGTATTATGTCGTTTTGACCCGGATGCGGATTGCTTTTGCCGATCATCCGGATTGTAACCTTGCTATAAAGTATATTTCGTCCTGAAAAAACCTTACCGCAACAAGGGAGGAGGAACGCTGAAAAAAGTAAAGTTATGGTAGAGAAAAATGCCTTTCAATTATCGTTCGATTCCTTGAATCAGGCTATTACAGGCAGTGGAGTAAAAATCGTTTAAGGATGTGAGTCCCCATTTGGGGGTTGGGCGTACTTTCAATTTGCAAACTAGTCGTTTAAAGTTTTGTAATTCGTAGTTTTGTCATCTTTAATAAAATATCTAATGTTATGAATTATGTTTTCCTGTGGAAATTTGTTTTATTGGAAAATAGTTGTATATTTG
>JAJPZH010000182.1 GCA_021204515.1 Alistipes sp. | reverse complement strand
ATATAATCTAATACATATTCAATATTATAAAAAGGAGACTCAAAACATTCTTCAGGTTCATCTGATACTGTTTTATTTTCAGTAGTAGTTTTCCACTCTTTCTGAACAAGAGTATGATACATAATCTTAACAGGCTTTTTCTTCATGACAAGTAGGGTGTTGGTCTTAACAAATTTAACATATTTTATTGTAATATCAATCTATTTTCATTATATTTACATCGTATTGGAAAGTTTATCAGAGGTTTTACAAATCAACGCTTTTCGCGCAATACCAAAGTGTGTGCAGAAAATTGTTTATTTGATTAGTTAGCTGATATTCAGATCACTGAAAAGATGTGCGATACCCCTTTATCCGCACAAAGGAGCCTTTTTCGAGGCTCCTTTTTTGTTGCCCGTCCGGCGCAAAAAGAAGAAAATCGACTGTATATCATCGTTTTGCAAAGGTTAGCCCGAAAGCCTCCGGCGGAAACGGAAAACATATTTCTGCAAACTGTCGGGAACACGTTCGGGAGCAAGGCCCAAAAACAGGGATATTTACCAGCCCCGCTCCCGACATTGCATATAATACACTGTATTGCTGCATTTTACACAACAATAAATCTTTCTTGCAGGCGTTTTGTTAACCCCAAAAATTTCAACGTCATGAGACAAGAGACATTTGCCATCCTTTTCCTGATGCGGAAAGGACGACCGAAGAAAAACGGGCTGGCTCCCATTTTAGCAAGCATTACATCCGGAGGGATCCGCCAAGAGGTCTATACCCAATGCGACAGCAATCCCGAAACGTGGAACCAACACAAGGAACGCGCGATGGGCACGAACAAGTTGGCCATTCAGGTTAACGAGCGGTTGAATGATTTTCGCGTCAAAATCATCGACATTCGCTCCAAACTGCTGGCCGAAGGTTTTGCCACCAATGCCGCGCAAATCAAGCAGCGCTACCTGAACCCGACGTGCAATACGATGATGCTCATAGCGGGCCTGACCGACTATGTGAAGCGGCGGCAGGGAGAAGTAGGTGTGCGTATCACGCAGCGCACGGCGGACAAATACGAACGACTGTTACGCTATCTGAAGCAATACCTCGCTAAACGCGGCAAGGAAGAGGATATACCCGTCGAACGGATGAATTACGAATTTCTGGACGGCTTCAACCTCTTCCTGCAGACTGCCCACCGCTGCCGCCACAACGGAGCGGTCGCCGTCATGGACTGTCTGCGCAATTTCACACTCTACTGCCTGCGCAACGAGTGGATCACGAAAAATCCGTTCCGCTACTATAAACTCAAAGAGGACGAGGTGCAGGCCAAAGAGCACCTCACGGCACATGAACTGGAACTGCTGACCCATAAGGCACTCGACCACCGACTAGCCCGCATCCGCGACGTCTTCGTCTTCTGCTGCCTGACGGGGCTGGCATTCGCCGACGCTGACCACCTGCGGCGTGAGCACCTCTCACAGGACGACGAGGGACGCTGGTGGATCCACAAGCCCCGCGAGAAGACCTCCGTGATGAGCCGCATCCCGCTGCTCCCGGCCACACTCAAAATCCTGCGCCGTTACGAGCACGACGAAGTATGCGTCGCACGCTCACGGGTGCTCCCCACGCCGAGCAACCAGAAAAGGAAACTGAAAACCATACCGAGAAAATTATTGCGGCCGTCGCTCATCCTGCGCAACCCGCAACCCAACGGCATGGGATTTTGCGCGTGCAACCTGCGCCGTCCTGCTCTCCATAGCCCTGCAATGGTTCGGAATGCAGGCGGGAATCGTCACCCTAACTGCGCCGTTCGTCGTGGCCGTATGGATCGTGATGGCCGCAAAGGGAATCATCCATCCAGAGACGGATTCGCACAAGTAATTCCGCCCGCCTGTATACTAAATAATTAAGATTCTCCGTTAAAAATGTCCAAAACTTGAATTATCTTTGCGCCTCATTTTTTGGAACTAAACATATTTAACGGAACACAACGATGAAAAATGGAACTACCGAAACGAAAATTTCCCATTCCATCCTGTCGCTGCGCTACCTGCTCCTTACGCTGAGCATACTGACGATCGTCCGCTGCGGCAAAAGTGACGAAGGATCGCCTTCTCCGGCTCCCGAAGCCGACAAGTACGAAAGTTACTGGTATTATTCCTACGAGGCCGAACGTGTCCTTACGGCGGCCGACCTCTCCGTGGACGACTTCACGCCCTATACGCTGGGCAGTCTGGGCGACACGCTCTTCGTGGCCGGCAATGCGGGCAACAGCCTGCTGCTCATCGACACCGAACGGGAGGAGATGCTACGCACGCTGGATTCATGGGATTTCAACGGCGAACAGAAACATTTCGGCAGCCGGATCGAAGCCGTCGTCCCGACCGCCGACCGTCTCTATGTGGCCGAACGGGAATCGAAAATTCACTGCTTCACGCTCCCGGCGCTCGAATATGCCGGCTGTATCGGCAACGGCAATTGGAACAACGCCGTATTTCAGGCGCAGGCTGCGGCCGTAGCCGACGGATTGGTTTTCAGCCGGGACAAGAACGGGACCGTGAGCCTCTACCGGGAAGCGGACGTTACGCCTGCGAATTACCAGCAGGTATCCCGCTACCGCCGCAGCGCGACGGTAGGAGCCGTGAACAACAATTTCGCGACGCATTGCATGCGCCCCGACGGTGCGGAACGGCTGCTGCTGACGGACTACAACCAGCGGAAAATCCACGTACTGGATATTACCGCAGCCGCACAAATGGAGAACGGCGCCGCCCTCGATCTGCCGGAACAGGCCCTTTCGCCGGATTTCTCCCCCACGGGGCTGGCCGTAACGCCCGAACGCTATTACGTCACGGGCGAAAATCGCATCCATATCTACGACCGGGCCAATGCCGTTTGGAGTAAAAACCTGCAATCGATCGGAAGGTACACCTTCGCACAACCCGTGTGTATCCAGGCGCAGGCCGATTCGGTGCTCTGGATCTCGGACATGGCGGCCTCGAAACGGGCGCTGGTGAAGATGGTCGTACACAAAAACGAAATCCGCGAATACGAACGGACGGGCGGGCACCTGCTGAAGGTCTCGGAACCGACCACGCGCGGGACTTCGCGCGAATTCTTCGTGGATACGCGGACGCATGAGATCGTCGAAGAGCCGCACGTACGGTAACAATCGAGTGTAAACCTTGTAAAACAGCCAATTTATGTTCATTCGAAATAGCATCAAAAAGATCGGACTCTTCGCTGCGGCCGGCCTTTGCATCGTGCTCGGGAGCTGCTCGGAAGAGAACCTCGATACGCCGCCGGGCGGCAACCCGGATGCAGCCGGACTTTCGGGGCTCATCCACATGGCCTCCCCGGAGGACTATACCTCGGAGAACCATATCATCATGTTGCAGGACGACGAGCCGGAGAGCATTTTCCTCGATCCCGCACAACGTTCGTTCGACTCCCGCCGGCCGGTTCAGGTCTCCGTGACCGGAAACCGGGAGTTGCAGTTACGGGCCTACTCGCCGCGGCGCATCCGGGATCTGAAGGTCTGGGCCTCGATAGAGGGGTACCCGGACGAGTTCCTGCTGGCGCGGTTCGACATCGTGCCGCCGTTCTTGGAGTTCCGGACGGCCATACCCTTCGTCTCGGCGGACAAGGAGTATACGACCGCCGCGGGAAAGACGATCCTCATCCTGAAAAACCCGCATCTGGGACCCGACGACCTTTCGCTGCGCATCGAGTGCGAGGACCCCTATTACAAGAAATTCGCCGCCATCAAGACGACGTGGAGCATCAGCTTCTCCAACTTCGAATACCCCAATCACCCCTACTGGCTCGCCATGAACCCCGCGCATTGCCGCGAGGCCGTGGCCATGTCGCTGAACATGGCCTACCTGTTTTCGACACAGGAGTATCAGGATTCGCTGCGGGTCAACGACCGCCGTTTCATCGACAACGCACTCAATGCACTGAGCGCCGAAACGCTGCTCTCGCAATCCCTGACCCGCCCGAGCTTCGCGTGGGGAACACTCCACATTCAGGGCGGACTGGGAGGCGGCGGTACGCTGGGGTTGCAGGATGTCTGCTTCCTGGGGCACTACGCCGACGACGTGAGCGACAACATGGCGCTCTTCCACGAATTCGGCCACGGCATGGGCTATGGCCACGGCATGGGCTATGGCCACGGCAGCAACACCGTCATCAGCGAAAGCGGCGGCAAATACAGTTGGCGGCAGATGTGCCAGTCGATTTATCTCCGGCAAAGCCTCGCCAAGGAACTCCCCGTCTACTCGCGGCGCTTCATGCACAGCCGCCGCAACCACTACGACCAGTGGAGCGACAACCGGCTGGCCTACTTCGGCGCCGCGGGACGCTACTACCGCGGCCGGCATGTCATCGAAGACCCCGAACTGGACGAACTGGACGGCGGACTCTCCGGCGGAACGGATTTTCTGGCGACTGACAACGGAGGCGACACGGGCGATGCGCTGCGTTTCCGGCTCGACTACGCGACGGCCGGGGTCGCACAACGCGATTATGCCCCGCGCGACATCTATGTCTACGGCGACCTGCTCTATGTCGCCAACGACATGCGGCCCGCGGATTACAGCCTCGACGTTTTCGACCTCTCGACCGGCAGCCCGAAGCTGCTGAAGCGCATCACCGCATGGAAAGACCCGCAGTCCGGGGCCGACGTGACGCTCGGCAAGCCCACGGGAATCTTCCGCTCCTACGATAAGATCTATCTGTCGGGAAGCGGCAGCCGCGTCTATGTTTTCGACGCCGAAACGTATGAATGCCTGAACTTCCTGACGCCTGCGGGCGGAGCCTTCAGCGTGGCCGTCGGGGAAGGTGTCGTGTACAGCATACTGGACGCCGTGCGCGCCATGCCGGAGCATCTGGTAACGTCCCAGCACATAGGCAATGTCCCCACGCTTGCGACGAGCGCCAAATGGAGCCGTTCGGAAGACAATACGCTTGCGCGCGACCACCGGGGAGAGGTATATGCCGTAGTGAACGGCCCCCGGAAAATCATGCGTATGGACAGGAGCCTGCTGATGTCCGGACGGTTGGACATCGCCCGCGAGCTGACCTTCGACCACGCGCCCCAGGGAGTCTGCTTCGCCGACGACGGACGCATGTTCGTGAGCTTCGGGAACGCCTCATCGGTGCGTTTCGCCCGTGTAGACCCCGAATCGGGCGAAGTGCTCGAAGACCTGACGAAGATCGGCGATATCGAGTTCAAGAATCCCCAGAAATGCCTTATCCGGCGCAATACGCTCTTCGTCGTGGATCGTCTGCCCGATTTTTGCGTGTACGCCATCCCGTTGAAGGATTTGGAATAGGGTTCATCGACACGCAACAGATATGAACGGACTGTCGGAAAGTTATCCGGCAGTCCGTTCTGTTTCCTCAGAAGCAAAAGCCCGCTCCCCGATCTTCAAGGACACGGCTATCCAACCCGAGAGTTACATTTTCCCTGCCCGGAGCGGGATTAAAAGTTGTAACGATTCGATTTATCGGGTCGTTGCAACCTTTATATAGGAGAATAGGCAATGAGAAGGCAACGGTTTATTTTCAGTTAATTGCACTGAATTTCCTTGTTTCAAATAACCACAACGAAGATACGAAAACATACAGAAAAATTCCAATAGGTACTATTCCGCCAAGTCCTATTGCAAAATACCCGAATTGATTTACTAATAACTATATCGAAAACGTCATCTTCCCAACTTGATTATACAACAAGTCGTATTCATATTTCTATCTAACAATCGACATCTTGAATATCTAGATATGAGTTCTAACTCAAGGATTTCATAGTCCATGTCACAGTTGGTTCAAATAGGTTTCTAGAACACAATCTATTCTCGCGTTTGATGCATATATTCTGTCGGCGTCATATTGTAAACGCTTTTGAAGCATTTTGCAAAATAAGCAGGGGAAGAAAATCCTACGATATATGCGACCTCGCTTACATTGCGTCGTTGATCTGTTAACAGCAGAACAGCTTTTTGCAACCGGAAATTGCGTAATAAATCAGATGGGGACATTCCAAAAATACTTGTGATTTTCCGGTAAAGCAATATTCTCGACATCCCTAACATATCGCTCATCAGTTCGATTTTGAAATTACTGTCGCTATACTGCGCCTCGATCAGATTGAAGAGCTTATCCCGGAACACATCATCCACACAAGGGAGATCTGCGGTTTCATGTCTCGTCAGACGGCCGAATTTTTTAGCAAACGTACTGGCAAGGCGCTTACGTTCCTCAATGATCCGAATAATCTTCAGCCGAACATACTGCATATTGAACGGCTTATGAATATATTCGTCGGCCCCTTCTGCAATTCCGTAAATCCGTTGGTTATCATCTGAAAGAGCCGTAAGCAGCACGATTGGAATATGACAGGTCGCTATATTCGATTTTATGTTACTGCACAACTGGAATCCATTGAGTGCAGGCATCAGCACGTCGCTCAGGATAAGCGATACTTCATTATCCATCACGGCTTTAACAGCATCATAACCGTTATTGACGGCAATAACGCGGAAGTTCGTTGAAAGTTCATCCTTAAGATAGGCGAGTATCTCAGGATCATCCTCGGCAATGACGATTGTTTCGTCGTATTTTTTAGCTAACAGCGCATCGACCTTATTGTCGTCGATCACCTCGTCCGCAAGATAATTTGTCGGAAGAGTTTCGTCGAAAGCGGCATTTTCTCCGAAGTGCGATTTTCCCTTGAACAATTCGACCCGGAAAACGGTATAGGCCCCCGGAAGACTATCCACTGTTATGCGTCCATGATGCAGTTCGACATATTCCCGTGTCAGGTGCAATCCGATCCCCGTACTGTAATTCGATGTGTTTTTGAGCGCATAAAAACGATCGAAAATCCGGGGAAGGCTCTCTTTGTCTATACCTTTCCCGTTATCCTCGACTTCGATCAGCACGCTTGGACCGTTGTCTGTCACCGACACCAAGATAGTACCGTATTTGGGCGAATATTTGAAAGCATTGGAAAGCAGGTTGAGCAACACCTGTTCGATTTTATCGGTATCGATCCACAACTGCTGATGCGGCGTGTCCGTACGGAATTTATAGACGATCTTTTCCGTTTCGGCATAAGTCTCGAAATAACTGAGTATCTCTTGCGTAAACTGTACGATATCCACTTGTTTCAGCGTAAGCATCATTTTATTATTCTCGATCTTCCGGAAATCGAGAATCTGATTCACGACATTCAGCAGATGGCGCGCGTTACGCTGGATCGTCCAGATATTACGTTGAATTTCGGGGTCTTTTTCCCGCTTGACGATACTCTCGAGCGGATTGAGAATAAGTGTCAGCGGCGTACGGATTTCATGGGTTATATTCGTGAAAAACTGCAATTTGTGGGCCGTTACATTCTCTATCTGTGCATGCTTATCCATCAGCTCCCTTGTGGCGATTTCGATTTCCGCATTTTTTGCGGTCAGCATTTCGTTGCGACGCCGGAGACGTACGTTTAGCCGAAAGGCATAAATACCCATACTTCCTGCGATAAGAGCGATGATTACAACGGCCCACAATGAATATTTCAGGCCGTCGACACTCCGATCGTACTGTTCGAGCGTCGCTTTCTGCTTATTGATCTGCTCCTGATAACCTACGATCTGTTCCTGCTGTGCTTTGAGTGTATATGCATTATGGGAGTCGACAAGCGCCGATTGCAGCCGATAACTCTTTTCGACTCGTTTGCCGAGCAGAATCCTACGGGCGATCGACATGACCTTGTCCCCGCCCGTAGGATAGAGAAACGAAGCCTGCAATCTACCGTCAAGGACGGCATCTACCCCGACCAGAGCATCTATTCCGATAAATTTTATCCGCTGCGCACAAAGTGAATCGGTCGCATTGATCACATTGTAGGCAGCCAGTGCCATATCGTCGTTATGCGCAAACACCAGATCGATATCGTCATAGTACCCCATCGCCGCCACGCGCTCTTTTGCCACATCGGGTTTCCAGTCGCCGGAAATCGTATGTACCGAATAGCTTTCACTTGCTTCGGCGAGGAATCCCTTATGCCGCTCCACGGCGGGTGAGGAGCTCATCAGTCCGGTAATTTCGAGGATTGTAGATCCTTCGGGCAATATGGTGTTAATGTAACGTCCCACGTCCCGGCCGATATCGTAATTATCCGCACTGATGCAGGTTGTATAATGGTCCGAATGTATTTTGCGGTCCCAGATGATCGTCGGAATTCCCATATCGAAAGCTTCGACAGCGATCGGTGTTACCGGCTCCGATTCGTTCGGCGAGATAATGAGCAGATCCACCTTCGCATTGATGAATTCACGGATCTGATCGATCTGCAGCTGCGTATTGTTATGCGCGTTGCTGACCACAATGCTCAATTCCGGATATTTGGCCGCTTCGGCCTGCATCTGGATCATCATGATTTGCCGCCACAAGTCATTAGTGCATTGGGAGAATCCGATCACATAGTGACGTTTGGATTCCGAGACCGATCCATGACGGCAGCCGCTCGTCATTATACATATGGCAAGCAGCAGAAACAGACGGATCGAGCGATACAACATAATACGCGAATTTATGATTATTTTATCATATTCAGGCTGAAATCATCGACAAAATAGGTTGAATTCTGATCTGTCCAGACACCACAGAAAACAGTGAGTTCCTGTTCTCCATCGGAATCGAAATCCAGCGCCATTCGGGTCCAATCTCTGCCGAACAGCAGAAACAGCCTGTCTTTCAAGACACTGCCGTCGGGTCGGCGCACGCCGATATACACGCCGTTCGTCAGCGGAGGCAGTGACATGCGGGCGAATGCGGAAAGCCGATATTCTTTTCCGGGTAACACTTTTATATTCTGTGTACAGATGTCAGACCAGACGGGCATATAACGGGATGTTTCGACATACAGGGCGCAGGCGAACTTTCCCGTATGTGCCTCGGATGTCAATTCGGACTTTCCGATGTCCCACATCTTCGCGGACTCTTCGAACCCACCGTCAGCGAGCAGGTTTTCCTCGCCATGCGGAGTGCAGGCGAGCAGGATACAGCTTATCAGCGGCAAAATAGTCTTGTACATAAAGTCTGTCTTAAAAACGGATGCCCGGCCGTGTATGACACGGCCAGGTTCCGTCGGATATCAGAGGATTACAGTTGCGAAACGATAAAGTACATATTGTCGCCCGACGAGTAGGGATAAACGGATGGCGAGAACCAGCCGCCTTGGTTTGCATTGTCGAGCACCAGCAGTTTTTCACCCGACCAGTCACCTTCGGGAGAACCGGCATCGCGGTAGACCAGACCGCCCGTTGTTCCCGAACGGTAAACCATAATATAGCGTTTGTGAGTCGCATTATAGGTTACGCACATTTCGGAAGCGTTGCCATAGGTGATCGCCGCCGCCGATTCGGGATCTCCCGCCACCCAGTCGGTGCCGTCCCAATAGGTCCAGTTGGCCGCTGTTGCAATATCACCGTCG
>JAJPZH010000114.1 GCA_021204515.1 Alistipes sp. | reverse complement strand
TCCGACACCAGCACCCAAGTAAAAGTAACCTACAAAAGCTGAAACCAGATCCCCTGAATTCATGTCCTAATCAACGGCACCGCCACCAAAGATGTGCGCACTATGGCCGACGGCAGCTACGAAATATCGGACGAATCGGCATCCAGAACGGCGTGGCTCACCTTTACGGACACCGACGGCCCGGAAAACGGCGGCCAGTTCGCCGAAAAGAGCGTCGAAGTGAATTTCACCGAAGCCGACCGTACGAAAAAAGGCGACGGATGGTACGAGGGCGCTTTCGCCCGCACCGGCGTCGATGTCACGCTGGAAGAGAAAAAATAGGCCGCACGCTGTTCAAAACCGTTCTTTTTGTTCCCGGTCTGCCGAAACAGCGCCGGGAATAGTATCTTTGCAGCCGAAATACGATTTGCCATTATGTCCAAAATTATGCCCAAACTCCGCCCCTTCCTCTTTGCGCTGCTGCTCGCAGCGGCGGCAGCGGCCTGTACGGCCAAACGCATCGACATCGGAAACGACATAACCGCCGAACGGCTTGCCGAAGGCATCTATCTCTACACGGCCGTCGCCGAAATCGAAGGCTACGGTCCCGTACCGTCGAACGGCGTACTTATCGTACGCGAGGGCGAAGCCGCCCTGCTCGACACGCCCGTAAACGATGCGCAGACCGAGACGCTGACCGAGTGGGCCGCCCAAGAACTCCGCGCCCGCGTCACGACGTTCGTCCCGAACCACTGGCACAGCGACTGCATGGGCGGACTGGGCTACCTGAAAACACTGGGCGTGAAGTCCTATGCCCACCAACTGACCCGCAGCATCGCGCAAAGGGAGGGCAAACCCGTTCCCGACGTCGGATTCAGCGACTCGCTGCGGCTCGACCTGCACGGCACGGAGATTCGCTGCTATTATTTCGGCGGCGGACACAGCGAAGATAACATCGCCGTCTGGATTCCGTCGGAAAAAATACTCTTCGCGGGATGTATGGTCAAAGACATGTCGGCGCAGGATGCGGGCAACCTCTCGGACGCCGTACCGGAAGAGTGGCCCGCGACGCTCGACAGTCTGCTCGCGCGGTTCCCCGACGCGCGGATCGTCGTACCGGGACACGGCGCCCCCGGCGGACCGGAACTGATCCGCCATACCAAAGCGCTGCTTTCCGCAACCTCCCCGGCGAATAATCGGCGAAAAGAGTAACGGAAAGCACCCGCAGCGGGTTATCCGTTTTCCGTATATTCACGAAATATCGGATGTATCTCGGACAAGTCCGAAAATAAATTTTCGTTTTGTCGCCCGACTTTCACTATATTTGTCGTGTGGAGTATCTGGACAACGACATAAAATACGTAGGCGGCGTCGGCGAAGCCCGCGCCCGGCTTCTGGACAGGGAGCTGGGCATCCGCACGCTGGGCGACATGCTGAGCCACTATCCGTTCCGTTACATCGACCGCACGAAAGTCTACCGCATCGCCGAAATCACCGAGGGCGCGCCCACGCTCCTGCAGTTCCGCGCCCGTGTGACCGGAGTCTCCTATGCGGGAACGGGGCGCAAGAAGCGCTTCACGGCCCATGTGCAGGACCCGACGGGATCGGCCGAGCTGGTGTGGTTTCAGGGCATCAAATGGATCGAAAAGCGCGTCGAAGTCGGACGCGAATACCTTATCTTCGGACGTCCGTCGTTCTACCGCGGCTTCCTGTCGATGGCCCACCCCGAACTGGAGACCATGGAGCAGGCCCTTTCGCGCAAGGCCGAAAGCGGCATGCAGGGCATCTACCCCTCGACCGAGAAACTCTCGAACGTACTCGGCGCCAAAGGCATGTACCAGATCATCTGCAACACATGGGCGCTGGTCAAGGACCGCATCGCGGACTACATGCCCGAAGCAGTGCGCACCCGATACGGATTGATCCCGCTGCGCGACGCCTATTACAACATCCACTTCCCGCAGTCGGCCGAACTGCTCAGGCAGGCGCAGTACCGGCTCAAGTTCGACGAACTGCTGGGCATCCAGCTCAACGTCCAGTCGCGCCGCACGGAACGTCTGTCGAAGAACAACGGCTTTCTGTTCATGAAGGTCGGCGGGGTCTTCAACACCTTCTACAACGAAAAACTCCCCTTCCCGCTCACCGGAGCGCAGAAACGGGTCATCAGGGAAATCCGGCAGGACACCGTGACGGGATTCCAGATGAACCGGCTGCTGCAGGGCGACGTGGGCAGCGGCAAGACCCTCGTGGCGCTGATGTCGATGCTGCTGGCCGTGGACAACGGCTTTCAGGCCTGCATGATGGCCCCGACCGAAATCCTCGCCCGCCAGCATTTCGCAACGATTACGCGCATGCTCGAAGACATGGACGTAAAGGTAGCGATCCTTACCGGTGCGTCGAAGGCCAAGGAGCGCCGGCTGGCGCTCGAAGGAATCGCGTCGGGCGAGGTGGACATCCTCATCGGCACGCACGCGCTGATCGAAGACCGGGTGCAGTTCGCCAACCTCGGATTCGTGGTGATCGACGAACAGCACCGCTTCGGCGTGGAGCAGCGCGCCCGGCTCTGGACCAAGAACGAGCAGCCGCCCCATATCCTCGTGATGACCGCCACGCCGATCCCCCGCACGCTGGCCATGACCCTCTACGGCGATCTGGACGTCTCGGTGATCGACGAACTGCCACCGGGCCGCCGTCCGATCAAGACCGTACATTACACCGATGCGGCGCGCCTGCGCCTGTTCGGGTTCATGAAGCAGGAGATCGCCAAAGGACGGCAGGTGTACGTGGTCTATCCGCTCATCAAGGAGTCCGAGGCGATGGACTACAAGGATCTGACGGACGGTTACGAAGCCATCTCGCGCGATTTTCCGCTGCCCGATTACGTCACCACGATCTGCCACGGCAAGATGAAGCCCGCCGACAAGGAGGAGTCGATGCGCCAGTTCAAGTCGGGCGAAGCCGACATCATGGTCGCCACGTCGGTCATCGAAGTCGGCGTGGACGTGCCCAACGCTACGGTAATGGTGATCGAATCGGCCGAGCGGTTCGGACTCTCGCAGCTGCACCAGCTGCGCGGGCGCGTGGGCCGCGGCGGCGAGCAGTCCTACTGCATCCTCATGTCGGGCGAAAAACTCTCGAAGGAGTCGCGGGCGCGCCTGCAGGCCATGTGCGAGACCAACGACGGCTTCCGGCTGGCGGAACTCGACCTCAAGCTGCGGGGCGCCGGCGACATCAACGGCACGCTCCAGAGCGGCATGGCATTTGATCTGAAAATCGCCAACCCCACGCTCGACGTGCAGATACTCACCGTCTCGCGCGAGGCGGCGGCCGGCATACTGGCCGCCGACCGCGACCTTTCCCTCCCGGAACACCGCGGACTGCGGGAGCTGCGGCGAAAATATTCGGGAGAAGAAGAGCTTGATTTTTCCATGATTTCGTAATATTTCAAATCCATCGAACGTTTATCCTTAAAAACCCTGTTCCCCATGAAACGATTGTTTATCACGATATTATTCCTGACCTCCTTCCTGCCCCTCCCGGCCCAGCTCTACCATCCGGGCGAGCAGCTTTTCTACCGCGTGAGCTACAAGGCCAAGATGTTCCCCAACACCGAAGTCGGCGCCGTGGAGGTCAAGACCAGCGACAGCGAAATCGCCGGCCGCAAATACTACAAGGTCGAGGGCATCGGCCGCACGCTGCCCACCTACCGCTGGTTCTTCAACCTCGAAGACATCTACACGGTATGGATCGACCCGGAGACGAAACGCCCCGTACGCTTCGAAAGCGATCTGCACGAAGGCGACTACACCTTCCAGAGCTACTACAACTACGACTGGGAGAACAATCAGGTCTTCACCCGCTGGCGCCGCCGCCAGAAGCCCTATCAGGAGAAAACCATGCCGCTGACGCCCGAAAGCATGGACGCCATCGCGCTCTTCTTCACCATGCGCGGATCCGACGCCGACAGCTTCAGGCCCGGCGAGCCGGCGACGCTCCAGATGGTGCTGCAGGACACGATCCGGCACCTGAGCTACCGCTTCATCAACCGCGAAACGAAGAAAATCCGCAACATGGGCAAATTCAAGACCCTCAAGTTCGAATGCCAGCTGGGCACCACCGAAGGATTCTCGTTCACCGACGGCACGGTCTTCACGCTCTGGATCTCGGACGACGAGAACAAAATCCCGCTCTACATCGAATCGCCCGTGCGCGTAGGCAGCATCAACGCCTATATTTCGGGCTACAAAGGGCTTAAATACCCGATGACGAGCCTGATAAAATAAAAATTTTATATCTTTGCAGAAACGAAAGTTACCCCGGCGAACATCAAATTAATCCTATTTCTGAAAAACCAGCTTTTATGGAAGAAAATAAGCAAGGATACGACCCCTCGGAATTCGAGGACGACGACTACATGACTCCGCAGCCCGACGCGGGCAAATCCATCCGCGGCTACCGCATCGTCATCATCATCCTGTCGGTGATTCTGGTGGCGCTTTCGGCGCTCTATTTCAGCATCCACCGCCAGCAGATGATCGACAACCAACTGCTGCAGAGCGACCGCGAC
Organism: Alistipes sp.; assembly: GCA_021204515.1. Taxonomy (GTDB): domain Bacteria; phylum Bacteroidota; class Bacteroidia; order Bacteroidales; family Rikenellaceae; genus Alistipes. The sequence continues at coordinate 4,973 of JAJPZH010000114.1, read as the reverse complement.
TCGATCCAGAACGATCTGGGACGGCTGATGACCGACTTCGACAACCTGCAGGTGACCAACGACAGCATCTCGGCGGGCCTGACCATCGAACGCGACCGCGCCGACTCGCTGATGACGCGCCTCAAGAAGGAGCGTTCGTGGAACCTCGCCAAAATCAAACAGTACGAAAAAGAGGTGGGCACGCTGCGTACGATCATGAAGGGCTACATCCGTCAGATCGACTCGCTGAACACGCTCAACAAGAAACTCATCAGCGAAAACGTCGGCTACCGCAAGGAGATCTCGTCGGCCAAACTGCGCGCCGAAATGGCCGAAGAGAAGGCCGCCGAACTGGACAACAAGGTACGTGTCGGCGCCGTGATCCGCGCCCGCGACATCACGCTGGCGGCGCTCAACGCCAACAGCAAACCCGTGTCGCGCGTCAAGAACGCCGCCCGCCTGCGCGTGGACTTCGTGCTGACGGCCAACGAACTGGCGACGCCGGGCGAAAAGACGATCTACGTGCGCATCACCTCGCCCGACGGCTACGTGCTGACCACCGAAGCCATGCCGACCTTCGACTTCGAGGGCGAACGCCTGAGTTATTCGGCCATGCGCGAAGTGGACTACCAGAATCAGGACCTCGACGTGGGCATCTTCTACAACAGCACCGGATTCGCCGCAGGCACCTACACCGTACAGCTCTTCTGCGAAGGCCGCCTGATCGGCACCTCCCAGATCGCCATGCGCTAACCGCGGCACCGGTCTCCGGCAAACCGCCGGACCCCGGCTGCAATCCATACCGATTCCCGGTCCGAAACGGACCTGCGAATCCGGCCTATTTATTCTCCTGCTGCCAGATCAGGGCCGAAGCGCCGAGAATGGCGGCATTCTTGCCCTGAATACCGCTCGGAAGCAGTTTCACCTTGTTCTTGAACACGAAGAGCATGTTCTCTTCCATGTACCACTGCGTGGGTTCGAAGATCAATTTGCCCGCCTTCGACAAACCTCCGAAGAGGAAAATCGCTTCGGGAGAGGTGACCGTCACCACGTCGGCCAATGCGCGGCCCAGCATCTCGCCCGTGTAGCGGAAAGCCTCCAGCGCCACCGGGTCGCCCTGCTCCGCCGCGGCCGAAATCATCGACGCATCGAAGTCCGCGAAAGCGATGTCGCGCAGTTTGCTGGGCGCCGTCATCGTCGCCATCAGCTCGAAAGCCGTGCGCTTGATACCCGTCGCCGAAACATAGGTCTCCAGACAGCCCCTGCGTCCGCAGCCGCACTCGCGGCCGTTGCGCTCGACGATGATATGACCGAACTCGCCCGCAAAACCGTCATGTCCGTAAATCATCTCACCGTTGGATACGAAGCCCGAACCGAGTCCCGTGCCGAGCGTAATCATCACGAAATCGCGCATGCCTTTGGCGTTGCCGTAAATCATCTCGCCGATCGTCGCCGCATTGGCGTCGTTGGTCACCAGCACCTTCACGCCGCCGAAGCAGTTGCGGATATCCTCCGCCAGCGGAAAGAGACGGCGGCTCTCGTCGGGATTGGGGTCGCCCTCGCGGAATTTCCAGAGGTTGGCCGGGCTTTCGACCGTGCCCTTGTGGAAATTGGCGTTGGGAGCGCCGATGCCGATGCCCGTCAGCTCGTATTCGAACGAAAGGCTGTCGGCCAGCGCGTGCATCGCCTGACACAGATCTTCGACGTAAGCCGGATAATCGTCTACATGGGGATATTTTTTGGTCGAAACGACCGATTCGGCATAGAGATCGCCGTTTTCATCGACAAGGCCGAAGGCGGTGTTGATACCGCCGATATCCACGCCGATCGCGAGTTTTTTCATAGTGTATCCGGATTAAAAAAGTTAGCAATTATGTGGTCAAAGTTAATCCAAAATTCGGCTACTCCAAACTTTTTTCCTACTTTTGGGACAGATTCCGATCCAAAAGTAGTATTACAATTATGCAAACGAACGAGCAACTGCTCTTAGCAATCGAAAATTATCTGGCCCAGACCGAATTCCCGGCCGAACCCGAACGTCTCTACGCACCGATCGGCTATTCGCTGGCAGGCGGCGGCAAACGCCTGCGCCCGATGCTGCTGATGCTCGCACACGGCATTTTCACCGACCGGTTTCAGGCGGCGCTGCCGGCTGCGGCGGCCGTCGAGGTGTTCCACAACTTCACGCTGCTGCACGACGACATCATGGACAACGCCGCCGTGCGCCGCGGCAAACCCTCGGTCTATGCCAAGTGGGGCCAGAGCGTGGCGATCCTCTCGGGCGACGCCATGATGATCTGCGCCTACCGCCTGCTGAGCGAAGTGCCCGCGGAACTGCTGCCCCGTATACTGGCCACGTTCAGCACCATGGCGCTCGAAGTCTGCGAAGGGCAGCAGTACGACATGGATTTCGAACGCAAACCGAAAGTCTCGGTCGTGGAATATATGCACATGATCGAGCTGAAGACCTCGGTACTGCTGGCCGGATCGGTCACCATCGGAGCCATACTGGGCGGCGCTTCGGAGGAGGACTGCCGCAAGCTGCGCCGTTTCGCCATCGAACTGGGACTGGCTTTCCAGTTGCAGGACGACCTGCTGGACAGCTACGGAGACGACCGCCTCGGCAAAGCCATCGGCGGCGACATCCTCGAAGGCAAGCAGACCTATCTGATGATTACGGCCATGAGCCGCGCCGACGAAGCGACGCGCGAAGCGCTCCGCACGACCCACCTCGACGCGCAGCTGTCCGACGCCGAAAAGATCGCCGCGGTAAAATCCATTTACGACCGGCTCGACGTACCGCGTCTGACCGAACAGCAGATTTCGCTGCGGTTCGAACGGGCGCTCTCGATCCTCGGCACGCTGTCGGCGGACCAGACCCGCACACAGCGTATCCGCGAATACGCCGAAAGCCTGATAGGACGCAACAACTGACATGCGACGTTCCGATATAGAGATCATGGCCCCCGTGGGGTCGTACGAATCGCTGGCGGCGGCCATTCAGGCCGGAGCCGATTCGGTTTACTTCGGCGTCGGGAAGCTCAACATGCGCTCGGCGTCGGCCGCCAACTTCACGCTCGACGATCTGGCTAAGATCGCCGCCACGGCGCACGCCGCAGGCGTCAAGACCTATCTGACGGTCAATACCATCGTCTATGAAGACGAACTGCGGACCGTTCACGAGGTGATCGACCGCGCCAAGGCCGAGGGCATCGACGCCGTTATCGCCACCGACTTCGCGGCGATTCTCTACGCACGGCGCATCGGCGTCGAGGTCCACATCTCGACCCAGAGCAACATTTCGAACTCCGAAGCCGTGAAATTCTTTTCGCAGTGGGCCGACACGGTGGTACTGGCCCGCGAACTGACGCTCGAACAGGTGGCGCGGATTCACCGCGAAATCGCCGAGAACGACATCCGGGGACCGCACGGCGAACTGGTCCAGATCGAAATGTTCGCCCACGGCGCACTCTGCATGTCGGTTTCGGGCAAATGCTATCTTTCGCTCTACGAGACCAACTGCTCGGCCAACCGCGGCGCATGCCGCCAGTTGTGCCGCCGCAAATACACCGTCACCGACAAGGAGACCGGCGCGGCGCTGGACGTGGACGGCCGCTACGTACTCTCGCCCAAGGACCTCTGCACGGTCGATTTCCTCGACAAATTCATCGGCGCGGGCGTCCGGGTGCTGAAGATCGAGGGCCGGGCGCGGGGCGCCGAATACGTCAAGCGCGTGGTGGAGTGTTACGACGAGGCCCTGCGCGCCATCGAAGCCGGGACATACACGCCCGAACTGGCCGCAGGACTGAAAGAGCGGCTGGCCACGGTTTTCAACCGCGGTTTCTGGGAAGGCTATTACGCCGGACGCCCCGTCGCCGAACACAGCGAACATTACGGATCGGCAGCCACGCGGCGCAAGGTCTACGTGGGCAAGGTGACCAACTTCTACAAAAAGATATCGGTGGCCGAAGTGCTGGTCGAAGCGGCTCCGCTGGCCGTGGGCGAAGAGCTGTTTTTCATGGGCGCGACGACGGGCGTCGCCGAACAGACGCTCGCCGAGCTGCACGACACCGACGGGCGTCCCGTCCCGTCCGTCGTTCAGGGAACACTGTGCGCCATACGCACCGAAGGAACGATCCGCCGCGGTGACCGGCTCTACAAATTCGTCGATGCGCAATAGCTTTCGCCGGCCGGAAAGCATCCATACCGCAGACATGCATACTCAAAGGAAACGCCTTCGGGCGTTTTTTCATTACGATTTTCGGCCAGCAAAAGCCCTCCAGCCCGCTTATCATAAAATTTTTATCGAAAAACAATAAATTTAAGTTGTTTTTCAAAAAATTCTTTCGTAAGTTTGCAGTGTCGGAATTAAAAAGACACCTTATGGAAATCGAAAAAGTCATCCGCATTCTGTCCGTATTCATCGCCGTAGCCGCCTTCGTGCTCTGCGTAACCGTCCGGCTCCTGTTCCCCGAAGCTTCGCCCCTGTCCGACACGCCGCTGCTGATCCTGCTGATCCTCTCGGTCTGCGGCATCTGGCGCGACGCCCTGCGCACCGAAAAGCAAAACGAAAACACAAACGAATAACCCCATGAAAAAACTCTTCCTGTTCGCCGCAGCGGCGGCCGTTCTCGCCTCCTGCGCTCCCAAGACGGCTCCCGAACTGCCGATGGAAACCTTCTTCCGCAATTCGGAGAAGACCGGCTACCAGATATCGCCCGACGGCCGCTATTTCTCCTACATGGCGCCTTACGAAAGCCGCCGCAACATCTTTGTACAGCCCGTGGACGGCAAGCAGGCGGTGCGCATCACCTCGGAGACCGAGCGCGATCTGGCAGGATATTTCTGGGCCGGCGACGACCGTATCCTCTATCTCAAGGACACGGGCGGCGACGAGAACTACCAGCTTTACGGCGTGAACATCGACGGCAGCGACCCGAAGGCCTACACCGCCATTCCGGGCGTCCGCACGCAGATCATCGACCCGCTGGAAG
>JAJPZH010000008.1 GCA_021204515.1 Alistipes sp. | reverse complement strand
TCGACGGCAGTCGAATAATATTCCTTGGCGCGGGTCGAGGCGGGTGATACGGCTGCAGGCGCACCCGATTCGGCCGCTGCGGTCAGCATATCGCCATTGCGGGTGGCTTCGAGCAGCGTTTTCGCATAGAAAGCCGGGGTGAAAACATAAGCCTTTTGGATGTAGGCGGGCATATCGATCGTACCTTCGAAACGTCCCTGTTCATCGGTGTAACCGGCATAGAGCGGCTCGACTCCCTCGATTTTGGCGTATGCCGTCTCGGTCTCTTCGACGGGGCAGATGTCGTACACTTCGAAATAGACGTTGGCCGAAATGCCGCCCATGTCGCCGTAATCGACGGAGAGCGTAACCGGAGCGGTCGTTACGAAATCGAATTCATTGAATTCCCCCCCCCTTACGGGTGGTTCGGGCGACGGGGTGGAATTGTCGTGGGAGCAACCCGCCGCGGCAGCCATCGCCATGGCCGCAATTGCTAAGATAGTGACGCTTTTCATTATCGTTATTAATTATACTTCGCGCTGTTTTGTGTATATTTTGAGCGGAAGTGTATATTATACCGCAAAAGTATATAAAAAAATCGTACGTTGGTAATCGACGTACGAAAAATTAACAGAATTTATTTAAAATAAGGCTTGTAGGCCCTTCTAAGGGATCCTAAAAATCTTGCCTTCGGCGAAGGTCGCCCACAGGGACCCGTCGGGAGCCTGCGCAAAATCGTTTCCGGCCGAATTACAGCACTTGACGGTCCAAAGCAGCGTACCGTCTTCGCGCACGGCGGCAACGGTGCCTTGCCGGCCGGCGACATAAACGACGCCGTCGCGTACGAACGCCGGGCAGGAGTTGTACTCGTAACCCCAGCCGAGGTCCGTACACCATAGCTCGCGGTATCGGTGCGCCGAAGTGTCGAGCGCCGCCAGTTCGCCGTCCATCGTTTTGTAGTAGAATTGCCGTCCGTCGCCGCTCAGTCCGGTCGTTTCGCGCGATTTGCGGCTGTTGTCGCGCCATAGCTGCTGCCCGGTGGCGAGATCCAGACAGGTCACGACGCGGTCCGGGGCGACGATGAAGACCTTGCCGCCGGCAATGCGGGGTACGACGTGCCCCGGCGACAGAAAAACGCTGCTACTGCCGTTGTTCCACTTCCAGAGCAGTTCGCCGGTTCCGGCGTCGAGACAATAGAGGTGGCGGTCCCATGCGCCGAATACGAGCCGTCCGTTGGCCAGCGCCGGACGCCCCTGCGCCTGCCCCTTACCGTAGTCGTACCGCCACAACAGCTTGCCGCTGCGCAGGTCTATCTTACCGACGGAGCCGATTCCCAAACCTATATATAATGCTTCTCCCTCCGTAAGTCCGTCGCCTACGACGGCACTCTGCGTCGGAATATGCCATTTCTCGTGCCCCGTCCGGGCGTCGAAGGCCCATATGCCGCCCGACGCGGCTCCCGCGATCACGAGTCCGCCGGTGCAGAGCGGGGTGGTGTAAAGCCCGTCCGGAAAGGTATGCCGCCATATCTCGCACCTTTTGCGTGTGTCGTAGGCGCGCAGTACGCCCTGCGAATTGCCGTAGTAGAGCATCTCGCCGCAGAACGCCGCTCCCGTCAGCACCATGGCGCTGTCCTGCAAAACGAACTGCATGCGGCCTTCGTCGTCGGGCGCCGGCGGCAGCGGATCGCAGGGGAGCGACAAAATCTGCGGATCGTCTTTCAGGCAGACCGTGTATCTGGTGACAGGGAGCATGCCGAGCGGCTTTTCGCGTATGCGCACCGAATCCCCGAAGAAGTCGAGCAGCGTATAGCCCGGCGCTTCGTCCTTTTTGCCCGCAAGTGCCCGACCCGGAATTCCTGCGATTCCGTCGAAATTGCGCAGCTGCAACTGATGATAATGCCCGTACAGCGACGCCGTGATTCCCAGCCTTTTCAGCGTCTTTGTCACCTCCTGCCGGTTCGTCAGATCCCCGTTGAGCGGATAGTGGCAGAGGCTTACGATCCGCTCGCCGGGCCGTGTGGCGGCCGCTTGGCGTTCGAGCCATGCGAGGTCTTCGCCCCGCACCGTACCGTCGGCCATTTTCATATACGGTCCGCTGGCGTAGCCCAGAAAGAGATAACCTTTGGCGCGGCAGGCGACGCATCCGCCGTGCCCGAACGTGCGGCGGAATGTCGTACAACCGCTTTCGGACCATGTCGTTTCGTGGTTGCCCGGCACCGTGAACCACGGTTTGCGAAGCTGCGACATGAGTTCGTGCACATGCGCCAGCTCGCGGTCGCTCCCCATGTTCGTCAGGTCGCCGCCGAAGATGACCAGATCGGCATCCGAAGCGTTCGTCTCCGCGACAGCGATCCGGAAGAGCGAATCCTGCGTATTGCCCGGCGTGACGTGTATGTCGGTGAAGAAGACGGTGCGGAGCGTGTCGGCAGGCTGAACGCTTCCGGCCGTTTTCGCCGCAGCATACTGCGGCGCCAGCGCCAGCAAAGCCCAGTACATGCAACCGCATAATTCGAAGAGCGGATTTTTCATGATTTCGGAGCAGTTTTATCTTTACAAGGTACGAATTTAGGCCGAAAAAACATATCTTTGCGTCACTAAAAAACAGAAGTCCATGAAAAAGATAATGCTGCTCGGTTCGGGTGAGCTGGGCAAGGAATTCGTGATCGCGGCGCAGCGGTTGGGACAGACCGTCGTCGCTTGCGATTCTTATGCGGATGCGCCCGCCATGCAGGTCGCCGACGCATGCGAAGTATTTCACATGCTCGACGGCGATGCGCTGGCCGCCGCCGTCGGGAAACACCGTCCCGACGTCATCGTACCCGAAATCGAGGCGATCCGCACCGAACGGCTCTATGAGTTCGAAAAGGCGGGCGTGCAGGTTGTGCCGAGCGCCCGCGCCGTCAATTTCACGATGAACCGCAAAGCCATCCGCGACCTCGCGGCCAAGGAACTGGGGCTGAAGACCGCCCGCTATTTCTATGCGACGTCGTACGACGAACTGAAGGAGGCCGCCGCGAAGATCGGTTATCCGTGCGTGGTGAAACCCCTGATGTCGTCGTCGGGCAAAGGCCAGTCGCTCGTCAAAGGCCCCGAGGAGCTGGAGCACGCTTGGCACTATGGCTGCGAAGGGTCGCGCGGGGACATCCGCGAGCTGATTATCGAGGAGTTCATCCGCTTCGACAGCGAGATCACGCTGCTCACCGTAACCCAAAAGAACGGCCCGACGCTTTTCTGCCCGCCGATCGGCCATGTGCAGAAGGGCGGAGACTACCGCGAAAGCTTCCAGTCGCCGCACATCGCGCCCGAACATCTGGCCGAAGCGCAGCGCATGGCGGCCGCCGTCACCGAAGCGCTGACCGGTGCCGGACTGTGGGGCGTGGAGTTCTTCCTGAGTCACGAAAACGGGGTCTACTTCTCCGAACTCTCGCCGCGGCCCCATGATACGGGCATGGTGACGCTGGCCGGCACGCAGAACCTCAATGAATTCGAACTGCACCTGCGGGCCGTTTTGGGACTGCCGATTCCGGCCGTCACGTTCGAACGTCTGGGAGCTACCGCCGTCGTCCTCTCGCCGATCGCCTGCGCCTCGGCGCCGCATTACGAGGGCATCGACCGCGCACTGGCCGCCGATCCCCGTACCGACGTGCGCATCTTCGGCAAACCTTCGGCCCGCGTGAACCGCCGCATGGGCGTCGTCACGGGCTATGCTCCGCTCGACGGCGATCTGGAGGCCCTGCGCGAACGGGTAAAGGCCGCTGCGGCGGAAATCAAAGTTCTGGAACCTTAAATTATCGAACGATATGGCACAATACGCAATTATTTCGACCGAGAAAGGCGACATGAAAGCCGAACTCTATACCGACGAGACGCCGGGTACGGTGGCGAACTTCGTAAAACTCGCGGAGAAACGTTTTTACGACGGACTTACTTTTCACCGGGTGATTCCGGGATTCGTCATTCAGGGCGGCTGCCCCAAAGGCGACGGCACGGGCGGTCCGGGCTACACGATCAAATGCGAAACTTTGGCTCCGCGCCAGTACCACGACCGTGGCGTACTCTCGATGGCCCATGCGGGACGCGACACGGGCGGTTCGCAGTTCTTCATCTGCCACACCCGCGAAACGACGCAGCATCTCGACGGCCGCCATACCTGCTTCGGCCGTGTCGTCGAAGGGCTGAACGTTATCGACGACATTCGTCCCGGCGACCTGATCCTTTCGATCCGGATTGTAAACGAGTAGGACTATGCCGTCACGATAAAGGCTCTCCGACATGGAGAGCCTTTTTGTTTGCTGGCGGGAAAGGGGGGGGGCAGCTGCCGCCCGGCCTTGCAGGAACCTATACCGACGGGACGTTGTCGCCGCACTATATTTTCCGGATCATTGTTGTCGGCAAACGCCCGGCCGAAACCCCTGAACAGTGTGCCGAAATTTGTTTTTTCCAACGATTTTATCGCCATAGTAAAAAAGAGACTGTCTCAAAATCGAGACAGTCTCTTTTTATCCGGTCCTTTCGACCGTATCGCCGTCGGATTATTTTCCGAACTTGGCCTTGATATTTTCCGTCGCTTTCTTCAGCAACTCCTCGGGGCAGCAGAGTGTAATGCGGATATAACGCTTGCCCTCCGATCCGAAGATGCCGCCGGGAGTCAGGAATACGTCGCATTTGTCCATCACCTCGTCCGAGAAGGCAAAGCTGTCGCCTTCGTACGACTCCGGCAGTTCGGCCCATACGAACAGACCGGCCTGATGTTCGCGGTATTTGCATCCCAGCGCGTCGAGCAGTGCGTAAGCCTGCTTCTCACGGCCATAGTAAATGTCGTTCAGCTCTTTGAACCACTCCTCTCCCAGTGCCAGCGCCGTGTCGGCCGCGGCCTGAATGGGGTAGAACATACCCGAGTCCATGTTCGACTTGAACGTGAGGATCGAGTCGATCCACTCCTTTTTGCCTACGACCACGCCCACGCGCCAGCCGGCCATCGAGTGGCCTTTCGACAGCGAGTTCATCTCCAGCGCCACGTCGCGCGCACCTTCGGCCTCCATGATCGAAATCGGAGCCGCCGCGTTGCGGATAAAGCTGTAGGGGTTGTCGTGCACGATCAGGATGTTGTGCTTGGCGCCGAAGTCCACGATCTGCTGGAACAGTTCCATGGTCGGAGTCTGTCCCGTCGGCATATTGGGATAGTTTATCAGCATCATCTTCACACCGTCCAGCCCGGCCTTCTCGATTGCCGCGAAGTCGGGATAGAAGTTCGTCTCCTTGTTGAGCGCATAGGTCACCATCTCGCCGCCGGCCAGACGTACGGCCGCCGAGTAGGTGGGGTAGCCGGGGTTGGGCACCAGCACCTTGTCGCCCTTATTGAGGAACGTCATGCAGATATGCATGATACCCTCCTTCGAACCGATCAGGGGCAGTACCTCCGAATTATAGTCCAACTCGGTGCGGTACCATTTTTTATACCAGTCGGCAAAAGCTTTGCGCAGGATCGGTTCTCCCTTGTAAGACATGTATTTGTGCACGTCGGGACGCTGCGCCTCTTTGGCGAGGCGGTCGATGACCGACTGGTGCGGAGGCAGGTCGGGGCTGCCCATAGCGAGTTTCACGATCTGACGGCCCGTTGCCGCTTCGATTTCGGCGATCTCGCGCAGGCGGCGCGAAAAATAGTACTCTCCGATGCCGTCCAACCGATGGGAACGGGCGATGTTGACTGCTTTTGCCATAATGTAATTAGGTATTTGGATTTGCTGTTTGCAAAGATAGGTATTCCGATTAAAAATTAAAAGCCATCATTGAATTTTATCTGCCGTCCGACTGCTTCCGTCATTTTATTTCCCGTCTAAAACATCTTTCAGAGGGTATATCGGGCAGGTAACAGTTCGTAACATTTTTACGGTTTTCCGCCGTTTACAGCGCGAAGAGGATGAATATCTGCGCCGTCAGCACACGCAGGAACATCACTACGGGGTAGACCGTCGAATAACCTACGGCCGGCATGTCGTTGCCCGCCGTCGCGTTGGCGTAGGCCAGCGCCGGGGGATCGGTCGTCGATCCGGCGATAAGTCCCATCAGCGTATAATAGTTCATCTTGAGCCACAGCCGCGCTACCAGCGCGACGATCATCAGCGGCAGGACGGTGATGACGACGCCGTATCCGATCCAGCGGTAACCGCCGTTGACGATGGCGTCGATGAATCCGTCGCCAGCGCCGATGCCCACCGCCGCGAGGAACAGCGCAATGCCGATTTCGCGCAGCATCAGATTGGCGCTCATGGTGGTATAGGTGACCAGATGGAAGTGCGTGCCGAAGCGTCCGATCAGGATCGCCACGATCAGCGGACCTCCAGCCAGTCCGAGCTTCACGGGCTGGGGTACGTTGAGCAACGGAATCGACCCCAGCAACACACCTAAAGCGATACCTACGAAGATCGTCACCAAATTAGGCTGGTTCAGCTTCTTGAGCGAGTTGCCCAGCACGTCGGCCACCTGCGTCACGGCCTTTTCGGGTCCCACGACCATCACGCGGTCGCCGACCTGCAGTTCCAAGCCCTGATAGGGGATCAGATCGACGCCCGCGCGGTTTACGCGCGTAATGTTGATGCCGTATTTCGTCCGCAGGCGCAGATCGGAGAATTTCTTGCCGTTGAGCGACGATTTCGTAATCAGGATGCGGCGCGACACCAGCTCGGCATTGGGCGTGTTGTTGCCCCACTGCTCGTCGGTCATCTCCACGCGGCGGCCGAAGAAGGCCACGATCGCTTCGATGTCCTCGGCCTGCGAGATCACCCACAGCCGGTCGCCGATGTGTATCACGCTCTCCGCATCGGCCATCGAGATCGTTCCGTCCGGACGCAGGATACGCGATATGACGAACTGGCGGTTGATCAGGTCACGGACATAGGCCACCGTGCGGCCGTCGAGCGTCTTGTTGGTGAATTCGACCGAGACTTTGTCGGCGAGTTTGTGCTCCTTGCTCAGCGCCGCCAGCCCTTCGTCCTCCTTTTCGAACTTCACGCGCAGGGCGTAGCGGATAAAGATCATCGTGAAGATAATGCCCACGACGCCCAGCGGATAGGCCACCGCATAGCCCAGTGCGATCGTAGGGTCTTCGATTCCCGACGCATCGGCATAAGCCTGCTGCGCGGCACCCAGTCCGGGGGTGTTGGTCACGGCGCCCGAAAGGATGCCGACCATCGTCGGAATCGGCGTACCCGTTACCAAATGAACCACATAGGCCGTCGCTACCCCCAGCAGTACGATTGCCACGGCACACATCACGAGTGTCATGCCGCCGTGTTTGAACGATGCGAAGAATCCCGGTCCGACCTGCAGACCGATCGAGAAGACGAACAGAATCAGCCCGAATTCCTGCACGAAATGCCTGACCTCGCCGTCGACCGTCATCCCGAAATGGCTCAGGACGATACCCACGAACAGAATCCATGTGATTCCGAGCGAGACGCCGCCGATTTTGACTTTTCCGAGCAGAATGCCTATGGTGATGACCAACGCGAAGGTCAGCACGGCATGGGCGATGCCGTTGCCGAAAAACAAGGTGTGTAACCACTCCATATCAACCTACTTTTGTACGAATTGCCAGTAATTGTGCAAAAGTAGCATTTATTATAGAATTTAAAAAACTTTAATGTGATTTTATGAAACGACATATGCCCGCATTTTCGTTGTACGGCGGCGGCAAAGGCTAAAATGACAGTTTCCGCATCTCTTGGAGAGGTACAGGTAAACTCCGTACCTGCTTGTACGTCAGTAGAAATACCGCTCCATCAGCGGCATGAGCAGCGCTGTCGCCAGCCCCATCAGGGCCATGGCCAGCCCGCTCAACGCTCCCTCTACGGCGCCTATCTCGATGGCACGCGCCGTTCCGATGCCGTGTGCGGCGGCTCCCAGCGCAAATCCTCGCGCTTCGGCGTCCCGCACCCCGCAGCGACGCAGAATCCATTCGCCGAAGATACTGCCGAAGATTCCGACGCAGAAGACCACGACCGACGTGATCGGCACGATACCGCCCAGCGGTCCCGATACGGAGACGGCGATCGGCACGGTGACCGATTTGGGAGCTATCGAGGTGAGGATTTCGCGTCCTGCGCCGAAGGCCATGGCGATATAGACGACGCTCAGCATGCCCGTCACGCACCCCGCGAGGGTGGCGATGCCTACCGGCAGCAGACTGCCGCGCAACTGTTCCACCTGCTCGTAAAGCAGGTAACCCAGCGCCACGACCGACATGCCCAGCGCGAAATCGAGCGCCGAGGTCGCCTGCTTGTAGCGGGGATAGTCGATGCCCGCCGCGCTGAGGAAGACGATCATCGCGACGAACGTCAGCAGTACGGGATGCAGCAGCGGTACCTGCAGACGGCGGTAGACGGCACACCCCAAGCAGTAAAGTCCCACGGTGAGCGTCAGCAGGAAAAGATCCGAGGAGAGGAATACCTTGTCAATCATGGTCCGGAGCGTTTAAGGCGGTTTCGCGCAGATGCCGGATGCGCCGCAGGCGCGAACGGCGGTTCAGGCTCTGGAAGGTCTGTCCCGTGACGAGCAGGACGACGATCGTCGAGACGATACCCGAAATCACGATCGCCCACAGATTGTCGAGGATTACCCGGTAGGAATCCATCAGTCCCACGCCGTAGGGCACGAAGAAGAGCGCCATGGCTCCCAGCAGGAATTTCGCAGCCGGCCGCACGGTTTCGGCTTTGACCCAACGCATGCAGAGCGCCGCGAAAAGCAGGATCATACCGATAATGTTACCTGACACATAACCTCCGGTCAGGATGCTCAGTGCATTGCCGATCAGCCAGAAAAGGAGTATGTAAAAAAGTCCGAGCATAGTTTCTGCACATGTTCGCCAGCCAAGGCATAAAGGCCGTATACAGCGGCAAAATTAGTCGTCTGTGCACAAGCGGCCTGTTCCGGCGAAATTTATCTGCCGCAAAGATAACGTTTCCGGCCGTACATTGTACCCGCATGATCCGATTTGTGATCGGACACGGCTTCCTGTTGCTTCGTCTGCGTCCCGGAGGTGCTGCACGACAGCTCCCTGCGGCAGGCTGGAATCGTTTCCTATTCCGGTGTTTCGTGAAACTTTTCCCGCCGTTTCGAATAACTGCGACTCATTTGTCCTATATTTGTCTGACATCACTTTCGTATCGCCGCAGATCATTCTTTACCATGAAAGCCATCCGCCGTATTCTTCCGACTAAATCATCGAACTGCATGTTCAGCCCTCTTTGAATACGGTTTTCTCGCAGCCGGACAAACAGCCGGAACATCTGGATTTAATCAAAAGAATCCGGGTCCCTCTGCCTAAAATAGGCGGTGCCGGAAATATTGCGGGGTTATCCGATACGACGCTCCCCTTGGAGTTAGGCGGCGTACCTGCCGGAGCGGCGTTTGTCGTGTGCTATCCGTATATTTCGATTCCAGCCGCTACAACCTATACGTTGTCCGCCTGTTTTCTCGGCGGGCGCATGACCGTGCGTTACGTCTGTACGGTCGAGAATGACGATACGAAAGAACGGATA
>JAJPZH010000288.1 GCA_021204515.1 Alistipes sp. | reverse complement strand
CTATATACAAGATAATTGCATAATACATAACGAAGATATGTATTAAAACCTCCTCGGCCGCCCGTAAAGCCAGCTCCGCAGACAAGGGCAAATTTTAAATAAAAATCGCATTTTTTTGGAATTTTTGAAAAAACAAGCTAACTTTAACGATTAAATAACCTAAAACTTCAATTATGACATCCAAAGAAAGAGTAAAAGCCGCGATAGAGCGGCGTCCCGTCGACCGGCTGCCGATCTTCATGTGGTTCCACCCGGAAACCACCGCCATACTCGCCGAAACGCTCGAAATCCCCGCATCGGAGGTGGGTGTGGCGATGGGCAACGACGTCTGCCAGAAATGGGTCGGCAACAATTTCGCCATGGAAGGCATCGTCCACGAAAACGAAGGCGACACCCACACCGACTACTGGGGAATAAAATGGGGCCGCTACGGCGGATTCAACCAGATCATGCACTACCCGCTGGAGGGAAAGGGAGAAAAGGAGATCGCCGAGTACCGGTTCCCGTACGACCGCATCGACGACCTGCTGCGGAATATGGACGAACTGGAGCCTTTCCGCCAAGAGTACTTCATCGGATGCGACGTCTCGCCCTGTATTTTTGAATTTCTCTGTCGGCTCTTCGGCATGAACGACGCCATGCTCCATATGGCCATACAGGAACCCGGCTTTCTCGACTTCGTACACCGCGCCGTGGATTTCAACGTCAGGCTGGCCGAAACGGCATGCGAACGCTATGCACTCGACTGGCTGTGGACCGGCGACGACGTCGGCGGACAGCAGGGCATGATGCTCGATCCCGCCATGTGGCGCGAAGTGCTCAAGCCCCAGCTGAAACGCATCTTCGACGTCGGGAAAAAACGCGGTCTGCCGGTAGCTTATCACTCCTGCGGCGGCATCCGCCCCATTATCGGGGATCTGATCGAAATCGGACTCGACGTGCTCAACCCCATTCAGTGCGACTGCCCCGGCATGGATGCGCTCGAACTGAAAAAGGAGTTCGGCAGGGAACTGACCTTCATGGGCGGAGTCGATACCATCGGCCTGCTGCCGAACGGCACGGCCGACGAGGTGCGGAAAGCCACGCGCAGGCTGATCGACGGCATGACCGGAGACGGCGGAGGATATATCCTCGCGGCTTCGCACACGGTTCCGCCCGAAACGCCGCTGGAAAACATCTTCGCCATGTACCACGAAGCGGGGCTGACACGCGAAATGATTTTCGATGCGGCCGCCGACATCCGCAAAAAATACCGCTGAGTCCAATGACGGGAGTGCAAAAACACGTTCCTTTCTTTTCGGTTTCCACATTTTTTTGCCGAATTACTTAATCGTTTAAACAAGATTCAAGCGCTTATTTGAACGGCCAGACAATGCAAACGAAGAATCACCTAACAGCACCATGAAAAACACGACACTCAACCTCATCATGCTTGCCGCCGTATGCTGCATGGCGGCGGGATGCTGCCGGCCCCCGGCTTATACGGACTATGTGGACCCGTTTATCGGCACCGCCGCTACCGGACACACCTATCCGGCCGCAACGACTCCGTTCGGCATGGTACAGGCCGGTCCCGACACCGGTACGGAGGGCTGGCAGCACAGTTCGGGTTACCACGCCGATGAATCCACCATCCTCGGATTCTCGCACACCCACCTGAGCGGCACCGGAGCGGCCGATATGGGCGACATCCTGTTGATGCCCGTCACGGGAACGCCCCGATTCATGCCCGGCACTGCCGCAAATCCCGACGCAGGCTACCGTTCGAGATTCCGCCACGACACGGAAAAAGCGTCTCCCGGCTACTACGGCGTCCTGCTGGACGACTACGCCGTTTCGGTCGGAATCACGGCGACACCGCGCGGCGCGATGCACAAATACGACTTCCCCGCGAATGAAGAGGCAGGCGTAATCATCGACCTCACGCACGGCATCGGCGACCGCACCAGAGAGTGCGCCGTCGAGGCCGTGGACAAATATTCGATCAAGGGCTTCAGGCGCTCGAACGGCTTTATCGGCGATCACACCTTCTACTTCTACGCCACTTTCTCGGAACCGATCACAACATTGAAATTCCCCGAAGAAGCCGAAGAGAAATCACCGGGCAAACTGTATGCAGGCTTCGGGCCGGGTAAAACAGTGCTGGTGAAAATAGCGCTTTCGACGGTAAGCGAAGAGGGAGCACTCCGCAACCTGCAGGCCGAACTTCCGGACTGGGACTTCGCCGGAACGGTCGAAAAAGCGCAGCGACAATGGAACGACGTCCTTTCGGTCATCGACGCCGAAACGTACGCCCCCGCCCAGAAGACGATCTTCTACACGGCGCTTTACCACAGCTTCGTAACCCCCAATCTGGTCACGGACGCCGACGGAAGCTACCGGGGCTGGGACCGCCAAGTGCATCGCAGCGCATCGGGCGACCTATACACCAACTACTCGCTGTGGGACACCTACCGCGCCGTGCACCCCTTCTTCAGCCTGCTGCGCCCCGACGCCAATATGCGGTTCATCCAATCCATGCTGGAACGCTATCGCCAGACGGGCATGCTGCCGATGAACGAATACGGCTCGAACGAAACCTACTGCATGATCGGCTACCATTCCGTTCCCGTAATCGCGCAGGCGATTCTCGAAAACCGCGGCGGATTCGATTACGACGAAGCCTTCGAAGCCATGAAAGCCGCCGCAATGGACGACGCCCGCGGCGTGGGCCTGCTAAAACAGTACGGCTATATCCCGAGCGAATTGGAGAACAACTCCGTATCGAAGGTCCTCGAATATGCCTACGACGACTGGTGCATCGCTCAAGCAGCAAAAAAACTGGGACGAACGGAAGACTACAATTACTTCACCGCCCGCGCAGGAAACTACCGCAACCACCTCGATCCCCAGACCCGACTGATGCGCGGACGCCGCGCCGACGGAAGCTGGGTGACACCGTTCGATCCCAAAGCCGTCTCGGTACTCGGACACGGCGACTTCACCGAAGGCAACTCGTGGCAGTATTCATTTTACGTTCCGCAGGATATGGAGACGCTCGTCGAGCTGATGGGCGGCGACGAAGAGTTCGCGCTGAAGCTCGATACGCTCTTCACCACCGACTCCAATGTAGACAACGTCCACGCCGTCGATGTCACGGGACTCGTCGGACAGTACGCCCACGGCAACGAGCCGAGCCATCACATGGCCTACCTCTACAATTTCTCGGGACAGCCGTGGAAAACACAGGAGATGGTCAGTACGATCAAACGCACCCAGTATTCCGACGCCCGCGACGGACTGTGCGGCAACGACGACTGCGGCCAGATGTCGTGCTGGTACATCTACAGCGCACTCGGCTTCTATCCCGTCACCCCGTGTATGAATTACTACGTAATCGGAAGCCCCTGCGTAAAACGCGCCGAACTCCAGCTACCCGGCGGCAAGACCTTTACGGTCAAAGCCGAAAACGCATCTCCGGAAAACATTTACATCCAATCGGTCACACTGAACGGTCGGCCTTATGAAAAATCGTATATCGTAATTGAAGATATAGCCCGCGGAGGAACGCTCGAATTTGCCATGGGCAGCGCCCCCAACCGTCATTGGGCGACAGCACATGCGAACCGGCCGCCCTCGAGAATCGCAAACGACTAACCACAAATACTATCCGCATGAAAAAGACGACACTTATTTCCATTCTGGCAGTCCTGCTGACACTCTCGCTCCCCTGCGGCGCATCGGCGCAGAGCGGCGGCCCGGTCAATAACGACCTCGATGGATTCAGCCGCGACTGGCATCCCGGCCTGTCCGTAAAACCGGCAAAATACTGGAACTGCACCAACGTCCTCAATAATCCGGAGCGCAATTCGCTGGAAAATTCCTCGCCCGACAACGGGCTGCGCCACCACCTGCTCACGCAATCCGTAGCGGGACTGGTCCACCGGGCCGTCCAAAACAAAAAATCCCGGGTCGCCGTCTGGATGGGCAGCGACCGGGAGCATAACGGCTACATCGTCTCCCACAACGCCCTGCACGACATGGGTATCGAACCGGCAGGAACTATCTCCGCCCTCGAACTCGCCACCGGAACTTTCGGCGAGATCGACGGTATCGACGTCGATGTAAAGCATCTTTTCGACGGCTATGTCCTGACCGATCTGGCGAACAACCCCGAAAGCAACATCGTAGCTTCGGTGGCTTCGCACGTTTACAACGCGATTATCGTGGACGTACGCGACAAGGCTATCTTCGACAAAGCCGGTTACCGGATGCTGTACGACGCCACGGAAAAGACGACACGCGATGCATGGCGGGAGTTCCGCGACAAGTGCGACAACCGGGCGCTGGTGCTGATGCCCGTGAACACGGGCGAGCTTCGCGAATTCGCCATCGCCAACAACCTGTTCGTCATCAACCTCAACCATTTCTACAACGACCGCACGCGCGGCGACAACTTCGATCTGTTCGAAGAGGTGCTCGCATGGCTGAAACCCAACTCGCCGGTTTACGGCTGGGATCAGGGTATCGACGAAAACAAGATTGCCGACTGCATCTCGCGCTGGGGCAACCATTCACTGCCCTACGACTGGGGCTACAATACGACGATGACCTCGGTCGTCTACCCCGAACGCCAGCAGTATCCCGGCTGCAGGAACATCGACCCGAACGCCATCGACTACGATCTGGACAAGAAATTCGTCTCGTTCTACCTCACCGACGGCGACAACGTGCAGTGGATGATGGGCGGATTCGACAGCCTGTGGTACCGGCATCCGATGTCGGCGCAGATGAAGATGACCTACGGCATCGCCCTCGCCAATACGACCATGATCGGGCCTTCTCAGATGGCCAACATCTTCAGCCTGCAGCCGCAGGAAGTCAGCCTGTTCGAGCGCAGCAGCTACTTCTTCCTCGACACGTACGCCACGAAAAAAGAGCGTATCCCCGCTCTGAAACAGCTCGCGGCGGCGCAGGCCGAACATATGCGGATGCACGACAACCGGATTCTGGGCATGGTGACTCTCGAAGACGCCGGCACGCCCGCGGCGATGGAGGGCTATAAAATACTGATCGAAGCCAACGACGAACTCGACGGCATCATCGCCATCCAATATTCGCCCTATGCCGACGGCACGGGCCGCGTTTTCTGGTTCACGAACAAGCGAGGCGAACAGATTCCCGTCGTCTGCACCAAATATTCGGTCTGGAACACAGGCGGCATGAACCACGATTACGAAGGCTCGCCCGCTTTCGTGGCACGCAAGCTCAAAAGCGATCCCTCTGAAACCGAAAAATATTCGCTCGTCTGCGTACACGCATGGAGCAAGTTTCTCGACTGCGGCACGACCGACGACGAACTGGCCGAGAATATCCCCGACTACGAGCGGGTATCGTGGGAGCGGCCCGACATCGTTCATTCGGCCGGAGCCGCCGAACTCTGCGCCCGCAGGCTGGGCGACGACTACCGGGTAATCAATGCGCAGGAACTGATCTGGCGTATGCGTATGGACCACGATCCGGCAAACACGAAAAAAGCCCTGAAAAGATTCGCAAAGAGAATGCGGGCATCCGCCCGGTAAACGGTGCAGGTCCCGGCCGCTCCTGCGGGAGTCCGGCCGGGACCGACACCGGAATACGGAAAACGAATGCCCCGCCGGACAGGAAAGTACTTCCCGAGGGTCCGCGTTCCAGCCGCTGAATCACCCCCTGCAACCCCAATTATCCAACAGCCATAAATCATGCAAACGACAAACGTAAAACTCTATTCGCTGAAATACGACAATGCGAAAACCTATCTGGCGGCGTCCCTTTTCATCGCGGGCAACATCGTCCTGCCGCAACTCTGCCACACCGTCTCTCTGGGCGGCCCTACATGGCTGCCGATCTATTTCTTCACGCTGGTAGGAGCCTACAAATACGGCTGGCGGGTGGGCCTGCTTACAGCCGCCGCCTCGCCGCTGCTGAACTCGGCGCTGTTCGGCATGCCGCCCGCGAGCGGACTTCCCGCCATTCTGCTGAAATCCCTGCTGCTGGCCCTCGCCGCGGGCTGGACGGCTTCGCACACCTGCAAAGCGTCGCTCCCGCTGCTTGCCGCAGTGGTGCTTGCCTACCAGATTCCGGGCACGCTCGGCGAGTGGGCGATGAAAGGCAGTCTTTACGCCGCCGTGCAGGATTTCCGCATCGGCCTGCCCGGCATGGCCCTGCAAATCTTCGGAGGCTACCTGTTCATCAACCATCTAATCCGCAGATAGACGCTCCGACAAAGGTCCGTAATATTCCGGATACGATGCAGACTCGACAGCGCCCCTCGGTCCGAACCCGCCTGAAAAACGGCTGCGGATCGCCGCCCGGCAAAACGGCCGGGCCGCCGGAGCCGCCGAATTTACCTTTTCGGCAATGGAAAAACGGCAATTTTTGGTAAAATCTGAAAATAATTATTACCTTTGCGGACCGTAAGGAGAGGTGCAGGAGTGGTTGAACTGGCCCGCCTGGAAAGCGAGTAAACCCCTAAAGGGTTTCAGGGGTTCGAATCCCCTCCTCTCCGCCAGAGGCATGAAACACGCAAGCCCCGCAAAACCGAAGTCCGCAGGAATCCGATTCTGCGGACTTTTTCATTCCCGGCGCCAGCGCCTCCCCGTTCACTCCATTTCGGTCAGATGCTTCCAGTAACGGCGGGGCATCATGCGCCGCTGCTGGCGCTCGTTGATCCGCTGGGGAATGGCCAGCGCCCGGAAATAATTCTTCCAGAGCAGCTGAAACTGCCGTTCGTCCTCGGCCAGCCAGCGGTCGGCGAGCTTGTCGGCGATCATGCCGCGGTCGTCTTCGAGCGTAACCCGGCGCGCCGTCCGCCCGTCGTAATAATATCCGTAATCGCGCCGCCGGTCGTAGATAAGCCACCGCTGGTCGGCGAAACGGTCCGTAAAGTAATCCAGCGACAGCGGCAGGGCGTCGTGTTCGGGAGTGGCTGCGGCAAAATAGGTGCCGTCGGCGGCCTTCTGAAGCCGGACGAACTGCCGGAGCCGCTCGCACTCGTGCGAAACTTTGAGCGCCAGCCGGTTCAGGGCTTTCATGTCGGGATCGGCCTGATCGGCCAGCACACCTCCGCCCTCGTCGAAAACCCGGCGCATACAGCGCAGCATCAGCAGATCGCTCCGCTCCTGCTCCCCGTGCCATGCGTAGACGAGCATCGAACGCGCCCGGACGACAAGCCGGCGTTCCAGTCCGCGCCAGACACGGGCGGCGTGCGCCGGGTCGGTCGCAACCTCGTGCACGCGCTCCGTAAAAAGCGGTTCCGGCTCTCCGGGGCCGATCAGCTGCTCCGGGAAAGCCCGCATCGCATAGGCATCGAACAGCGCCGAGAGCAGCCCGTCGAAAGATTTATCGTAACGAAAAACCAACATCGCATTCAGAAAAGGGTCAGCTGACCTTCGTTTTTATCCGGTTTATGCCGTTTAGGCGCAGTCAGCAGGCGGCGCACCTGCTCCGGCCGCAGTTCGTTCACCCCCTGCCCCGTGGTCAGCTCGCGGCAGCGAACGAAATACTGCGCCTTCTTCATCACCACGCCGATCTGCCGCAGCGACTGCATGGTCAGCGTGCGGTAACGGCGCGAGCTGACGATCAGCCGCGCCGACCTGACCCCGACGCCCGGCACGCGCAGCAGCGCCTCGTAGTCCGCGCGGTTCACATCGACCGGAAAAAATTCGGGATGCCGCAGCGCCCACGCCAGTTTGGGGTCGATATCCAGATCGAGCCGCGGCGTCTGCTCGTCGGCGATCTCCTCGGCACGGAATCCGTAGAACCGCATCAGCCAATCGGCCTGATAAAGCCGGTTCTCGCGCACGAGCGGAGCCTTGTCCAGCGCAGGCAGCCGCTTGTCGTAGGGATTCACCGGAATAAATCCCGAATAGTAAACGCGCTTCATCGTAGGCCGGTCGTAGAGCGACGACGAAAGCAGCAGAATGTCGCGGTCGCTCTCGTCGGTAGCCCCGACGATCATCTGCGTACTCTGCCCCGCAGGGGCGAAGCGGGGCGCATGGCGGAAACGGCCGCGCTCCTCGGCGCTTTGCAGCACCCCTTGCTGGATGTAGCTCATCGGACGGTAAATACTGTCGTAATTCTTGTCGGGAGCCAGCAGCAACAGGTTGCGTTCGGTCGGAATTTCGATATTGACGCTCATACGGTCGGCGTAACGCCCCGCCTCGGCCACCAGTTCGGGACTGGCGCCGGGAATACTTTTCAGATGGATATAGCCGTTGAAACGGTGCACCGTGCGCAGGTCGCGCGCCACGCGGACCATCCGTTCCATGGTGTAGTCGGGGTTGCGGACGACGCCCGACGAGAGAAACAACCCTTCGATGTAGTTGCGCCGGTAGAACTCGATGGTCAGCTCGGTCAGTTCGTCCGGCGTGAAGGCGGCCCGCCGGATGTCGTTGCTGCGCCGGTTGATGCAGTAGGCGCAGTCGTAAATGCAGACGTTGGTGAGCATGATTTTCAGCAACGAGACGCAGCGTCCGTCGGCCGTAAAGGAGTGGCATATGCCCCACCCCGCCGTGCTGCCGACGCCGCCCGCGCGATGCCGGCGCGTAACGCCGCTCGACGCGCACGAGACGTCGTATTTGGCCGATTCGGCCAGCACCTTGAGTTTGTCGAGCACGGTCGCTTTCATGGCGGCAAGTTATCGTTTTTTTCCATAAAACCAGCCCCTCCGGCCGATATTTTTTCGGGCTTTTCCCAACCCCGCTGTACGTGTGGGGAATAGAGCGAAATTCACCCCGGCCGAAGTCCATGCAACAAAAAAAGGGAGCCGAGCTCCCTTCGTACATATCCGCGCCGGGCACAATCCGGCGCTCCGCTTCCGACCGCATTTCGCTACCGGATAAAATGCGTCCACTGCCGCTCCTCGGCTTCGGGCGCCAGTGCCGGACCGACGCCCGCTTTCAGCAGGCAGGCCATGTTGCGGGCCAATACGCGCATCGTCTGCAAACCCTCGGCATCTTCGCGCGCCTCGCCCGGCAGACGTCCGTGAACGCTGTTCCAATACTGCGACGGAACGACCGGCATATTCATAATCGTAAAGTATTTGTTCAGCCGGTCGAACGTCGCGCTCGCACCGCCCCGGCGGCATACGGCGACCGCCGCACCGGGCTTGTAGGCAAGATACTTTCCGCAGGAATAGAACACGCGGTCGAGCAAAGCGCAGAGCGACCCGTTGGGACCGGCATAATAGACCGGCGAGCCGACGACGATTCCGTCGGCATCGGCGAGTTTCTCCCGCACCGCCGTATAGAGCGCATCCGAAAAGACGCAATGCCCCAGTTCGGCACATTTTCCGCAGGCGATACATCCCTGCACGGCTTTGGTCCCGATATGGACGATCTCGGCCTGTACGCCCTCCGTCTCCAAGGTCCGCGCGACCTCGGAAAGGGCTATAAAAGTGTTTCCCTCCCGATGAGGGCTTCCGTTTATCAGCAGTACTTTCATCGTATCAAGAGTTTTCGCAAAGATATATTTTTTCAGCTATACACCGCATATTCCGCGCCGGAGAACTCCGCCCCCGACTCCCGCGACCGGAAACCCGGACACAAAAAAAGGGGATTCTCACGAATCTCCTTCACTCTCATGCCCAACGGAAATTATTTGTTGCAGCACTCGCCTTCCGCTTTCTCAGCGCAGCAGGCTTTGGTCGAATCGCACTTCTCAGCACAGCAGGCTTCGGTAGAGTCGCACTTCTCGGTGCACTCCGTGCAGGCAGCGGCTTCGGTCGTAGCGGCAGCGGCGGCAGCTTCGCCTTCGGCGGCCTTTTTGTTCGAATTACCGCAGCAGCTTACCATTGCGACGGCAGCCATAACGACGACAAAAGAGAAAATCTTTTTCATAACGTTAAATG
>JAJPZH010000014.1 GCA_021204515.1 Alistipes sp. | reverse complement strand
CGACGGACGTGTAAGTTTCTCGGTCGGAGAAACGGAAGGCAATGCCGTAATCGGCGTGAAAGCCTCGGCCGAAAGCGAAGAATACCTCTGGTCGTGGCATATCTGGCGTACCGGCCAACCGTCCGACCAGACTTACCCGTCGAACAAATACAGCCACACCTACACGGTGATGGACCGTGCACTGGGCGCACTGACGGCCGAACGCGGCGAGACCCGCGCCATGCTCTACCAGTGGGGCCGTAAAGACCCGTTCACCAACCAGAAGAAAATCTATCTGAACGGCACGACCGAAACCGCTGTGGACAAGAAATGGTACAAGGTCATCGACTATACGAAGATCGAAGACGATGCGAACAACAACGTGACCTATGCGATTCAGCATCCTGACACATATATTTCGGGAAAAGACCGCTGGTGCAAGAACCACGACAACTCGCTGTGGGGTAACAGCAAAGGTGCATCGAACAATTTCCCCGACATGATGAGCCAGACCGAGAAAACGGCCTACGATCCCTGCCCCCGGGCTACCGCATCGCACCGAAAGATACTTGGATCGATTGGGACGGCATCGAACGCGACGGCAATTTCGAGCAGGGGTACACTTTCCTCTACGACGGGGTAAACGGCAGTTGGTATTCGGCCGCGGGTTCGCGCTGCTGCCAGAGCAATGCCATGTATAATGCCAGCGGGCTATATAACGTAGGCACACAAGCCTATTACTGGACCAGCTCGCGCGCTTCGGCCGAAAACCCCAATATGTTCGGATATTTCGAATTTTACAAGGTTACGATCTATCCGCAATCGCACTTTTACGCCAGCGCGGCCTATGCCGTACGCTGCGTGAAGGAACAGTAAACCGAAAGATAGAGGGGCCAATCCGGAAGATGCTCCTGAAAACGAGATTCACCCCTGCCGCTGTTGAAGCGGCAGGGGTGAATCCTTATGAATAAAGGCCGAACTCATCGTACGGAGGGCGCGTATGCGTCATCCGCCAAACCGCTCCGGGGCAAACGGCACAGTCCGCGGACGAAGGCTATTCGATCACCGCGGCCCAGCCGCCGTTGCGTACCATGTCGATCTTCACGACGGTCGAAGCATCGACCTTACGCTCCCGTTTCTTGTAGTCCGTGGCCTGCAGGTCGGCATTCACGCCGTCCTCGAACGAGGTCATCGTAAAGGTACGGCCCGCAGGAAGGAAGTCCAATGCGATTTCGGTCGAATAGGGCCTGTCGTTCGTGATGCCGCCCACGTACCACTTGCCGCCCTTGCGGCGCGCCACGACGACCTGTTCGCCGCACTTGGCGCGCAACACCCGCAACTCGTCCCACGTCGTGGGAACTGAGGCGAGGAACTCCGTGCAGGGATGCTCGCGGCGGTAGAGCACCGGATTGTCGGCGAGCATTTGCAGCGGGCTTTCGAAAACCACGTAGAGCGCCATCTGGTAGGCGCGCGTACCCGTTCCCATCGGATTGGCCCCCGTCGAACGGTTGTCCTCGGGCTGCGCCGAGAACATCGAGCCGGGCGTGAAGTCCATCGGTCCGACGGCATTGCGGATAAAGGGCAGCCAGTTGCTGTTTTCGGGCTTGCAGCGGCCCCCCTGCTCCATGCCGAGTACTCCTTCGTAGGTGAGCAGGTTGGGATAGGTGCGGTAAAGCCCCTTGGGCGTATAGGAACCGTGCATATCGACGAAAAGGCGGTGCCGGGCGGCGCACTTCATCACCCGCTCGTAATAGCCGACCATCCACTGATCGCTGCGGTCCATGAAGTCGATCTTCACGCCGGGAATCCCCCACTCCTCCAGCGTCGCGAAGAGCCGCTCCATATCCTTCTCGACCGCAAGCCATGTCAGCCACAGCACGATCTGCACGTTGCGCTCCCGGCCGTAAGCTATCAGCTCCGGCAGATCGAGATCGGGATTGGGCTGGAAGACATCGGTCGTCGAAGCCGACCAGCCCTCGTCCATGATGATATAGGGGATGCCGTATCGGGCGGCGAAGTCGATGTAGTAACGGTAGGACTCGGTATTGCGCCCGGCCCGGAAATCGACGCCCGTCAGGCGCATGCCGTTCCACCAGTCCCAGCTGACCAGCCCCGGTTTCACCCAGTCCCAGTCGGCGTCGGCCGCAGGTTCGGCGAGCAGCCAGACCAGCTCGTTCTCGATCAGGCCGGCATCCTTGTCCGCCACGACCGCCACGCGCCACGGGAAGGTGCGCGTCCCTTGGGTGCGGGCGATATACGGCTCCTCCGCGACGATCTTCAGACTGCGGTCGCCGGCGGGGGCATACTCTTTGGGCACACGCGGAAACAGCGATTCGAAGCCGCCCGCACCGTCGCCCCGGAAGAACATGCAGGGGTAGTCGCGCACGTCGGATTCGGCCAGCAGCACTTTCTTGCCCGCGGGCATGCCGACCAGCACGGGCAGGTAGCTCATACGGTCCGCCGAATCGCACTCCGCCACAACCACGCGGGTATAAGGCTCCTCGTACATCGACCGGAAACCGTCCACCTCGGAAAGCCACGCTTCGCTTCCGGCGGGAAATCCCAGCCGGCACGTCTCGGCCATGACCTCGACCTCGCCCGGAAGCGACGTCACGAAACGGTAGGCCGCGCCGTCATCGAACAGCCGGAATTCGACGGCGTAACCGCCTGCGAAATCGAGCCGCACGGCATTATAGCGGTTGCGCACCGAAGCGTTCTTGGTCGGATTGCGCCGTTCGAGCACCTCGTCGGCCGACGAACGCTTCACGCTCCGCAGGCGGGGCTTTTCGCCCAGCGTCCTGTCGGCAAGCGTCAGCGACAACATACAGTTTTCCAATATCTTGTCCTCCCCGGACCAAAGGTCGTAGGCGATCCGGTCCGAGACATCGACCTCAAGACGGAGATTTCCGCCGGGCGACGCGGCCTCGACGGTTTTGGCGTCGGCGGCGCCGGCCAAAACCAGCGCGCACAACAGCGTGAAAAATCGTTTCATCATCATTCGGGATTAGCAGAGCATTGCAAAAAAGAGGGCCGCAGTCAGACCGCGACCCTCCGGAAATCAACCTATTTAACCTCTATCGAATTCAGCAGATCGGTCTTGCCCTCGTTCACCAGCTTGAGAATCAATTCGCCGAACAGCGTATTCTGCCATGCGAACCACGAGCGGGTGAAATCCGTGGGATCGTTCACGTTGAACGACTCGTGCATGAAGCCCGTCCCGGCGTCGGTGGTCATCAGCATCTCGACGCAGCGTTTTATCTCGGCGTCGTCCTGCGACGTGAAGGCCTTCATCATGATACTCATCGGCCATGCCATGTCGTAACCGATATGCGGACCGCCGATGCCCTCGCCCGCCGTACCGCGGAAGAAGTAGGGGTTCGCCTCGCTCCACACGAAACGGCGCGTATTCTGGTAGATCGGATCGTTCACGTCCATATCGCCCAGATAGGGCATCGCCAGCAGGCTCGGCACGTTGGCGTCGTCCATCAGGAAGCGGTTGCCGTAACCGTCCACTTCGAATGCGTAGATCGTGCCGTATTCGGGATGATTGTACGTCGCATATTTCTTGAGCGCGGTCTCGACCTCGGCGGCCAGCGCGGTGCACTCGGCGGCCAAAGCGGGTTCATCGTTCACCTCGGTCAGTATCTCGGCAGCCTTGCGCAGCGAAGTCACGGCGAAGAAGTTCGAAGGCACGAGGAACAGGAACGTCGTGGCGTCGTCCGAAGGACGGAACACCGAAGCGATCAGCCCCACGGGATTCACCGGATTGCCCATACCCATATTGCAGACCGTATCGAGCTGACGGTCGGTCACACGCATAAAGGTATAAGGTCCCACGCCCTCCTTGCGCTGCTGCTCGCGGAAGGTTTTCAGAATGTTTTTAATAGCCGCCATCCAGTGCTCGTCGAAAACCGAAGCGTCGCCCGTCGTCAGCCAGTATTGGTAAGCCAGCCGCAGCGGATAGCAGAGCGAGTCGATCTCCCACTTGCGCTCGTGAAGCTCGGGACGCATCTGGGTCTGGTCGCTCATCCACTGGTGGTCGGGATTCGGATCGTAGGGATCGAGGAATGCGTTGGCGTAGGGATCGAGTTCGATGCACTTGAACTGACGGCGGATAACGCCCGCCAGCATGCTGCGCAGGTGCTCGTCCTTATTGGCCAGCTGGAGATAGGGCCACACCTGCGCACCCGAGTCGCGGAGCCACATGGCGTGAATATCGCCCGTATAGACGATCGTATCGTCCTTACCGTTGGCGTCCTTGCGGGCGCGTACCGTCGTATCGAGCGTATTGGGGAAACAGTTCTCGAACATCCACGCCAGCTTGGCGTTGGTCAGCACGCCCTTGATGCGGGCGATCTCCTGCTCCACGGCTTCCGAGCGGAACAGGCGTTCGGCCTCGGCGGGACGGTTCGTCGCGGCATATGCGGCCGGAGTTTGCGCTTTGGTCTTTTTGCCGGGCTTGGCGATACGCGTGTTGTCGGCAGGCATCGGAGCTGCGGCTTCGCGCGCAGCGGGCTGCGGGGCTTCGGCGGGAGCGGCGACGCTCACCGTACGGGCCGAGACGCCCTCTGCGGCGCACATCACGGCGGCCGCAAGGCAGATGTTAAGGATTTTCTTCATTTTCATTTTATTACAGTGTGTAAAGTTGAGTATGATTATTTTGTTCGGTTCAGTTTCACGCCGCTCATGCGTCCGTACATCTCGGCCATGGCGCCCTGCGTCAGCAGCCACTTCTCGGACTGCTTGTCAGCCCCCGTGAAGTCGGTTTCGAACAGCCCCTGCGCATCGCGGGCATGGTCCCACGCATAGTCGAGCGTGCGCTGCACGTCGTCGAGGTAAGCCGTATTGCCGTCGATGGCGCAAAGTTCGGCCAGTCCGCGCACCATCACAGCCGAGAACCACACGTTGCCTTTGTTGATGATACGGAACGGCTTGCCGCCTTCGGGCGTAAATTCTCCGAAGAAGCGGTCGTGGCAGGCCGCTGCCGTACGCTGAGCGTCTTTCAGATAGCTTTCGTCGCCCGTCGCCTTGTAGAGCAGCGCCCCGGCCTGCACCATCTGTCCGCTGTTGTAGGCGAACTTCGCGCGGCCGATATTGCCGTCGAGACCGATGTTGTCGAAATAAAGGCCGTCTTCGGGATCGAGCAGGTGTTCTTTGGTCCAAGCGTAGAGCGCCTTGCCCTGCGCGAGATAACGGTCGTCGCCCGTGGCGGCGTAGAGTTTCAGCGCGTAAACCGTGCCGGGAGCGTTCGAGCAGGTGTTCTTCGAATGTTTCTGCTGTTCGCACCAGTAGATGCCGCCGCCCAGCACGTCGTCCGTGCCGCTCTCGATGAATTTCCAGATCATCTCAGCTTCGGCAAGGTACTTTTTGTCGCCCGTGGCTTCGTAGATATCGCAGAAGTCGATGCCCAGCCAGACGTTGTCGTCGTAAAAGCGGTCCGAAGCGGGAGCCGTATTGATATAGGAGGCGTAGGCCGCGGGCATCCGCACCGTGTCGAGGTATTCGGCCAGCCCCGGCAGAACGCGCCCGTCGAGTACGCTGCGGTACGACGCATCGGCTTCGAGTATCGTATTCACGGCCGAGAGGGTTCCCGAAAAGGGCCAGAGGTAGGAATAGGGATTGGGACGCGCCTGATCCGCCGAAGCGAGGTAGGTCGCCGTATAGTCCACATTGAACGGATAGTTCTCGCGCAGCAGGCAGTTTTCCGCGACGCCGTAATGGGCGTATACCGAATCGAGCGTCGCCTTTGCGCGGTCGAGATTGCGGGCTTCGCGCGACGCGGCGCCGTTGTTGCAGCAGGCCGCGAAAGCAGACGCGGCAAAAGTCATGACAAGCAGTTTCTTCATCGTTTATCGGTTATTTCGTGGGAAATACAGTAGTGTACCAGACTTTCTGAACGCCGAGGGCTTGGTTGATACCTTCGACCACCAGCGGCTCCATCTGCGTATAGCCGTAAAAGGTCGGATGACAGCCGTCTTCCGAGAACTCTTCGGAGAGTCCGCCGCTGCCGTTGTCGAACGCCCAGTGGTAATTCACATAAGGAATCTTCTGTTCTGCGGCATACTGCCTCAGCATCGTATTGAGTTGTTTGACCTGACCGGCGGGTTCCATTCCGGGCCGCCACGAGAAGCGGTCGCACGGCAGCAGCGAACAGAGCACCACCTTAATTCCGTTATAGCGGGCCAGATCGCACATCGAGACGATGTTGCCGAAGGTGTTTTCCAGTTTTATCGGGCCGTTGTTCTGCGCAATGTCGTTGATGCCAGCCAGAATGACCACGACTGCGGGTTTCAGGTCGATTACGTCGCGGCGGAAACGGGCCAGCATCTCGACGGTCGTCTGCCCGCTGATACCGCGGTCGATGAAACCGTTTTGTTCGAAGAAATCGGGATCGGTACGTATCCAGTTGTCGGTAACGGAGTTACCCATGAAGACCGCTTCGACGGGTTTGCCCGCCAGCTCGGCGTTCTGACGTTCGTAACGACCGTATTGCGCCCAATCCTTCGGTCCTTCGGCACGGAGCGCCGCCACGGCGAAAAGAGCCAGCGACAGGAGTACGATTTTTTTCATGCAGGTCATACAGGTTTCAGGTTTCCGTTAACAAAATTAGAAAACGCCGGGGAATCGGCAGTCCGTATCCATGAAGAAATAGTACAGATCCGTGCCAAACGCTCCTGAGCCGTTTTTTTCGCACCCCAAACCCCGTAAACCGAGGCTAAGGACCTAATCCCGCAGTTACAAAAGTACAAATTTTGTCTGTTTTCAGGTCGTTTTGCAACAATATTTATATACTTTCAGACGTATTTTGCATAAATTTGCACAAAAGAGTTCACTCTACCTAACCACAATCTTCCATGATACGCAAAATTCATCTCATATCACTGCTTCTGCTGCTCGGCACGGCGGCCCGCGCCAGCAACCTGCGGCAGATATCGAGCCGCGAAGGCATCTCGAACAACGCCATACTTTCGCTGGCTCAGGACAAGCACGGATTCATCTGGGTCGGAAGCTGCGACGGCCTGAATATGTGGGACGGAGAGCGGATGCGGCTCTTTCCGAACGACTGGGGCGGAGAGAGTCCGCTGTCGGGAAATCTCATCGAGGAGATCGCCGTCACCACCGACTCGCTCTTCTGGATACGCACCAACTACGGACTGGACCTCTTCGATCCCGACAGCAAGCGGGTCGAACGCCATGCGGACTTCCAAGGGATGTACAGAATCGTGACACGGCGCAGCGACGAGGTGATCGTCGTCACGCAGGACAACAAATTCAGTTACTACGATCCGGCGGCACGCCGGTTCAGTTCCGTACAGCCCATGCCCGGTATCGACTACGCCGACATCCTCGACATGCAGCTGGACGACGACGGCACCCTGTGGGTATTCTCCCGCAAAGGCATCTTCCGTATCCCGGTCGCATTCCCGGACAAAAACAACGACCGTATCGGCATCGGACGTCCCGAACGGTTTCCCACGGCCTCGAACCCCGAGTACGCATTCGCCGAAAACGGCAGCGGCTTCTTCATCGACGAAAAGCACATATTCTACGAATTCGACATCCGGGAGCGCCGTCTGATCTACATCAAGGAGATGAGCGACGAGATGGCGCACATGGGCAGCGTGTCGAGTATCGTCCGCGACGGCGACGACTACATCGTCTCGTTCTACACCAACGGCGTCATACGGCTGCGCACCACGCCCGAACAAAGCGTGAAATACGCCACCGAGCACATCAACATCCCCTGCGGCGTCTTTTCGCTGCTGCGCGACGCCCGGCAGGAGATCGTATGGATCGGCACCGACGGACAGGGACTCTACCAGCACACGCGCAACGCCACGGCGTTCCGCTCGATCACCTTCAACCAACTGCCCTACAACCTCTCGAAACCCGTCCGGGCGCTCTACATCGACGACGAACGGACGCTCTGGGTGGGGACCAAGGGCGAAGGCATCCTGCGCATCGCCGACTTCTACGACCGCAAGGAATTCACCCCGGCGCACGTACAGCAGCTCACGGCCGGCAACAGCGAGCTGCTCGACAATTCGGTATACGCCTTCGCCCGCAGCAGGCACGACCTGCTGTGGATCGGCACCGACGGCGAAGGGCTGAATTACTATTCGTACCGCGACCGGAGCATACACACGCTCCGCACTCCGGCGCCGCTCAGATACATACACGCCCTGTACGAGACTTCGCCCGACACGCTGTGGGTCGCCACGGTGGGCTGCGGCGTATTCCGCGTAACGCTGGGCGGTACGGCGTCGCAGCCTTCGATACGCGAAGTCGAGCAGCTGCATTTCAACGACGAACTGGAAATCAAGAACTTCTTCTTCACGCTCTACCCCGAAAACAATTCGGCGATGTGGTTCGGCAACCGCGGCGGCGGTGCGGTCCGCTACGACATCGCCGGCGGCGGCAGCGAAGTATTCAAGTTCGACGCGGGGCGCAGCGCCATCGCCAACGACATCTTCGCCATCCACCGCAGCGGCGACGGCACCATGTGGTTCGGCACGAGCGGCGGACTGATCGAATTCCGGCGGGATTCGACCTCGCTCGTACCGGGCATCCGCAACACCGTACACGGCATTCTCGAAGACCGCAAGGGCAACCTTTGGCTGAGCACCAACCGCGGTCTGGTGCAGTACTCGCCCCACACGGGCTACGTGGTGACCTACGGCTATTCGTACGGACTGAACACCATCGAATACAGCGACGGGGCCTGTTTCGCCGACCCGCGGACGGGCATCCTCTTCTTCGGGGGCATCGACGGACTGGTAACCATCGAGGAGACGGGCTTCCGCGAGCAGGAATACAATCCCCCGATGCTGTTCCGCGACATCCGGCTCAACGACGGCATCCGCAACATCGGCGACATGCTCTCCCGCGACGGCGTGCTGACGCTCAGACACGGACAGCGCATCTTCGAGATCACGGTCTCGGCGCTCGACTACGTAAACGGCAGCAACTACACCTACTACAGCCGTCTGGACGGCTACAACGACCAGTGGGCCAGCGCTTCGTCGCGACTCTCGTTCGCCGACCTGCCGGCCGGCACCTACCGGCTCGACGTGCGCTACCGCAACAACATCACCGGGGCCGAAAGCCCGGTCTATTCGCTGCCGATACGTCTCAAACCGGCGTGGTATGCGACCGCGGCGGCCAAATGTCTCTACGTGCTGCTGATGCTGGCCGTCGTCGGGGGTCTCATCCGCCATTACCTGCTCCGCTACCGCCGACGCCGCGCCGAGAAGCTGCAGCGGCTCGAAATCCGGCGCAAGGAAGAGGTCTACGAGTCGAAGATGCGCTTCTTCTCGAACATCACGCAGGAGCTGTCGATGCCGCTGACGATGATCTCGGCCCCCTGCCAGCAGATACTCGCCTACCGCAAGGCGGACCCCTATGTGCTCAGATATGCGCAGACCATACGGCAGAACGTCTCGAAGCTCCACGACCTGATCTACATGCTCCACGAGTTCCGCGGCATCCGCACGGGGCAGAACGACGAAAGCGAAAACATCGAGCTGGTACCCGTGGCCGAGATCGCACAGAGCATGGTCGAGACCTTCGGCGAATATTCGCAGCAGAACAGCATCCACTGCCAGCTGGACATCGAGCGCAACCTCGTGTGGCCGACCGACCGCGACGGACTTTCGACGATCCTCAACACACTGCTGTCCAATGCCTTCAAACACACGCCCTACAACGGTACCGTAAGCCTCACGATCCGCAGCGACAGCGGCAAGCTTCTCATCTCGGCCGCCAACGACAGCGTGGGCGTCAATCTCGAAGACATCGAAGCGATTTTCGACCGCTACCGCGTACTCGACTATTTCGAGCGCAAGAGCGAGCGCGGCCTTTCGTTTCAGGGCGACCTGCGTCTGGCCATCTGCCACAGTATCGTGG
>JAJPZH010000058.1:5684-9981 GCA_021204515.1 Alistipes sp. | reverse complement strand
CCGCGAGTTCCTCAAAGGAGTCAAAATCACCACTTAAAATGACGATTCTCTCTCTACGGTCGAGGCGGTGCTGACGTCCAATTACGCCTTCTATTACGAGAACCGCAAACTGTGGGAGGCCAAAGGCAATGTCGTGGTCGTCAAATCGGACGGTAAAAACCTCTACACCCAGCAGTTGTTCTGGAATCAGCAGACCAAGAAAATCTATTCGAACGTCGATTCGAAAATCGTGCAGAACGATGGGCGCGACGTCTTTATCGGCGAAGGTTTCGAATCCGACGAGGAGTTCAAGGACTGGCGTTTCCGTCGCATGAAAGGCCGCATGGAGGTCGAAGTCAAACCCACCGAACAGGAGGTCGAGGTCGTTCCCGACTCGACTGCCGGCGTCCGGACGGATCTCTCCGGGCCGGTTCCTGCGGCGCAGCCCGGCAAGACCACCGGTACGTCTGCCGGCGAACCTAAGGCTGAGCCGGCCCCCAGACCCGCTGTCACTCCCGATCCGGCCCGGCGGCCCGTTCGCAGGGATGCGCCCGGCAGACCGGCGCCCGCAGGGGAACCGGCCGAAGCCCGGCCCAGAATGGAACAGCAGCAGATGAAGCCGGTGGATCTGAAACTGGACGACGACGAGATACAATCAACCCAATAAGAGATGCTTACTTCGGTCATACTGATTGTCCTGATGCTGTTGCTGTCGGCATTCTTTTCGGGTATGGAGATCGCTTTTACGAGCAAGAACCGCCTGAAACTGGAGATCGACCGCAAGCAGAGCCGCATGTTCGACCGCATAGCGGATATATTCTCCCGCCACCCCGGACAGTATATCACCACGATTCTGGTGGGCAACAATATCGCGCTGGTCATCTACTCGCTCTACATGTCGCTGCTGCTGCGCGGTATTTTCTATGCGCTGGGGTGGGAGAGTATCGCCCGGAACGGTTCCGTGGCGATCGAAACCGCCGTTTCGACCGTCATCATCATCTTTTTCGCGGAGTTCCTTCCCAAGTCGGTCTTCCGTAACAATCCGAACTTCTATTACCGCGCGCTGGCGCCGGTAATCTATTTTTTCTATTTGCTGCTCTATCCGATCGCGCGGTTTACGACGCTGATTTCACACGGCATCCTGCGTCTGACGGGCCGTCGCGTCGAAGAGCGGACGACGACGCATAGCTTCGACCGCGAGGACCTCGCGTCGCTGCTCGACACCAACAGTTCCGAGACGCGTCCCGAGCCGGACAACGAGCTGAAACTTTTCCAGAACGCATTGGATTTCGCCGACCTGCGGGTGCGCGACTGCATGGTGCCGCGCGTGGACATCGAGGCCGTGGACATCGACGATACGACCATCGAACAGCTTACGGTGCGTTTCGTCGATTCCAAATATTCGCGTATCTTCGTCTGGCGCAAGAGTATCGACAACATCATCGGTTATATCAATTCGAAGAGCCTGTTCACCCGTCCGGCCAGTATTTCCGACGTGATGATGCAGGTCAATTTCGTTCCCGAAACCATGCCCCTGCAACTGGTGCTTCAGAATTTTATCAAACACCGCACCAATATCGCCGTGGTGATCGACGAGTTCGGCGGCACGGCGGGAGTCATTTCGCTCGAAGACGTGCTGGAGCAGATTTTCGGCGAGATCGAGGACGAGCACGACGTACCCGATCTGACCGAAAAACAGGTCGGTCCCGACGAGTATGTCCTCTCGTGCCGCCTCGAAGTGAAATACCTCAATGAGAAATACGGGCTGGACATCGAGGAGAGCCGCGAATACGATACGCTGGCGGGTTTCATCATCTTCAATTACGAGGGGATTCCCACCGCCGGAGAGACCGTTTTCGTCGGCGGTCTGCAGGTACGAATCCTCCGTACGACGCGTTCGCGGATCGACTTGGCTCGGGTCCGGAAGTTGTGAGAATTTTTATGGTATAATAAGGGCCTTTTCCGAATAAATTTTACTACCTTTGACT
Source organism: Alistipes sp. (assembly GCA_021204515.1). Taxonomy (GTDB): domain Bacteria; phylum Bacteroidota; class Bacteroidia; order Bacteroidales; family Rikenellaceae; genus Alistipes. Next base: position 8,014 of record JAJPZH010000058.1, on the reverse strand, counting down.
GCTAATTCGAAATAATACGAATAATTTACAATTTATATGGCAAGTTTAAACACTTTACGCACCAAGTTCGGCATCGTGCTGTCGATTGTCATCGCAGGCGCCCTCTTGGCTTTCATTCTCTCCCTGAAGACCGAAATGGGCTTCTCGGGCAACGACCCCCGGGTCGGTGTTATCGACGGTGAAAAGATCAACTATTCGGAGTATTACAACCAGTACGAGCAGGTCAAGGCGCAGAGCGGTGCTCAGGAGAGCAACGAACAGCAGTCGGCGATGCTTGCCAACGCTGCATGGCAGGCGCTGATCGGCAAATACGTGCTGGCTCCCGGATTCGACAGGATGGGACTTCGCGTTACCGAACCCGAGCGTATGTCGATGGTCAGCGGACAGCACCCTTCGCAGGCGTTCTACAACGCCTTCGCTGATCCCCGCACGGGCGAGTACAACGTAGCCGCCGTTCACCAGTTCCTCTCCGAGGCCGAAGCCAACGCACAGGCGCAGCAGGCTTGGGCGCAGCTCAACGAGCAGGCCCGTATGGAGCGGGAGGTCGCCAAGTTCCTCGGTCTGATCAAGGGCGGCGTGTATGTCAATTCGCTCGAAGTGGCCAACGGTGTGAACTCCGCCAACAATACCTATGCAGGCAAGTGGGCCGGTAAAAAATACTCGGCGGTTCCCGATTCGCTGATTCAGGTTAAGTCGAGCGACATCAAAGCGTATTACAACAGCCATAAGAACATGTTCAAGCAGACGCCGTCGCGTGCGATTTCGTATGTCGTGTTCGAGGTTTCTCCGACCGACGACGACATGCTGGCGCTCGAAAAGAGCGTTGCCGAGGTGGGCGCGCAGTTCGCCGCCACCGAGGAACTGAAATCGTTTGTCCGTGCCAATCGCAACGGCAAGATCGCCGACAACTACGTTTCGGCGAAACAGCTTTCGGAAGAGGAAGCCAAGGCCCTGCTCGACGGCGCCACCTACGGTCCCGTACTGAAGAACAACGAGTGGACGATGGCCCGCGCGCTGGATACCAAGATCGTTCCCGACTCGATGGGCATCCGCCACATCGTACTTCCCTATACGCAGGAAGCGCTGGCCGACAGCCTGCTGACCGTGCTTAAGGGCGGAGCGGACTTCGCTCAGGTCGCTGCGCAGTATTCGGTTTATGACGTTACCGCCGCTAACGGCGGCGAGGTGGGCGTCATGCCGTTCTCGGCTTTTTCGGGCGAGTTCGCTGCGGCGCTTGCCAATGCGAAAGCCGGTGATATCGTGAAGATCGCTTCCGGCGACGCTATCCAGCTGATGCAGGTTTACCGTGCCGACAAACCTTCGAAGCACGTTCAGGTGGCTTCGATTACCTATCCGGTCGAAGCTTCGTCCGCTACCCGTCGCGACATCCACAATCAGGCCGGCACCTTCTCGGTGAACGCCAAAGGTTCGGTGGAGGCGTTCAATGACGCCGCGTCGGAGGCCGCCGTTACGCCGCGCGTCGCATCGTTGGCACAGGGCGAACGTACGATCCGCGGTCTTGAGGATTCGCGCGACGTTGCCCGCTGGGCTTACGGTGCCGAGGTGGGCGATGTCTCCGAAATCTTCCCGGTGGGTAAGGATTACGTGATCGCCATGCTGACCGAGATCGACGACAACGAGTTCGCTCCCCTCGAAAAGGTTTCGGCACAGATCCGTGCTCAGGTGCTCCGCGATAAGAAGTACGACTATATCGTGAAGGAACTCTCCGGATCTACGCTCGACGAGCAGGCCAAGAGTCTCGGAATCGAAGCTGCAGACTTCGACAACGTGACCTTCGGGGCTTTCTATGTGAACGGTCCCGGTTTCGAACCCCGTCTGATCGGTGCGATCTCGTCTACGACCGAGAAAGGCGTTCTCTCGGCTCCCGTGAAGGGCCTGAGCGGCGTATATGTCTTCGAGGTGGATGACATCCAGACTTCGGACAAGCAGACTGCCGAAGGCGAGAAGGTGCGTGCGCAGGCTATGGCCGAAAGCATGGCACAGCAGTTCTCGGTGCAGGCTATCCAGCAGATGGCTAAGATTCAGGACCTGCGCGGAAAATATTTCTAAACCGATTTTTCGATACATAGAAAGAACGCCGGAATATTCCGGCGTTCTTTTTGTTATTTTTGCGTATATTTAGAAGTCGTATTAAAACTTATCGCATACCGTTATGAATAATTTCATTTATCACAATCCTACGAAACTGGTTTTCGGCAAAGGACAGATCGCAAAACTCGGCAAGCTGATCCCTGCCGACAAGAAGATCATGATTACCTTCGGCGGCGGCAGCGTGCGTCGTAACGGGGTTTACGATCAGGTCGTAAAGG
>JAJPZH010000058.1:0-5674 GCA_021204515.1 Alistipes sp. | reverse complement strand
TAAAGGCGCTCGAAGGGCGCGACTGGGTCGAATTCTGGGGCATCGAACCCAATCCCTCGGTCGAAACGGTCCGGGAGGCCGTAGCTTTGGGCCGTGAGAACGGTTCCGACTTCCTGCTGGCCGTGGGCGGCGGATCGGTCATCGACGGTACGAAACTCATCGCTGCGGGTCTGCTCTACGACGGCGATCCGTGGGATATCGTGCTCAAGGGACAGGCCGATAAAACGGTTCCGCTGGGCACTGTTCTCACGATGTCGGCCACAGGCTCGGAGATGAATTCGGGTTCTGTCATTTCGCGTCAGGAAACCAAGGAGAAGCTCGCCTTCTACGGCGATTATCCCGTCTTCTCGATCCTCGATCCCGAAACCCTCTACTCGCTGCCGCCGCGGCAGATCGCCTGCGGACTCTCCGATACATTCGTGCATGTGCTGGAGCAGTATATGACTACGCCCGGTCAGTCGCGTCTGATGGATCGCTGGGCCGAAGGTATCCTGCATACGGTAATCGAGATCGCGCCGAAAATCCGGGAGAACCAGCATGATTATACCGTGATGTCGGAGTATATGCTCGGTGCTACGCTGGCGCTGAACGATATGATCCGTATGGGCGTTACGCAGGATTGGGCGACGCACATGATCGGCCACGAGCTGACGGCCCTGCACGGACTGACGCACGGTGCTACGCTGGCGATCGTCATCAACGGCACCCTGCGCGTGCTCCGGGAGCAGAAGCGAGAAAAACTGCTCCAGTATGGCGAACGTATCTGGGGCATTGCCGGCGGTTCGGAAGAGGAGCGCATTGACCGCACGCTCGAAGCCACCGAGAAATTCTTCCGTTCGCTGGGGCTTTCGACCCGGCTTTCGGAGGAGGGGATCGGTGAGCCGACGATCTCTGAGATCGAACGCCGCTTCAATGCCTCCGGCGCCAAGTTCGGCGAAGCGCAGAACGTGGACGGTGCTGTGGCGCGCCGGATACTCGAAGCATGCATGTAGTTGTTCGCATCGAATTCATGTAAAGTCCCGCAGTCTGTTAAGACTGCGGGACTTCTGTTTTCGGAGGGGCGATCCGTGTAAATCGGTCGGTTTTGCAGGAACGGGGAAATCCCGTCATCGCCGCCTTTTTTCGCTCCTTGCCGGTCGGATAAAAATACCCTCCGGGTTTCCCGGAGGGTATCGCTGTTATTTTCCGCCGTTTTAGTCGGCGAGCAGAATTTCGAGCATCTTGATCGCTGCGGTGGCGATCGGCGTACCGGGGCCGAAGATGGCGGCGGCGCCGTCCTTATACAGCTGGTCGTAGTCCTGCGCGGGGATTACGCCGCCGACGATGACGATGATGTCTTCGCGGCCGAGCTTCTTAAGCTCTGCGATGATCTGCGGCACGAGGGTCAGGTGGCCTGCGGCCAGCGACGAAACGCCCACTACATGCACGTCGTTCTCGACGGCCTGCTTGGCGGCCTCTTCGGGAGTCTGGAACAGCGGACCCATATCGACGTCGAAGCCGATGTCGGCGTAACCCGTGGCAACCACCTTGGCGCCGCGGTCGTGGCCGTCCTGACCGAGTTTGGCGATCATGACGCGCGGCTGACGGCCCTCTTTCTTGGCGAACTCGGCGCACAATTCCTTGGCGCGTTCGAACTGTTTGTCGTTTTTCACTTCTGAACTGTATACACCTGAGATGGAACGGATAACTGCTTTGTAGCGGCCTACGACGACTTCGCAGGCATCGGAGATCTCGCCCAGCGAAGCGCGGACCTTGGCGGCCTCGACGGCCAGCTCCAGCAGATTGCCCTGCTTGGTCTTCACGCATTCGGTGATCGCGGCCAGCGCCTTCTTCACGGCGGCTTCGTCGCGGTTTGCGCGCAGCTCCTTCAGACGCTTGATCTGGCTCTCGCGTACGGCGGTATTGTCCACTGCGAGGATGTCGATCGGAGCCTCTTTCTCCAGACGGTATTCGTTTATACCGATGATCTTCTCTTCGCCGGAGTCGATACGTGCCTGCTTGCGGGCCGAAGCCTCCTCGATACGCATCTTCGGAATGCCGGTCTCGATAGCCTTGGCCATGCCGCCCAGCTTCTCGACCTCCTGAATGCGTTCCCAAGCCTTGTCGGCAATCTCCTGCGTCAGCGATTCAATGTAGTACGAACCGGCCCACGGGTCTACCTCGCGGCAGATATTGGTCTCCTCCTGAATGTAAATCTGCGTGTTACGCGCAATACGCGCCGAGAAGTCGGTCGGCAGGGCGATCGCCTCGTCGAGGGCGTTGGTGTGCAGCGATTGGGTGTGTCCCAGCGCGGCGCCCATGGCTTCGATTGCGGTGCGGGCCACGTTGTTGAACGGGTCCTGTTCGGTGAGCGACCAGCCCGAAGTCTGCGAGTGGGTACGCAGTGCCAGCGATTTGGGGTTCTTAGGCTCGAACTGTTTTACGATCTTGGCCCACAGCATACGTGCCGCACGCATCTTGGCGATCTCCATGAAGTGGTTCATGCCGATCGCCCAGAAGAACGACAGACGGGGTGCGAAGGCGTCTACCGACATGCCGGCGTTGATACCTGCACGCAGATATTCCAGACCGTCGGCCAGCGTGTAGGCCAGCTCGATGTCGTTCGTTGCGCCAGCTTCCTGCATGTGGTAACCCGAAATCGAAATCGAGTTGAATTTGGGCATGTTCTTCGAGGTGTATTCGAAGATGTCGGCGATGATGCGCATCGAGAACTCGGGCGGATAAATATAGGTGTTGCGCACCATGAACTCCTTGAGGATGTCGTTCTGGATCGTACCGGCCAGCTGGTCGAGCGTGCAGCCCTGCTCCAGACCGGTTACGATGTAGAATGCCAGCACGGGCAGTACGGCGCCGTTCATGGTCATCGATACCGACATCTTGTCGAGCGGAATGCCGTTGAAGAGCACCTTCATATCCTCTACCGAGCAGATCGACACGCCGGCCTTGCCGACGTCGCCCACTACGCGCGGGTGATCGGCGTCGTAACCGCGGTGCGTCGCCAAGTCGAACGCTACCGACAGACCCTTCTGGCCTGCGGCGAGGTTGCGGCGGTAGAATGCGTTGGACTCCTCGGCGGTCGAGAAACCCGCATACTGGCGGATGGTCCACGGACGCATCACGTACATCGTCGAGTAGGGACCGCGCAGGAACGGGGCGATACCTGCCGCATAGTTCAGGTGCTCCATGCCTTCGAGGTCTTCGGCCGTATAGGCGCCCTTGACGGGAATACGCTCGGCCGTCAGCCACGGTTCGACCTGTCCGCAGCCTTTCGAGGCGCAGCAGCTCTTCTGCTGGCCTGCGTCATATGTCAGTTCTGAAAATTTAGCTCTCATGATTAGATTCCCATCTCTTTAAGGTAGAACTTAAGTGTTTCGAGCACGTTCGACTTCACGTTGATAAAGTTTTTGATGCCCTGCGCTTCGAGTTCGGGCGCGCAGGCGGGTGCTCCGGCAACCACGAGGATCGCCTTGCCGCCGAGCAGCTCCTTGACTTTGGGAGCGGCTTCGGCATAGTCGTCGTCGCTGGCGCAGACCACGACGATCTGGGCTTTCGACTCCAGCGCTGCTTTCACGCCCTCCTCGATCGACTTGAAATAGGTGTTGTCGATCACCTTGATACCGGCGCATGCGAAGAAGTTGCACGAGAACTGCGAGCGGGCGCGGGCCATGCCCAGATTGCCGCACGTCAGCATGAAGGCCTTCGGCTCCTTGCCGCTGCGATCGACATGCAGGCGCATCTCTTCGAACGCCATGGCGCCGCAGTAGGGAACGAGCACGTTGCCCTCGGCCTGCCTGCGTGTAACGGACTCGGCGGTGATCTCCTTACCGGCGACCTCCGTAAAGTTGGGATACTGGTTGGCGCCGAGCAGTATCTGACGGCGCGTTGCGATATTCTTGTCCTTGGCTGCGGCCGACGCTTTGATGCGCTCGGCGATGAAGCCTGCCTTGTAAGCTTCGCTGTAGCCGCCCTTCTCCTCGATTTCGAGGAAGAGCTTCCACGCCTCTGCGGCGATCGACTGCGTGAGGTTCTCGATGTAGTACGAACCGCCGGCCGGGTCTACCACCTGATCGAAGTGCGACTCGTGTTTGAGCAGCAACTCGACGTTGCGGGCGATGCGCTTCGAGAACTCGGTCGGGTTTTCGAACGATGCGTCGAAGGGCGTAACCTCCAGCGAATATACGCCGCCGATTGCGGCCGACATGGCTTCGGTCGTGCCGCGCAGCATGTTTACATAGGGGTCGTACACGGTCTGGTTCCACTTCGACGTCTCGGCGTGGATCTGCATTTTGCAGGCGCAGTTCTTCTCGGGGTTGTAGCCCTTGACGATGTTGGCCCACAGCATGCGCGCTGCGCGAAGTTTTGCGATCTCCATGAAGTAGTTGGAGCTTACCGAGAGCGAGAAACGCAGTTTGCGTGCAGCTTCTTCGATCGTCAGCCCTGCGTCCATCAGGCGTACGAGGTAGTCATGGCCTGCCGAAAGGGCGAATGCCAGCTCCTCGACGATGGTCGAACCCGAGTTGCCGAAGATCTGACCCGATACGGTTACGACGCGGATGTGCTTGTATTCTTTGGTTTTGCGGATCAGCTCTGCGATGCGTGCGAAGCATTTTTCGCCGTTGGGCGAACAGAAGTCGCCTTTGGCCGAGAGTCCCTTCACCAGCGGGTCGATGCAGAATGCGATGCGGACACTCTCTTTGGCAATGCCCTCTTTCTCGATCTTCGCCAGTACGAGTCCGGCGACATCAGCCGTTTTCTGGCCGCAGAAGGTCAGTTGGATGGCCGAAATGCAGATGTCCTTGAGCAGCGTGTCGAGATCGGCGGCGGTGAACGCCTCCGAAGCGATGCAGAAACCGAGCGAATCGACGCCCGCATTGAGGATCTTCAGTGCCTCGGCGTTTGCCTCCTTGGGGCATACGACGCTCACGGTCTGATGCACGCGCCAGCGGTTGTGCGCGCGTGTACCCCGTACGTAAGGGAACTCGCCTGCCTGCGAGCCCAGAAACTTGATGCCCTCGAGGTTCTCGGCGCGGTAGTAGGGACGGACGTTGAAACCTTCGCCCGTTTTCCATACCAGTTTGCGCTCGTAATCAGCACCTTTCAGGTCGGCTGTAATCACTTCCTCCCACTTCTCGGTCGGGACCGGCGGGAATTCGGTGAACAGCTTTTCACGTTTGGTATTTGCCATAACTATTTAGAGATTAGTATAAGTGTTGTTTCAAAATTGCTCGTAAAGGTACAAAATTATTAATGATTGAAACAAGAAATTGTTAATAAAATAACACTGTATAATTTCTTTTTATAATATGGTGTATTTCGTTTACTTTCGCCTGTAGTCGGAACGTTTGATTTCGTTAGATGTAAAATAGTTGAAATATGTTCTTAATTACCTTGATTTTGCCTGAAAACGAAAATTTGCGATTTTGGGGATTTTGATGAAAAAATGGGGTGGTTTTTCGAAAAATGACGTAAAATTCAGGGGTGACCTCTGAAAAATCGCCCTGTTTTTCGGAAAATGTTGAAAAAAATCGATGTTTTTCGAAAAAATAGCCGTTTTTGTAAAAACAACGTAACGGAAAAATAATTACATTTGCAACCAGATAACAATACATACGGCAGCGGAGGAGAGACCCCGGGTTAGTTAGGTCGGAAAGAGCCTGCCGCAAGGCGGTTGTCC
>JAJPZH010000196.1 GCA_021204515.1 Alistipes sp. | reverse complement strand
GTCGATCATCGTCGGCGTGACATCGACGTATTAGGCCATAGCGTCGCATGTGCTGCCAGGTTCGCTCACGCCCGGCCAGCGGACGATCATGCCCGTATGCAGTCCCATGTCGTAGCAGGTGTATTTTGCGAATGGCATCGAATTACCTTGTTCGGAGGTGAAGAAAAACACCGTATTATCTTCCACTCCCTCGCTGCGCAGCAGTCGGCAGACATCGCCTACCTGACCGTCCATATAATTCACTTCGGCCAGATAACGCTGGAAGTCGGCGCGGGTTTCGGGCGTATCGACGAAATAGGACGGCAGTTCGAGCTTGTCGGGGTCGATGATGCTCACATCCCCCTTATTCCATGGTATATGGGGCTGGTGCGAACAGACGAACAGACAGAACGGCTGGCCTTTCTCTCTGGCATCCTCGATAAAGGGTTTTATGAGATCCGTGTTTACGTCTTCGCCTCCGGAGCCGAGGTATTCGAAATCGAACACCGCCGGCGGCCAGATATGGCGCTTGCCCTGCAGTGCGACACGGTAGCCTGCCTGCCGGAGGTACTGCACGACGCTCTTCACGCCTTTGTTCACCATCGTATGGTTGGGATACGCTCCGCTGCGTATGGGATAAAGGCCCGTCATCAGGCAGTGGCGCGTCGGGGAACTCATCGCCGTAGCTTGGAAGAAATTGTTGAATTTCATGCCCTCCTCGGCCAGCCGATTGATATTCGGCGTGGTGGAGTTGGGACTACCGTAGCACTGCAGATCGCGGTACGTGCAGTCGTCGGCGATCATCAGTACGATATTGGGCCGGGGATCGGCAGCTTGGACGGCCGGGAGGCCGCCCAGAACTGCGATGCCCGTAAAGGTCAGTTTCGTATAGTTCATGGGAACGATTTTTTTGCGTATTTATTCGTTGTCTTGGGGGCGCAGTACGGGATATGCAGTGCCCTCGTCTATCGTCCATATCTCCGAAAAATCCCATCCGGCAAACGTCGCCTGCTGTTTCAGCGCGGCTGCGCTTTGCGGCGCATCCGGGCATATCGCCGCGTTCTCGCCTACGGCGTTGGGCGTTGCGAGGTCGCTGAGGAAATAGACGCCATTGATCTTTGCTACGGGTTTGATGGCATTGTTCGCATTGCGGTAGCCGACGATGCCGCCCATGCGCTCGGTCACGGATGCGCCTGCGGGTAGAGAGATGGTTCCGACTGCATAGCAGTTCTTCACCGTCGAGGAAAGATCGCCTCCGGCGTTGATCGACAGCGTGCCGCTGATGCCGCCGAGGGTCGTGGCTCCGGCGACGAATTCCGTCACGGTGAGCGCTCCCTGATTGTAGCAGTTTTCGATGACGGAATTGTTGCTGCCCAGCTTGGCGCTGATGCCGCCCAGATAATAGGCGCATTTCACCTCTCCCGTGTTATAGCTGCACTCGATCCGGCCCGAGGTATTGAAGATGCGGGGCGTCAGACCTCCGGCCATGATGTCTCCCGGTTTGCCCGATGCGATGTTGGAGGGCAAATGCCGGTTGTGCACCGTACCGCTATTGTGGCAGTAACGTATTACGCCCGTATTGGCCAGACCGCCGCAGAGACCGCCGATTGCATTGTATGCGCTCACATTACCGGCATTGCTGCAATTTTCGACCCGGCCCGTATTATTGACGTATCCGATTAGTCCGCCGACGGTTGTTGCCGTGATTTCGCCGTTGACAGCCGTACTTCGGTTCGAACAGCCCTCGATGTCTCCCTGATTTTGGGTGGCGCCGATCAGTCCGCCGATGTTGTTGTAGGCGCCCGAAACACTGCCGCCTTCGGTGTGACAGTCGAATACGCCGCCTCCGGCGTCGGTCGAGACCAGACATACCAGCGCCCCTGCGTTATTTGTCTTCGATGTGGAGGTGCAGTTCAGCACGGGGTTTGTCAGCGTGATGTTCTTCAGGACGCCCGATGCGGTCAGGTTGCTGAACAGACCTGCATTGACTGCGGCCGTGATTTTCAGGTTGGCGATTTTGTGTCCGGCTCCGTCGTAGTAGCCGGTGAAGGTCTCGATCGCCTTGAAATTGCCGTTCGCACTGTCTGTGTCGTCGTCGAACGAGGTCAGGTCGATGTCATTCTCCTGCCGGAAATAAGCGTTCGGGTTCTGCCGGACGTTATTCAGGTGGCGGGAGCGTGTCACGACGAATGCCGTCTGTTCCGAGGTCCCGTCGCCGCTTGCGGCGTCGTAGTGGCTGTGTGCCGTCACGCTGTTGCTCTCGGTGAATATTGCCGGATCGGAGGCTACGGCCAGCAGTTTGATCGTCACCGGTCCCGTGTAGAAGTTTTCGTGTCCGGCGATGAATTGCGGAATTTTGCTGATGTCATAACTGCGTACGGTATTGGCTATCGCATCTTCACCGACCAGCTGCATCGAATCGTCGTATGCCTCGATTTTGTAGGTCGCGGCTCCGACGACTTCCTCCCATGCGATCGAGAGAACGGCATCGTTGTCCGTGAGTGTGATAACGGGGGCGTCCATCGAACCGCGCTGAATAATCGGAATCTCGGTCGTCTCTCCGTCGATCGTCAGCTGAAGCGCAGCTTCGCGGTCCGAACCCGTATCGTTGGGCGTCGCCGAAACGGTCGCCTGCGCTGCGGCTGTGCCCGAGTCGGGCGTTATGCTCACCCATTCGGTTCCGTCGCCCTTGTCGATTATCGTTCCGCTCCATGCCGTCGCCGCGTTGATAAACAGTTTCTGCGGTTCGGCGACTTTGCCGAAACTGATGCTTTCGGGCAGCGAATAATCCTGCGCCGTCTGTACGATGCGGATCAGTTTCACTATTTTATCCGCACCGACAGCGAGTTTCACACTCGTTTCCCGGGAGTAGTAATCCGTGTTTTCATCGACGGTGAGCGTGAACGAATCGTCCTGAAAACCGAGACTCTTGTCTACGCGGCACCACTCTCCGCTCGTAGCAGCGGTCCATACGCCGTTGCTTTTGACCTGAACGGTCATTTTGGTTCCCTCCGCCGGTACGTCGATCAATTCGGTTTCGGGTTCCAGTACGGTTCCGTCTCCGTTGCCGCTTTCCGTCGTATCGTCGTTGCATGATACGATGCAGGCCGTCAGTGCGAGATACAGCAGCCAACAATATCTGTTTTTCATATTCTCGTCGTTTTAAGGTTGATTCTACCATCCGGGATTCTGGTCCGCGGCATTGATGTAGGGATTGTTGTCCAGTTCGCTGAGCGGGATCGGGAACAGCAGGAATTTATTGCTGCCCGAAATATTGTCGCAGATCGTGCTTACGTAATTCCACGACACGGCATTGGGATTACTCCACGTGTTGGTGGCCGTGTCGAAAGCCGGCATCGTGCGGGAATAGACCGCCGAGTTGGCCAGTTCCGTAAACCGGTAATCGTGCATCGTCTTACCTTGGATCGTTGGGTGTTTCATACGCACCAGATCGAACCACCGGACCCCTTCGGCGACGAGTTCCAGACCGCGTTCGTCGAGGATCGCCATGCGGAAATCCGTTTTTGTCGGGAAGTCGCCCGAGGAGATCAGTTTGGGATAATCCCGCTCGCCGGTGCCTCCGGCTTTGCGCGCCCGGCTCCGGACGGCATTGAAGGCTTCGATCGCTTCACGGTTTCCGGGACCGTACAGTTCATTGAGCGCTTCGGCCTTGATCAGGTATATTTCGGCGAGGCGAATGATGAAAAAGTCGTTTTCGTGGTTCCGGTTGTCCTTCCCCTGACCGTCTACGTATTTCATGATGTAGGGCTGGAGCTTGTTGCCGGTCTTGGTGGCGATGTTGGTCAGCGCGTCGGGGTCGGTGACTATGAACGGACAGGCGATGATCGATTTGCCGTTCGCCTCGTTGGTCCAGCGGCAGAGGAAACTCGTTTCCATCCGGTAATCCATTTTGGTCGCATCGTCCTGACTCGCCTCGCTGTATTGCGGATTGGTGAAATAGTAGTTGAAGAAATAGGGATGGATGCGAATATTGTTTTCTCCGTTGCCCGGCGGGACATTGGCGTTTGCCGCTGCATTGCCCGTTACGCGGTAGAGGTTGTCGGGGCAGAACCGATAGGCCAGTTCCGAACCGTTCGACGAGAGCTGGGACAGGGTTGCATCGCGTGAAAAGCGAATGCCGAAGATCACCTCTTTGTATGCTTCTCGTTCTTTGGATACGTCCCACAGGTCAGCGTAGTCGTCCAGCAGGCTGTAAACCGAAGGTACCTGATTCAGCAGGATCGAGTCCGCCCATGTCGCCGCCAGTTCGTACTGCCGTTCGAATCCCTCTTTGCCCTGATTTTCGAGCCAGTTGCCGTAAGTCAGCCGCGCCGAGGCCATGATGGCCTGCGCAGCCCCTTTGGAGGCACGGCCCAGATCGTCGCTGTCGATTTCATTGGCGAGGGGCAGGCAGTAGTTGGCTACGGACAGGTCTTTGAAAATCTGATCGTAGACTTCCTCGACGGAGCTGCGCGGCAGGAACAGGTCGCTGTGTATGTCTACGGCCTCTGTCCGCAGGGGTACCCCGCCGTACAGACGCACCAGATAGTAATAGGCAAAGGCCCGGATGAAGGATGCGTCACCTACGGCCCGTTTCTGGTACTCGGGGCTGAGTTCTGCCTGATCGGCAATTTTAATCACGTAGGAGGCGTTGCGTATGCACCGGTACATGGTATTCCACATCTGCTCCGTATTTGCCCCGTTGTAGTTTTTCCGTCCGTAGCTTTCGAATTGGCCTTTGGTGGCGTAGAGGTCGTCGGCGCACAGGAGGGTCATCATGGCTCCCCACATCTTGAAGGCGGAACCGTCGTTGAATTCCGAATATGCTCCTTTGAGCAGATTCTCCATGTCGTCTTCCGTTTTGATCTGGTCGGGAGTCAGCGTGCCGTAAAGTCTTTCGTCCAGCGTACAGCCGCCGAGCAGCAACCCTATAAGCAGGATGGCAGCAGCTGTGCTTTTTAATATAATCTGTTTCATGTCGGTTGGTTTTTACATGTTAGAATGTCAGTTCCACTCCTGCGGATACGACGCGCGGCGCAGGCAGTGTTCCGAAATCGACGCCGGGCTGCAGGGCCGTATCGCCGAAGGAGTTGATTGCAGGATCGTAGCCGCTGTAGTCGGTCACTGTGAAAAGATTGGTCCCCGTGACGAATACTTTTATTTTACCCAGCCGCATGGCCTTGACGATACGCTGCGGAAGCATGTAGGAAAGCGTGACGTTCTGCAGCCGGAAATAAGAGGCGTCTTCTACCATCCAATCGGGGAAACGGCTGCTGAATACGTCTCCCGTGTGCGGACGCGGGTATTTGTTGCTCGTTCCTTCTCCCGTCCAGCGGTGGTCGAATGCTTCCTTGAAGATATTGACGTTGGTTTTGGTGCTTAGACCCGACATGACCCATTTGTTGAAGTTCACCAGCGAGTTCCCCTGACTGCCGACGAAGGTCATCGCGAGGGTCAGCCCCTTGTATGAGCAATCGAGATTGATGCCGTATGTGAAATCGGGGTACGGCGAGCCGATGACGGTACGGTCGGCTTCGGAAATAATGCCGTCGTTATTGGTGTCCGCCCACCGGATATCGCCCGGTTTGGCTCCCTGCGGTATGACATTGGTGACGCCGGTCTTCGGATCGGTGTAGGTGTGTTCCTGAATTTCACGCTCGTTCTGGTAGATGCCTTCGGTTTTGTAGCCGATGAACATGCCGATCGGATATCCGGCCTGAGCGATGTGAATAGGCTGGTTAAGCGAAAATTGGCCGTTGTTGCAGTAGCTGCGCCCGTAGATTACGCCGGCGTCGCCCATAGAAAGAATTTTGTTGCGCACTACCGAGATGTTTCCGGCGATGTTCAGCTTTACTTTGCCCGTCAGCACCCGGAAGGCTGCTTCGAAATCGAGACCCCGGTTGCGCACTTCACCGGTGTTGGACGAATAGCTGGTAAACGAGGAGGAGCCGGGAAGCTTGACGTTGAGCAGCAGGTCGGTCGTGTTTTTCTGGTAAAATTCGGCGCTCAGGTTCACACGGTTCCATAATCCTAGATCGAGACCTACGTTCAGCTGGCGCGTGGTTTCCCATGTCAGGTAGGGATTGTCGAAGTTACCGACGACATAACCCTGTGAAATGCTGTTGTCGCCGAAAACTACGCCGTTGTAGCTTATCTTGGACTGGGTGGCGCCGATGGCGACGTTCTCATTTCCCGATATGCCGTAGCTGGCGCGCAGTTTCAGGTTGGTGAGCACCTGTTTGGCCGGGGCGAGGAATTTTTCATTGTGTGCGTTCCACGCCAGACCTACCGACGGGAAAGCGCCCCACTTGTGTCCGACAGCCAGACGGCTCGAACCGTCTATGCGCCCCGTGAACATAAAAACGTAACGGTCGTCGTACGAATAATTGGCCCGGGCGATAAACGAAGCCCTTCTGCGCCGCGTATAGCCGTTGTACATTTTTTGCGGATGCGTCGCGCTGCTGAATCCGTAATAGCCCAAAGCGTCGCTCGGGAAGCCCGTGCTGGTCTGGCTGGAGTAGCTGTTCGTCCACTCCTGCCACGAATAACCGGCTACGACGTTGACGTTGTGCTTGTTGAAACGGCGGTTGAACGTGAGCAGGTAATCGACGACGTAGCTGAAGTTGTCGTTGTCGGAGCGGGTGCCCGAGCCGTCGTTCATCTTTCCCTGATACAGCGTGCGGGGCCAGTAAAAATGTTTGCGCGTATAGACGCTGTTCACACCTCCGTTGATCGAAAACGTCAGGCCCTTGCAGAGTTGGTACTGCAGACTGATGTTGCTGACGATCGTGCGAATATCCATTTGGTCTTGGATCGTTTCCCGCATCACGACCGGATTGTTCGTAAGCCCTTCGTCCAGATCCCCGTCTTCGTTGTAGGGTACCGATTCCGGTTTGAATGCGAGCGCTGCGAGTACGATGGAGGTCGAGAGGTTGCCCTGCGAGTTGGCCTGCGGCATCTGGTTTTTGCGGGCCATGGACATAAATGTCCGCGCGGAGGCTGTCAGACGGGAAGTTATCTCCCGCTTCAGATTGACGCGCAGTCCGCCGCGCGTATATGAACCGCCTTTGACGATGCTGTTCTGGTCGGCGTAGTTACCCGACAGCATGTAGGTAGTCTTCTTGTCGCCTCCCGAGAGCGAAATCTGATGGTCGTGCGAAATGGCCGTCTGATAGGTAAGGTCCTGCCAGTCGGTGTTGTGCTGCTGCGCCGCCTGCGCCCGTACGTCGTCCATCGACGAAAAACGCTTGGTCTCCGACCGGTCCCAGTTTTGCGCTTCGTAGATCATCGTATAATACTCTTCGGTGGAAGCTACGTCGAGAAACTTCGGGATCACACCTACGTCGATGCGGCCGCTGTAAGTGATGACGCTGCGGCCTTCGCGGCCCGATTTGGTCGTTATGAGGACGACACCGTTGGCGCCGGCGGAACCGTATATCGCTGTGGAGGAGGCATCTTTCAGAATTTGAATGGATTCGATGTCGGCCGGATTGATATTCGCCATCGGATCGGTCGAGGGCCGTTCGGCCATCCAGTCGATATTGGCTCCGGCCGAGGTGCTTTCGAATCCGGTGTTGATCGGCTGCCCGTCGAGCACGATCAGCGGCTGGTTGTTGCCCGTGATCGAAGTGGCGCCGCGCACTTGGAACGTCATGCCTGCACCCGGTTCGCCGGTATTGGTGATGATATTGACGCCCGATACCTTACCCTGCATGGCTTCCAATGCCGACATGGCGGGGATCTCCCCCACATTGTCCATCTTCACCACGCTGACAGCTCCCGTGAGGTCGCTTTTGCGCACCGTTCCGTAACCTACGACTACGACTTCGTCTATTTCGCTTTCGGCGATTTCGAGCGTTACGTCGATAACGGTACGTTTACCGACGGTCGCATAGACGGGTTTCATGCCTAAAAACGAAAAACAAAGTACGCCTTTTTCCGAGGTGCCCGATAAGGTGTATTTACCCTCGGGGTTGGTCGTGGCACCTCTTTTTGCCAATGTGTCGATCACGGTCGCACCGACGATCGGCTTTCCGTTCGTATCTGTGACCAGTCCGGTTACGGTCGCTTTTTGTGCGAGTGCCGTACCGACGATCAGAGATGCGATCAGCATCGATAAGATTTTTTTCATTTCCGGTTTATTTTGATTGGTTGTTAGACGTGTGTTTTTATGCCCGGCAACGGCGGAAGCGACCGATACGTCCTTCCGGCGGAAACCTTCCGGCGGGACGTAACAGAAAAACTGTCGTGCGAATATGCTGATACGGGAACCTCGTTGCAGAGCGTAATGTCCTTGCAGGACATGTTTCCGAACGATCGGACTCAGGTAATTCCGGCCGGGAGGCTGCGGAAAGTCACAGGATTTTTCATAGTTGAAGTTTTTGGTCGATGTCAGTAGGATTTTGTACGCAAAGCATCGGTGCGATGCCGGGAAAGAGAACTGCTCAGGAGCCGGAATTCCGACCGTAGACCTGATGTGGTAGCGTGAATCTATTCATGTATCGCAGTCTTTAGGTTTGACTCTTCTGCAACAAATATATAAAAAATTATTATACTGGTATAGTCTGGTCTAATATTTTTTTCGTCTTTTTGCTTTTTTTCATCGGGACCGATTGAAGCAGGTCTTTTCAGAAATGTCGTAAAATACTCATTGTTATTATTTTATATTACGGGATAGTTCGGTTTGGCAACTTTCGGAAACACATACGACAAAAAAAGCGCCGGCAAATAGCCGGCGCTCTGTTCTGAAACTCAGCGGTTTTAGATTCGTAATCGCTTGTTTATTAAGATATTATTCTATGCAGACTCGGTTCCCTCCTTCTCCATACATCCGAGCACGAACTCCAGCGGATGCTGTGTGAGTGCGGCGGTCTCTTCTGCCGTGCGGCCTTCTGCCAGACAGCGTCGGATGACGTACTCCATGCCCTCGCCTACTTCGATGATATGCCCGTCGGGATCGTAAAAGCGGACTACGCGCTGCTGCCAGTCGTGTTTGTGCGGCGGGTGGAGCAATTCGACCGGCTCCGGCCACGCTTCGAGCCGCCGCATGAAGGCGTCGAGGTCGTCCGTTTCGAAGTAAAGCTCCATGTTGTGCGGGCGTTCGCGGACCGAATCTTCGGGAACGCCCGTGAGCCATGCGAACTTCTCCTGTATGGCGAATCCGCCACTGAAGGTGACGTTCTCGCCGAAGTCCAGCACGACACGCTGGTCGAACAGCCCGCAGTAGAAGCGTTTCGACCGTTCGGTGTCGCGGACGGCGAGCAGGGGCGTCTGAAACGTAATACGCATTATTTTTCCGATTCGGGGACGTGCGGCGCCGGGATGTCCTCCTTGCCCACACGGTTGAGCACCAAGTGGATGCCGATGCAGGCCAGACCGCCGTATATGAGGGTCAGAATACAGAGCATCCTGATTTCGGGCAGCACTTCGGAGAGCGACGCTCCCATGCTCTGGATGCGGATAAAGGCGTTTACGCCGTGGCTGCTGGGAAATATCTGTCCGAAGTTGAACAGCCAGTCGGGAATGCCTTCGCGGGGATAGGAGACGCCGCTGAGCATCAGCAGCGGAATTGAGGTCCACAGCAACAGCAGCAGCGAATTTTCGCGGTAGCGGAAGAGTGTCGAAATGGCGATTCCCAGCGCGATGCAGGCCGCCATGTAGGCCAGCATGAAGACCACGACCGTTCCCGTCGCGCCGTTCATCGGATAGTGGAACAGCTTGTAATGCAGACCGAGGATGTAGAACGTCGTCACGGAATAGATCATGCCGTAGACCAATGCCTTGCCCAGCACGATCGGGAGCGTGGACATCCGCCTGCGGTCGGGCGGGCAGAGTTTGCGGTACAGCCCGAATTCGCGCCATGTGCCGCCGATCATGCCGATCCCGATGAGCATCGTCTGCTGGATGATGACCATGATGATCGCGGGCATGACGAACGTGCCGTATCCCAGATAGGGATTGCCCCGGATCTGGGACTCGTAGCTGACAGGCTGGGTCGTGGCCTGCGCAGACGGGAGGTTGGCCCCCTTGG
>JAJPZH010000225.1 GCA_021204515.1 Alistipes sp. | reverse complement strand
TGCAGGACCGATGGATGCTTGCTGTAGGTTATTGATATACTCTGCCTTGTCTGAAAAACTACTGCCGGTCCGAATAAATGACTGAAGAAAATGATCGAAATCCCCGAATCTTATTCGTTTGCACGGCAAGCCGCCGATATGCTGTCCGGCCGGACAGTTACGGATGTATTCAATGCCACCCACCCTCATAAGTTTGCTTGGTATTTGGGGGACCCGACCGATTATCGGACAAGGCTCGCCGGTAAAACGATTCGTGCCGCCGAAGGGCACGGCGCATTTATCGATCTGCTGCTGGACGATGAGACGCACATCGCTCTTTCCGACGGCGTCAATCTGCGTTATTATGCGCCCGGAGCGGAGGTTCCGCCGAAATATCAGCTTCTGATCGCTTTCGACGACGATAGTTTTCTGGTCTTTACGGTCGCTATGTACGGCGGGATCATCGCATTTCAGAAAACCTTCGACAATCCGTATTATCTTGGTGCGCTGTCAAAGCCCTCGCCGCTGGAGGATCGTTTCGACGAAGCCTATTTCGGTCGGCTTGTCGCCGATGCCAAGCCTAACTTGTCGGCCAAAGCTTTCTTAGCGACGGAACAGCGTATTCCCGGACTCGGAAACGGCGTCCTGCAGGATATTTTGTTCAAGTCTCGTATTCACCCCAAACGCAAGTTGGCGACGCTGGGTGACGCAGAACTGGGTCGGATGTATTCGTCGGTGAAATCGACCCTGCGGGAGATGACGGATCGCGGCGGGCGCGATACGGAGAAAGATCTGCTGGGCAGGGCCGGCGGATATAAGACCCTGCTGTCTAAAAACACCTGTTCGGAGCCGTGTCCGGTCTGCGGCGGCACTTTTGTCGAAGAGGCTTATTTGGGCGGGGCCGTCTATTATTGTCCGGCTTGTCAGCCGCTGATAAAATAAAGGAGTGTCTCTGTGGGACTAGGAATCCGGTTGCGGAAGGAATTTGTGCGGAAAATCTTTTGCTTCAAATTATCCGGAATATATTTCGAACATTTGTTTCTTGTATTTTTACTAAAAAAGCCGCTCCGGAATGGGCGGCCTTTCTATTGTATAGTCGTGTCGTGCAGAGGCTGGCGTACTGCGGCGGCGGATTTTTATTCCGGACAGTCGGTTCTATTCCGAATATGCGGGGTGCCGGACTTCTCGGCCGTTGAACGTGGGGTCTCCGCTACGGCTTGACGGTCTACTGCTGTTGCGCGGCCGTGTAGGCGTCGGCTTTCTCTTTCATGCGTGCAGCGCGTTTTTCGCTGTCAGGGTGCGACGAGAACATTTTCTGGACGGTCGAGGACTTCGCTCCCTTGGAAAACTCGACCAGCTTGTTCAGCGAATTGCCCATGCCGTAGGGGCTGAAACCGTTCTTTACGGAGAATTCGAATCCGTATTCGTCGGCTGCGTATTCTTGCTTCTGCGAGAACTGGGCGCCGGTGAATGCCGTCACGACCTCGCCGAGCTGCGAGTCGCTCAACTTGGCCAGCGTGCTGCCCTCGGCGGCTCCTGCCGCATTGCGCGCCGCCGATGAGAGGTAGGCGTTTTTCATCGCGTGTTTTACGTCGGCATGTACCACATGGCCGATTTCATGGCCGATGATCGCCATCAGTTTGTCGTCGTCCATCAGGTCCATCAGGGCGCTGAATACGCGGATCGAACCGTCGCCGCAGGCGAAGGCATTGACGTCCACGACGTGGTAGACTTTGAAGTTGAGCGGAAGTCCGTCGGCCTCGGTGATGCCCTCGGTCAGGCGTTTGAGACGTGCACCATATTCGGTCGTTTCGTCGGCGACGGGGTTGTTGGCATCCATCCATTCGACTGCTTCGCGGCTCAGGTCGGCAATGTCCTTGTCGCTCAATGTCACGGCTTTGGCTACATCCTTTCCCGCTTCGAGCAGTTTGCCTGTGTTGAGTTTCCTGCCGCCGATTTTCAGCTGGGCAGCGGCGTCTGCGGGCCACATGGCGCACAGGAGCAGGGCGGCGCCTAAAAAGAAAAGTTTCTTCATTTCGACTATGTTTGATTAGCATTTGCGGTTTTTCCGGGACAAATATAGCGCAATTCTTCTGCGGATACAAAAACGGACCGGAATTTCCGGTCCGTCTCATTATTCGCTCCAGCGCCTGAGCGTCGGAAAATACTCCCGCATCAGTCTGACCGCCTCTTCGCGGGTATAACTTTTGCCGTTCTCGTCGCGGAATTCTTCGTGGAATTGAGCGCAGTGCTGGATCATCTCTCCCATCGTGCACTCTTCGGTAAAAATTCCGTTCTTGTAACAGTATACACAGTAGTCCGTACTCGGCCTGCCGTCGGATTCCGTGCCGAAATCGCCCGCGGCCTGTAGCGGCATGCCGCAGCTCTGACAGAATTTCATCGCTTCGTTCATAGTTTCAAAGGTTTTGTATCCCGCCTGAGCCGATGAGGCACGGTTCGGCGGGATCGGTTTAGTCCGTTTCGGGAATATCTTTTTGACAAATATAAACAATTCCCTGCTCCGTCGAATGGGCGGTCTGAAAATCTGTCGGTGAAATCACTGTTTTTGCGCAGCGGCTCAGAACTGCAATTACTGTTCGAAACAAGTGCTTTTGGGGGTTATTATTCCGCTTTTTCGCTTTGTACGAAATTCAGTATCGCCCGTGCCGCCGCTTCCGGTTCTTCGAGGAATCCCATGTGTCCCGAGTTTTCCAGCCATACGACCTCCGCCTGCGGGTGGTCCGCAACCATCTTTTCGGCTGCTTCGGGCGGAATGTAGCCGTCTTTTCGGCCGAGGATAAAGAGCTGCGGCACTTTCGATCTGCGCAGCATTTCGTTCTGGTCCCTGCGGGCGATCATGCCGCCCAGCAGGGCGACGATTCCCTCATCCTCGGTGATGAAAACCTGCTCGGCGAGGTCTTCGATTTCGTCCCGCATCCGGGCGCGGTTCTCTTCGGCGAATCCTGCGGCCGGAGCTACCCGTGCCAGCATGTCTTTCTTCCCTGCCTCGACGAGTGCGATCTCCCTGCGGCGGTTTTCGGCCTTCTCCGGTGTGTCGGGATTGGGGGTGGAGCTGAGCAGTACCAAGCCGTCGAGCATTTCGGGATGGCGTTCGCAGAAAGCCAGCGCCACGTATCCACCCATCGAATGTCCTACGAGCGTACATCGTTCGATGCCGAGGGCCTTGAGTGCGTCGGCGATCGTGTCGGCCAGAAAATCCATCGTGTGGACTTCGCCCGTCACGACCGATATGCCGTGGCCCGGCAGATCGAGCGTCACCACGCGCACTTCTTTATATAAGTAAGGTATGAAATCTTCCCAAACGAGCAACGATTCGAGATAGCCGTGCAGCAGAACGACGCATTTGTCCCCGGCCTGCGAGTCGCAGACGTGCAGGGCCGTGGAACCGGCCATAATAAATTTTTCAATCATGATTACAGGGGTTACTCCTCGTCCTGATCGTCGAGGTAGTCGAGTACGGATTCGCGCCGGGGCATGAGTTCTTCTTCCTCCTCTTCGTCTATCGAACGGTAGAGCGAATGCCGCTCCTTGCCGCTTTTGCGTATCGGTTCGAGTCGTTTGGCCTTCCGAAGTTCGTCCGCTTCATGTTCGCGAATTCCCTTTTGTGTTTTCATGGGTGGAAAAGATGAGTGATTTTAGAAGTTGTCGGTTTCGAATACCCCCCTGAAGACGCGCCGTGCGGGGCCCGTAAGCCGGATATTCGTGTAAGTCTGTGTGCCGGACTCATGCGAGAAGTGTACGCTCAGTTCTCCCCCGGGCACCGTGATTCGGTATTTGGTCGTTTCGTGCTGCAAAGCGTAGTTCGTTATGATCGCCGCGGCTGTGGCTCCCGTGCCGCAGGCCAGTGTTTCGTTTTCGACGCCGCGTTCGTAGGTCCGCATCCGGATTTCGCCGTCACCTGCGATCTCTACGAAATTGACGTTCGTTCCCTGCGGGAAACGTACCGTGTCGTGACGGATCATCCGCCCGAGGCTGTTTACGTCCACGCCGTCCAGTTCCTCCGTGAATTCCACGTAGTGGGGAACGCCCGTATTGAGGAACCACCAGCCCCCGCCGCTGCGGATTGCCGATACATTTATCATGCCCAGTTCGATCTCACCCGTCATGCTCTTCGCGCGGCGTATGCGCGCAGTGTGCATGCCGTCCGTGGCGTCGAAATATTTAGTCTCGCCGCCGATGCCCAGATGCTCGGCGAAAAGCGCGAAGCACCGTGCGCCGTTGCCGCACATTTCGCCCGGCGAACCGTCGGCGTTGTAATAGCGCATCGAGCAGTCCATCTCGACGCTGCGGCGCAGGGTCATCAACCCGTCGGCTCCGATGCCGAAGTGACGGTCGCACAAAGCCGCGATCAGCCCTGCGTCGGCGCTGAACAACTCTTCGCGGTCGTCGATCAGGATGAAATCATTGCCTGCACCCTCGTATTTTACGAATGTTACCAGCATCCCGGATAGTGGTTATATCATCGCAAAAATAATAAAACTTCTAAAAGTTTTACTATTTTTGTAGAAAATAAGCGCATTCGCCCGGACCGGCGGACGCTTGTATTGTTTTTATACAGAACCGATAAAAGAAAAAATCCATGAAAAGTGTGCTTTTCAAGCATCGTTCGATACGTAAATTCTGTTCCACGCCCATTCCCGAAGAGCTTCTGCAGGAGATTCTCGAAGCGGCTTCGCGGGCTTCGACCTGCGGCAACATGCAGCTCTATTCGCTGGTCGTGACGCGCGACGCGGCCCTGCGCGCTAAGCTCGCTCCGTGTCACTTCAATCAGCCGATGGTGACGCAGACGCCGTGCGTGGTGACGGTCTGCGCCGACGTGCACCGCTTCTCGATGTGGTGCGAGCAGCGCGACGCCGATCCCGCATACGACAACTTCGCATGGTTTCTGAACGCTTCGACGGACGCCCTGCTGGCGGCCCAGAACCTCTGCATCGAAGCCGAACTGAACGGGCTGGGTATCTGCTACCTCGGTACGACGATCTATACGGCCGGGATGATCGCCGAGATACTCGAACTTCCGAAGGGGGTGATTCCCGTGACGACCGTCGTGCTGGGCTATCCCGACGAATCGCCCGAACTGACCGACCGCCTGCCGCTGGAAGCCGTCGTGCATTACGAGAAATACACCGACTATACGGCCGCCGAAATCGACGAACTGTGGGCCGAGCGCGAAGAGTCGGAGCTGACCAAGCGTCTGCTGGAGGAGAACGGGCTGCCGAATCTGGCGCAGATTTTCACGCAGCGCCGCTATGTGCGCGAGGACAACCTCTCCATCTCGAATTCCTACTTCGCTCTGCTCAAGGAGAAGGGATTTTTTAACAACTGACAGGGGACGTGCGGGGAGTCGGTCGTATATTAGCTGTCGCCGTGCTGGGCTTTTTATGCTCGGCGTGCAGCGTTACGCGCAAGCTCCCCGAAGGACAGTATCTGCTGCAGAAGGTAACGATCGAGTCCGACAAATCGACGCCCCGCAAAGAGCGCATCACCGCAGCGGACCTTGAAAAATACGTGCGTCAGACCCCCAACAAGCGGTTTTTGGGCACGAACTTCTATGTCTGGCTGTACGAGCAGGCCAATCCGGACAAGCAGAACTGGTGGAACAACTGGAAACGCAAGATCGGTCAGGAGCCCGTCCTGCTCGACATGAGCCTGACCCAGCGGAGCGCGCAGAATCTGAAGGTCTATATGGATACGCGCGGCTTCTTCTCGTCCCGAGCCACGTTCGAAGTCGATACCACTTCGCGCCGCAAACGTGCCAAAATCGTCTACCGTACCCGGCAGGGCGAGCCTTACCGCATCGACAGCATTTCGTATGATTTTCAGGACAAGTTCCTCGAACAGATCATTCTGCCCGACACCGCCAATACGCTGATCCGTCCGGGGCGGATTTTCGACATTGCGGTACTCGACCGCGAGCGGGAGCGCGTTACGGCTTTCCTCAAGGAACGCGGCTATTACAACTTTACGGTCAATAACATCGACTATGTCGCCGACACGCTCGGCGGAAAACATCAGGTCGATGTCCAGATCAATATCAAGCAGTACCTTACGGGGTACAACGAACGCGGACAGGCCGTGATGGACAACAACATGGTCTACCGTATCGACCAGATCAACGTCTTTCCGGCGTACGATCCGACGGTCGCGCGGACCGATTCGACCTTCCTCTCGCGGCTCGATACGCTCTATTACCGCGGTCTGAATATCATCTATGAGAAGCGTCCGAATCTGCGTCCCGCTATTCTGCGGCAGTCGGTGCCGCTTTATCCCAACTATGTATACAACTCGGCGCAGGTGAACCGCGCTTATACCGATCTGATGTCGCTCGGGTATTTCAAGAGTGCCAAGATCGCCTTCGTCGAACAGCCCCGGAGCGTAGATGTCACCAATTACGTCTCCTTCATCGGTGCGTCGGCGGATTCTACGCAGACCCGTTTTACGCAGGAAGGCTACCTGCAGTGCAACATCTTGTGTACTCCTGCGCTCAAACAGAGCTTCAAGGTCGATCTCGAAGGCAGTACGACGTCGAGTTTCTACGGACTGAAAGCTACCGTCGGTTATCAGAACCGCAATATCTTCCGGGGAGCGGAAGCGCTGGACGTTTCGTTTACGGCGGGATACGAGTTTATGAAGGCGCCCGACGCCAAGAAAAAGCGCGCTACGGAATTCGGCGTTACGACCGGACTCACCTTTCCTCGTTTTCTGGTGCCGTGGCGTACGCGGCGGTTTCGCTCGGTGAATCAGCCCAAAACCAAGTTGGAACTTTCGGTCAATTTTCAGGACCGGCCCTATTATCGCCGCACGCTTTCAAGTGCGGGAATCACCTACCAGTGGACCAACAACCGTTACTCTTCATTCTCGCTGCGGCCCGTCGATATCAATGTGGTCGATGTGAATCGACTCGACTCGACCTTCCTCGGCAATACGACGAATAAATATCTGAAAAACAGTTTCCGCACCCAGTTTATCGGCGGTCTTTCGTTCGGTTACAGCTATAACAACCAGCGTAAGAATCTGGGCGGCAACGCCACCAATATCCGTTTCAATCTGGAGACGGCGGGCAATCTGATCGACGCGGTGGACCGGCTGTTCTATTCCCGTCCGAAGGAGGGCGACCCTGCCAAAATCTTCGGTATCGAATACTCGCAGTATTTCCGTACGGATCTGAGTGTCAGCCGCAAAATTATGCTGGGCGAGGTTTCGGCACTTGTGGGCCGCCTGTACGGAGGCGTGGCGATGGCCTACGGCAATTCGTCGGCCGTACCTTTCGACCGGCAGTTCTATGCCGGCGGCAGCAACGGCATGCGCGGCTGGACGCCCCGTACGCTCGGTCAGGGTTCGGTTCCCAATCCGCACGACTCTTTCCCGATACAGACGGGCGACGTGAAACTGGAAGCCAACCTCGAACTGCGCTTTCCGATCTGGGGTATGGTGCACGGCGCGACTTTCTTCGATCTGGGCAATATCTGGTATATTCGCCGGAATCCGTCGGAGTACTCCGACGACGCGGTCTTCTTCTTTGACAAGTTCTATAAGCAGCTGGGATTAAATACCGGACTGGGTCTGCGTTTCGACATCAAGTTCGCCGTGCTCCGGCTCGACTGGGGCGTGCAGCTTCACAATCCCAATAATCCGGCGGGCGAACGGTGGATTCACAACCTGCGCTGGAAAAATACGGCGCTCAATTTCGGCGTCGGTTATCCCTTCTAAGGCGGCTTTGCAATGACAAACCCCGGCGCAGTTATGCGGCCGGGGTTTCGTATGCCGGAGCGGCATGCACCCGTATCAGTTCTGGGCTTTGTACTGTGAGGGCGACATGCCCGTATTGCGTTTGAAGTAGCTGCCGAAGAACGATTGGTTCGGAAAATTCAGGTAATAGGCGATCTCCTGTACGCTCATCGTCGAGTATTTGAGCAGGGTTTTAGCTTCCAGAATCACATAATTGTCGATCCATTCCGATACCGACTGCCCGCTGATACGCTTGATGAGCGTGGTGAGGTATTTGGGCGTGATGCAGAGCTGCCGGGCATAGAATCCGACGCTGCGCTCTTGGCGAAAGTGTTCGCCCAGCAGGTGGGTGAATTGCTTGAAATACTCTTCGGCGCGGTTGTGCGAATTGTTCTGCCCTTCGGGATGCTCCGCGAGGTAATGGTACAGGATATTCCCGACCTTGTAAATCGTTGCGGCGATCAGCCCGCTGACGATATCGAACGAGAAATGGGTCTCCGGTCCGCGGGTTTCGCGTTCGATCTGGGCGATCATGCTGCGCATGGAGCGGCTTTCTTCGGGCGTCAGCGCCAATGTGGGGTTTTCGACGAATTTGAGGAACAGCGGCATCATGTTTTTGATGTCAATGTTAATGCGGCGCATGAAGTCGGGCGATATGGCGATGACGTCGGCTTTGAAATACTGCTGCGAATTTACCTGCAGGATATTTTTCGGGGTGAAGATGAACATCGAATCCTTCTTCAGCCGGAATTCATGCAGGTTGAACGATACGGAGGTTTCCCCTTCGGTGCCGACTCCGATTACGAAGGCGTCAATGCGGCACGGGAACCGGAAGACCTGCATCTGGGAGTCGCTGCTGGCCGTGATGCACTCGCGCATCAGTCCCTGCCGTTGTTCGCCGGCAAGGTCTATAAGCTCGGCCAGCGTAAATGAGTTGATCGGTGTTTGATTTTCTGTATTGTTCATTTCGTCTCTCGATTTTGGGTGGAATATAGCAATAAAAACTTATATTTAGTTCATATAGTTATATTTTCGAACGAAATGAACAGCTTTGCACCTCTTTTGACTGCCGCTTTCTGTATGGGTATGAAAAAAGCGCCGGCATGACCGGCGCTTTTTTATTTTTCATCGGAAAATTTCCGGATGGCCTTATTTTGCTGCGGGGGCAGGCGTTGCGGCTGCGGGTGCAGGAGCATCCGTGATGCCGAGTTCCTTCTTCACAGCGGGAGCGATGTCCGTGAGAGAAGCCTCGTCGAAATAGGCGAGCGAACCCGTCGAGGTGTCGAATACGGCCAGATAGCCGCCTGCGGCAGCCACTTTGTCGATCGCGTTCTTGGCCTTCTCGATAATCGGGGCCAGCAGCTCGTTCTGACGCTTCTGGAAATCCTGCTGAGCGGCCTGCTCGAACTCGTTGCGGCGCTGGATCAGGGCGTTGAGATCATTCTCCTTGAGCTGGCGTACGGACTCCGATAGGGTGTTGAAATTCTTCTGGAACTCCTGCAGTTTCTGGTTATATTCGACGGTCATGGACTCCAGATTGTCCTGAAGGTCCTTGGCATAAGCCTCCATGTTGGTCTGCATCTCCTTCGTTTCGGGCATACCCACAATGATTTCTTGGGTATTGATGCGTCCGAATTTCTGCTGTGCGAAGAGCGATGTAGCGCCCATCACGAATACAACCGCAAGGGTTAGTTTGATTGCTTTTTTCATAAA
This sequence comes from Alistipes sp., assembly GCA_021204515.1. Taxonomy (GTDB): domain Bacteria; phylum Bacteroidota; class Bacteroidia; order Bacteroidales; family Rikenellaceae; genus Alistipes. Next base: position 589 of record JAJPZH010000225.1, on the reverse strand, counting down.
AGATTATTAGTTAATTGTTTGATGTTCCTATTTTTTCAGGGCGTCGATCACCTGCTGCGTACGCTCCACGCTGGGATTCGTATAGAGCAGCGTGGGATTGTTCGCCGAGTCGAGCACCACGTCGGCACCGACCTGCTTGGCGTAGGCTTCGATGGCCGCGAAGACCTTTTTCTGGATCGGCTCGATCGTTTCGATACGTTTTTTCATCAGCGTACCGTCGTTGCCGAAGAGACTTTCCTGATAGGTTTGCGCCTCTTTCTCCCGGGCGAGGATCGCATTCTCGCGTGTCTGGCGGGTTGTCGCCGAGAGCGAAGCCTTTTGGTTCATATAGGCGTTGTAAAGCGCCTCCACTTCGGCGAATTTGGCGTCCACCTGTTCCTGATATTGCTTGGCGAGTTCGTCCAGATCGGAGATCGCCTTGTTGTAGGCATCGACGGATTTGAATACTTTCTCGCTATCGATGATTATGTAATTCTGCGCCGCCAGCGTGCCGGCCGTAAGAATGAATGCCGCGATTAAAATCAGACGTTTCATAATCTTATGTTTTTAAGTTAATATTCAGCCGGTTTCCCGGAAACTATATTATATA
>JAJPZH010000174.1 GCA_021204515.1 Alistipes sp. | reverse complement strand
GTCGGCAGCGTCATATGTTTATAAGAGACAGGGCCACCATTCCCTCGCTCGGCTCGGCCATCCTCAATACGGCGGGCATCGATGCCCACGGCAAGGGCTTCGGCGTGGATGCGCTGAATGCCGACAATCATTCGTGGGTGCTGTCGCGCATGGCCGTCGAATTCGACAGCCAGCCTACGCAGTATACCGATTACACCATCGCCACGTGGATCAACGAATACGGCCGGGTGCTCTCGACCCGTAACTTCACGCTGACCGATGCCGCGGGGACCGAATTCGGCCGCGCGGTGACGCAGTGGGCGATGATCGACCTTCGGAGCCGCTCGGCGCTCGACCTGTCGTGGGTGGGCGACGCTCATGCCGACGCCATCGTAGACGCTCCGTCGCCGACCGACAAGCCCCGCAAGATCCGCGAGGTGAACCCGTCGCAGACGGTCGAACACAAGGTGGTTTACAGCGACATCGACTTCAACCGCCACGTCAATACGATGCGCTATATCGAGATGATGATCGACATGCTGCCCGTCGAACTGCTGATGCAGGAGGCGCCGGTGCGCTTCGACATCCACTTCCTGCGCGAGTGCCGTTACGGTCAGACGCTCAGCGTCGGTTACGAGCAGCGCGGCCGCACGGCGCTGTTCGGGATCCGCAGCGATGCCGATACGCCGGCGGTGCGTGCCTCTATCGAGTGGAAATAGGCCTGCGGGGAATGTCCCGCATATGCTTCGTGGAACGGGTTTTGCAGCTACGGCTGCAAAACCTTTTTCATTATGGAAAGCGCAGTTAAAACAAAGAACAAGTATCAGGTGAGCATCGACCTGCTGAACGATGCCGTGGGCAAGGAGATTGCCACTTCACTCCAGTACATGTATTTCCACACCCATTTCGAGGACGACCGCTATCAGTACCTCTCGAAGATCATGCGTGAAATTTCGATCGCCGAGATGCGCCATATCGAAGAGTTCTCCGACCGCATCCTATTCCTGCAGGGCGACGTCGATATGAACGCCTCGTTCCGCGCCAAGCAGGTGACCGACGTCAAGGATATGCTCCGTATGGCGATGCAGCTGGAGCAGAACACCATAGATTCCTATAACGAGGCTTCGCGCATCGCTTCCGAGCATAAGGACGCCGTGACGCACAAAATGTTTCAGGACATCATAGTCGAAGAGGAGGAGCACCTCGACACGTTCCGTACCGAACTGCAGAACATGCTCGACTACGGCGAGGAATACCTTGCGCTGCAATCCGCCGCGGGAAGCAAGCACACCGCCAAGATTTTCAGGCACTCCGACGACGGGGAGTAGTTCGCCCCGCCGGACAGGCCTTGTCGCAGCTCTCCGGTCCTTTATATCGTATAAACGTGTCTGTCCCTTACGGCAGGGAAGTCCCCGCTTCGGCGGGGATTTTCCGTGCTTCCGAGGCGGCGGATCAGGCGGTGTGCCTTTTGCGCTGGCAATAAAGAGCGGGAAAACGGTTGCCATGTCGCATATTTTCCTATATTTGTATTATGAAAATTACGATTTTAGGACCTGCGCATCCCTACCGTGGGGGATTGGCCTCGATCATGGAGATCATGGCCCGTACGTTCCGGCTGCGGGGCAATAAGGTCGATATCAAAACCTTCACGCTGCAATATCCGTCGCTGCTCTTCCCCGGTAAGAGTCAGACCGTCGATACGCCTCCGCCTGCCGACCTCGACATCTGCCGGTGCGTCAATACGGTCAATCCCTTCAACTGGCTCCGCGTGGGCCGGCGCATCCGCCGGGAGCGGCCCGACTTCGTGCTGATGAAATACTGGACGCCTTTCATGGCGCCCTGCTTCGGCACCATCGCGCGCATTGCGCGCGGCAACGGTCATACGAAGGTCCTTTGCCAGATCGACAATGTCGAGCCGCATGAACATCACCTGACCGATAAACCCTTCAACCGTTACTACCTGCGTGCCGTAGACGGTTTCGTTTATATGTCCGAGCAGGTGCACCGCGAATTGGGCGCTTATAGTACGGCTCCGGCGCTCTTCTCGCCGCATCCGCTGTTCGAGAATTTCGGCGAGCGGGTGGCGCGTTCCGAAGCGTGCGTCCGGCTGGGACTCGATCCGGCGGTGGGCTACGCGCTGTTTTTCGGCCTGATCCGTGATTACAAGGGACTCGATCTGCTGCTCGACGCATGGGCCGCGCTGAAACGTGCGGGGCGCGCCGAAGGGCGCAGACTCATCGTCGCCGGCGAATTCTACACCCCGAAGGAGCGCTACCTGCGTCAGATCGCCGACAACGGCCTGCAGGACGATGTGATTCTCCACGACCGCTTTATCCCCGACGAGCAGGTGAAGTACTATTTTTCAGCCGCCGATTTCGTCGTGCAGCCCTATAAAACGGCCACGCAGAGCGGTGTGACGCAGATCGCTTACCAGTTTTGCGTTCCGATGGTCGTCACCGATGTCGGGGGACTGGCCGAGATCGTGCCCGACGAGCGGGTAGGGTATGTGTGTGAGCCGACGGTGCGCGGTGTCGCCGAAGCCGTTGCGAAGATGTACGAGGGAGACGCGATCGAACGCTTCCGGCTGAACTGCATCGAGGAGCGCAAGCGTTTCTCGTGGGAAGAGATGTGCAGCCGTATTACGGAGCTGTACGAGCGGGTCCGGTGAATTGCGTGTACCCTGCATATGATACGGAAAACCGGATGCCTGAAACGACTGTTTCAGGCATCCGGTTTATAAAGGAGGCTGTGCGGTCGGTTTCCCGCTTCATGTCGGCGAACGTGAACTGAATCTCCGCACCCTGATCGTTCGTCCAGAGCAGCGCCTTCCGGTCGGGCTGTTCCTCCGCGTAGGCGTCTACCACGTCATACGCGAAGTTGAAATTCTCCGGAACGTGTATATGCAGGTTCTTTCTGTAATCCTCCTGCGAGGAGAATGTCGTTTGCTTTAAGAATCTCTCTACCATAGCTTATATGATTATCGCCAGAAACCGGACCGGCCGCCCGTCGAGCGCCTTCATTCCGTGAGGCAGGCTGGAATCGAAATACAAACTGTCGCCGACGTTCAGCACGAACTCTCTCCCGTTCAGGCTCAGCAGCAGGCGTCCTTCGAGCACGTAGTTCATCTCCTGTCCTTCGTGGCTGTTCAGGTGCATCGGAGCATCGTCCGGAGCGGGTTCGACCGTTACGATGAAGGGATCGGCCTTCCTGTCGCGGAATCCCGACGCCAGCGCTTCGTACTTGTAGGCTTTGCGCCGTTCGACTGATACGCCCGCACCCGCGCGGGTGATGAAATAGGCGTTCATTTTAGGCTCTTCGCCGAACATGAGCACGTCCAGACTGATTCCGTAACGGCGGGCTATGGTCTGCAGTACGTTTACCGAGATGTCGCTTTCACCGCTTTCCAGCGCCATATATTTTTCGACCGGAAGATGACAGCTGTCCGCTACCTCCTGCGCCGAGAGTTCGAGCACTTCGCGCAGTCCGCGCAGACGGTTGGCGATTGATTTGATGGGATCACACATTGTTTTTTCGTTTTAGTTGAACAAGCCGAATCCGCCCCGGTTCCGCCGGATGCGAAGTCCGAAGTAACAAACTGAAAGCTCGTTACGCGGATTTTTACGTTTTATTCTGTTTGTTTTAACCTAACAACTTGGCTGTAAATATAGTAAAAAATATTATAAACAGCAACCGTCCGCACTGTTTCTCTCCCGCGAAGCGGTGCCTCCGCTCCGGTCTGGCAGGATTGACGCTTCTGTCGCAGCAAATTATGAAGGGCCGCCGTGCACCGCACGACAGCCCTTCCTCTTCATTTACTTATCGTAGTTTGGCTACTTCTTGATATTGGGCAGTTCAAGCCCGTAATGCTTCCTGCGGTCCTCGGCCTTGAGCCATACGCCGAGCAGCATGGCGGCGATGCCGCAGCTTGCGAAAATCACCATCGGGAGCGTATAATTGTAAGCCGTGCCGTCGATATGGCCGGGGTTGCTGAATTTGAGCGCATAACCGATCACAGCAGGGAAGAGGCAGAGTCCGATGTTCTGAATCCAGAAGATCAGCGAGTATGCCGAACCCAGATAGCGGGTCTCCATGATCTTGGGAACCGAGGGCCAGAGCGCCGCGGGAACCAGCGAGAACGAGATGCCGAGGATGATGATTGCACCGTAGGCGATCAGCGTGCTCGGATAAGCCGGAAGTACGAAGGCGAAGATTAGGTGGCAGACCGTCATCAGTATCGCGCCGAAGATCAGCATTGTAGCACCCTTGCCCTTGTGGTCGAGGTAGCTGCCGAGCAGCGGTGTAATGGCGGCGGCGCCCATCGGGAACCAGCGGAAGATGTCTGCGGCCGTCTGGGCCGAGACGCCGAGGTTGCTTTCCAGCATGTTCGTAGCGAAACGCTGGAAGGGGAAGATCGCCGAGTAGTAGAGCACGCACAGCATGGCGACGATCCAGAAGACCTTGCTGCCGAATATTTTGCCGAGGTCGCTGACGCGGAATGCCTCTTCCGAGCTGTTGTTGCCTTTGGAGTCCAGTCCCAGCTGTTTGTCCAGTTTGCGGTCCATGAACGTAAAGACTACGTACGTGAGCAGGCCGATCAGCAGCAGCAGGGTGCAGAACGCTACCGGACGTACGACCGTTGCCGGAGCCATGTTGGCGAGCCACGGCGAGATGGTGAATACGGCGAAGACGCCTACGCGGGCAATGGCCATTTCGAGACCCATGGCCAGTGCCATCTCCTTGCCTTCGAACCATTTGGCAATGGTTTTCGATACGGTGATGCCGGCCATTTCCATACCGCATCCGAAGATCATGAATCCCAGCGATGCGAGTTTGGCGCTGGCCGGGAACGATACCCACCAGCTGTTGAGCCACGTTTCGATCCCCGAGCCGATGAAGGCGTCGCTCACTCCGTAATACTTGATGCTGGCGCCGATGAACATCAGGGACGCCGAGAGTACTCCCGTGAAGCGGATGCCCATTTTGTCGAGGATGATGCCCGCCAGAATCAGGAATCCGAAGACGTTGAAAAGGAATTCCGAACTGCCGTACATGCCGAAGACGTCGGGCGTCCAGCCGCGCTGGGCTTCGATCATGCTCTGCAGCGGCGACATCATGTCTACGAACATGTAGCCGAAGAACATCGTCAGCGCGATCAGAATCAGCGCCGTCCAGCGGACGAACGCCGAATCGTTGAGTTTTCGTTGGATAATTTCCGTCATAATTATTTGATTTGAGTTAGCTTACTTATCTGTCGGCGCGTAACGTTTCAGCACCTCGTAAGCCTCGACGATACCCAGTTCGCCGGCCTTCGAAATGTCGAGACACCCTTTGCGCGTGTCTTTCATGAATATCTGTATGATGCCGCGGTTGTAATACGCCTCGGCGAAATTGGGGTTGAGTTCGATGGCCTTCGTGTAGTCTTCGAACGCCTCGGGCAGGCTTCCCGACAAGGCCCGCAGGTTCGCACGATTGTAGTAGCTGTACGCCAGATCGGGGAAGAGTTTGATGGCTTTGTTTAGGTCGGCTACCGCCTCGTCGTAGCTGTACGTGCGTTTGCTGTTGTTGTTCAGCCGGTTCGCCGGGTCCGAATCGATGGTGATGCGCTGATAGGAGTTGTCGATCGACGAGATGAAGTCGATCATCTCGGCGCGTGTGGTCGAGCGGTTCAGGTAGAGGAACGGGTTACTCGGATTCTGCTCGATAGCCGACGAGAAAGTATTGACGGCATTGGTGTACTGCTTGATGAGCGACTGCGAGACGCCGCGCTCGAAGAGCACCGTCCACGAGGGTTCCGCCGCTTTCAACTCTTCGACATACTGCTTGTCGAGCATCACGAGCGTATCGGGCGCAATGTTGGTTTCGCGCCACGTAAGCGTCAGGAATTCGTTGTCTACGCGTTTCTTGAAGTCTTCGACGCGCTGCACGTGGTAACGCTCTACGGCCGGCACGGTGTCGGGGCGCATCAGCGTAAACTTGAACAGCGGCAGCAGGCGCATCTCTTCGCGTCCGCCGTTGTGGCCCGTCACGCGGTCGAAACTGCCGCCCGAGAATTTGCTGTCGAACGACAGCAGGCGGTCGAAACGCTGCGTCGTATCGGCGAATATCGAATAGGTGCTGTCGCTCAGGCGCGAACGGTATTCCGCGATTTTCTTCTGGGCCGTATCGCGGTCCTTCTTGGCGCCCTGTGGGTCGCGCAGCAGTTCGCGCAGGCGGCCGCGGTAGATATAGGCGTTGGCGAAGTCGGGATAGAGCTTGATGGCCGAGGTGTAGTCCTCGGCGGCTTTTTCGATCTCGCCCAGCTGAGCGTATACGCCCGCACGGTTGTAGTAAACCAGCACGTTGTTGGGCGAATAGAGCGCCACTTTGTCGTAATCCTCCAGCGCGCGGTTGTAGTCGCCGATCTGTGTGCGCAGCATGGCGCGGTTGAAGTAAGTCAGCGAGTTGGTCGAATCGAGCTGGATCACCTTGTCGAAGTCCGCCAGCGCCAGCATCGGGCGGTTGGTGTTCGAATAGACCAGCGCCCGGTTGAAGTACGACAGCAGGTAGGTCGAGTCGCACTCGATCGCCTTGTTGAAATCGGCTTCGGCTTCGGGATAACGCTTCTGCTCCATGTAGAGACCGCCCCGGCGGTTGTAGCCGTTGGGGTTCTCGCGGTTGGTGCGTATGGCGGTGTTGAAATTGTCGTAGGCGCGGACCGTGTCCTTGAGGTGCAGGTAACTCAGGCCGCGGCAGATAAAGGCGTCGGCGACCTTGTTCTCCTGACGGATGAACTTGTCGAAGTCGTCGATGGCTTCGGTGAACTGCTGGTTCAGAAGGCGCGTAACGCCGCGGCTGTAATAGGGGCCCGGCAGATCGGGGCGCAGTTCGATGGCTTCGCGGAAGTCCTGCAGCGCGTCGTCGTAGTTGCCCAGCCGCGAACGGGTGATGGCGCGGTAGGTATAGGCCTGCGTGTAGACAGGATTCATGCGGATCGCGGTCGAGAAATCGGCTTCGGCGCCCAGCAGGTCGTCGAGGTTGTATTTGGCGATGCCGCGCAGGAAATAGCCTTCGAAGGCGTTTTCGTCGAAACGCAGCAGGGTGTTGAGCGTACGGATGGCCTCTTGGTAATCGTTGTTCATCATGCACGAACGTCCGACCCAGAAAAAATATTCCCGGTTGTACTGTGCATACGATTTCGTCCCGCACATCAGCGCGGCGGCAAGGGCGATTCCCAAGATGTATTTACGCATTTTCCGACTCACTTGTCCCTCTAACGTTCTTTTCGGGCTGTTTATTATTCCGGTTTATTCCAATTCATATCCGAAACGGCGCAGCTGGCGCTCGTTGTTGCGCCAGTCGTCGCTCACCTTGACGAAGAGCTGCAGGAAAACCTTCTTGCCGAGGAACTCTTCCAAGTCCTCGCGTGCGGTCTGTCCCACACGTTTGAGTTTTTCGCCCTTGTGCCCGATCAGGATGCCTTTCTGCGAGTCGCGGGCGACGTAGATCGTCGCGGCGATGCGGTCGATCGTCGGCTCCTCCTTGTAGCTGTCGATCTCGATTTCGCAGCAGTAGGGGATCTCCTTGTCGTAGAATTTGAGGATCTTTTCGCGGATGATTTCCGATGCGAAGAAACGCAGCGTCTTGTCCGTCAGCGTCTCTTTCGGGTAGAACGCCGGACCTTCGGGCAGCAGTGAGAGGATGGTTTTGAACAATCCCTCGATGTTGAAGTTTTCTTTGGCCGATGTGGGGACGATCTGCGCTTCGGGCAGCTCCTGCCGCCATTTGTCCACCAGTGCGTCGAGCGCTTCGGGTGTCGAAAGGTCGATTTTGTTGATCACCACGACGGTCGGAATGCCGCTTTCCCGGATTCGGCCGATGATTTCGGCCGAACGGTCGCTTTGCTCCACGGTGTCGGTGACGTAAAGAATGACGTCGGCATCGGTTACGGCGCCCGTCACGAATTTCATCATCGACTCCTGCAGTTTGTAACTGGGTTTGAGGATGCCCGGCGTGTCGGAGTACACGATCTGGAAATCTTCGCCCGAGACGATACCCATGATTCGGTGGCGCGTGGTCTGCGCCTTGGAGGTGATGATCGACAGTTTTTCGCCGACCAATGCGTTCATCAGTGTCGATTTGCCGACATTGGGATTTCCGATGATATTTACAAAACCCGATTTGTGCATTTTCTTTCTGGGGTATGATTCGGACAAAGGTAACGATAAAATAAAACCCCTCCAAACACGGGAACGATTTATTTACCCCGTAATTTTACCGACTTGGAGCGGACCTGCCGCATTTCCGGATTTTTTCGTTTATATTTGCCGTAACGTGAAATTTCAATGCAATCGTTTATGAAGACTTCGAAAATCTTTTTTTTCGTACTCGGCGCCGTGCTGGCGGCTCTGCTGACGTGGTGGCTGGCGGGCGGAACACAGGCCGCAGCCGGAACGTCTGCCGCCGGGGAGCGGAGCGCCCTCGACGTGATTATGACGCGCACGAGCGTTCGCGCCTATCGGGACTGTCCCGTCGGGAGCGATACGGTCGAACTGTTGCTGCGGGCTGCGATGGCCGCGCCTTCGGCTATGAACCGCCAGCCGTGGGCCTTCGTGGTCGTGGACGACAAGGCGCTGCTGCAAAAATTCGCCGATTCCCTGCAATACGCCAAGATGGCCGCTTCGGCGCCGCTGGCGGTCGTCGTCTGCGCGGATCTCACCCGCAATCCGGGTGCTTCCGGCGACTGGTGGGTGATGGACGCTTCGGCCGCTTCCGAAAACCTGCTTCTTGCGGCCCACGCCGTGGGACTGGGCGCGGTGTGGACGGGTGTATACCCCCGCAGCGAACGGGTGAAGGCCGTCCGCAGTATTCTGGGCCTGCCGGGGTCCGTCGTGCCGCTGAACGTGATTCCGGTCGGTTATCCCGCGGAGAATCCGGAGCCTAAACAGAAATGGAATCCCGGCAATATCCTGCGTAACGGTTGGACGCGGTAGTCCGTGCTCCGAAACCGAAAATCCCTGCGCCGGTTCACCGGGCAGGGATTTTCTGATTCTGTTTCGGGAATTTCGTATTCTCCGGGACGGCGTGGAAGGCTTGTCGTCCGAATTACCGCCGCATGCCGGGCAGTTTCGGCATCTTCATACCGCCTCCGGCCACGGCCTTCATCATCTTGCGAGTGTCCTCGAACTGCTTCATCAGGCGGTTCACGTCGGCCATCGTCGTACCGCTGCCCTTGGCGATGCGTTCGCGGCGTCGGGCATTGATGATTTCGGGGTGTTCGCGTTCGGCTGGGGTCATCGACGAGATGATCGCTTCGGTCTGCTTGAAGACGTCGTCCGGAATGTCCACGTTTTTGAGCATCTTGCCCATGCCGGGAAGCATCGACGCAAGGTCCTTCAGGTTGCCCATCTTCTTGATCTGCTGAATCTGGCCGATGAAGTCGTTGAAATTGAACTGGTTCTTGACCAGCTTCTTTTTCAGCTTGCGTGCCTCCTCCTCGTCGAACTGCTCCTGTGCGCGCTCCACGAGCGACACCACGTCGCCCATGCCCAGAATACGGTCGGCCATACGTTCGGGGTGGAAGACCTGCAGGGCATCCATCTTCTCGCCGCTCGAAATGAATTTCAGCGGTTTGTTTACGACCGAACGGATCGAAATAGCGGCACCGCCGCGGGTGTCGCCGTCGAGTTTGGTGAGCACCACGCCGTCGAAGTCGAGCCGGTCGTTGAACTCCCGTGCGGTGTTCACGGCGTCCTGACCCGTCATGGCGTCCACGACGAAGAGCGTTTCCGAGGGTTTCACGGCGGCTTTGATGGCCGTGATCTCCTGCATCATCGCCTCGTCTACGGCCAGACGTCCGGCGGTATCGACGATCACGACGTTGAACGAGTGCTGGCGTGCGTATTTGATGGCGTTCTCGGCGATCTGCACCGGGTTCTTGCTGCCCTCTTCGGTATATACCTCGACGCCGATCTGTCCTCCGAGCACTTTCAGCTGGTCGATGGCGGCCGGACGGTAAACGTCACCTGCGACCAGCAGCACCTGCCGGCCTTTCTTGCTCTTGATGAACGAAGCCAGCTTGCCTGAGAAAGTGGTTTTACCCGAACCCTGAAGACCTGCGATCAGAATCACGGCGGGATTGCCCTCCAGCCGGATGTCCGTCGCCGTGCCGCCCATCAACAGGGCCAGCTCGTCGCGTACGATCTTGGTCATCATC
>JAJPZH010000204.1 GCA_021204515.1 Alistipes sp. | reverse complement strand
ATACCTCAGACTGGGATTCTCCGCAACCGACGCCGAACACGTCACGGACGGAATCCGTTTTACCCCGATGACATACCTATTATAACAGCGGCCGCAGCGAACGCCCCCCGATGCCGGCACAATGACAAACAAGGCGGACCCCGTACGGGGTCCGCCTTGTCATACTCGGAATCTCAGCCGCCTATTTTGCGGGAGCAACTTCGGGAGTCTCGGCCGTCGCTGTCGAATCAGCCGGAGCAGGTTCCTCGAAAGGAACGACGTCGATCAGTTCCACTTCGAACTCAAGCGCCTCGTTAGGGCCGATGTCACGGCCGGCGCCGCGCGGGCCGTAAGCCAGATCGGCGGGAATCCAGAGCGTAATCGTACCGCCCTTGCCTACCAGCTGCAGACCCTCGGTCCAACCCTTAATCACACGGTTGAGCGGGAATTCAGCCTCTTTGTCGGCCTCCTTGGGCGTACCGTCCTCGTTGAAGCCATTGGGATTCTGCTTGCGCATCATCTCCTGCTGCTCTTTCGAACGGTTTGCGAATTTCGAGGTGTCGAACACCTTACCGTCGCGCGTACGGCCGGTATAATGTACCTTCACCACATCACGCGGGTCCTTCGGCATCATCGAAGCATCGCCGGCTTTGGTAACCTTGTAAAGCAGGCCCGATTCGGTCTTCTTCACACCCGACTTCTTCTCGATCTTCTCCAGCCATGCCTTCGAAGCCTCGGCGTTCTCGGCCGGACGCTTCACCATGAAATAGTACTGCAGATATTGGTTTACGGCATCCTCGGCCATCTTCGCTTTATTGTCACGAACATCCTGCATGGCCTGACCGATCCATACGAGCTGAATGGGCATGCCGCTCTGGCTGATGTTGTAGCCGATGTCGTTACCGAACGCATACGAAATCTCGGCACGCTCCTCCTCGCTCTCGAACATGGCGGGATCGGCTGCGGGATACTCTACCTTGGTGCTGTCGCCGCCGGCCAGACGGATGCTGTCCTGCTCGGCACGCTTGGCTGCGATCTCCTGTGCACGCTCGCCGCGCTTGCTCATGAAATACTCGCGCAGCATGTCGAGCGACTTGTCGTGCTCCTGCATGGCCTTACCCATGGCACCTTCCTTGATACCTTTGTCGATAGCCTTGAAATCGAAAGGAATGTCCCTCATCTCGTGAGTCATACCGTAGCCGATGTTGGCGCCCAGCGAATACGAAAGCGAGTCGAAGTCCGAAAGGCTTCCCATACGAACGCCGCCGTCCTTACCGCCGCAGGCGGTCATGAACGCAGCACCTGCAAGTGCCGCTGCAAAAAGAATTTTTTTCATTGTTTTGTTTTTCAAATATGTTTAATCGTTTGTGCCGTCAAGGGTTTACCCGCGCAAAGTTATAAAATATTTGGAATAATGGTTTAAAATTAACGGCGTAAATTGCTGCACCGCGACCAATTCGCATATTTATCGACATCGACAAGCTCGATTTCGTAGTAAAGCGTGGTGTTCGGCTGAATTCCCAGCTCTTTGTCGCCCTGCATTCCGTAAGCCGCAGAAGAAGGAATCCATGCGTTGATCTTTCCCCCTTTGCCGACCAGCTTCACGCTCTCCTTCATACCCTTGAGCAGGTCGCCGAGGGTCGTACGCAGCGTATCGCCCCGCTCATAGGAGGAGTAGACGTCCTGCCCGTCGACGGTGCGGATCAGATAGCGGAGCGCGATGCTATCGCGGTCCGAAGCGGGTATCTGCTCCTGATCGCCCAGCACCTCGACCGTATAGGTCACGCCCGACGTGGTGCGGGCATAGTTGCGGTTCGCTTTGAGAATGTCCTGCAGGAACTGCTCCTCGTAAGCCCGCGCTTTCTCCGGCAGTGCATAATTCATGTAACGCAGGTAGAAAACTTCGGCGTCGGCCGCCGAGAATTTCGCCCCCTTGAGGAAGACGTCGCGGATGCCTTCGCATACGGCGTTCACGTTGATCGTCGAATCCATTTTCATCAGATTCATGCCCACGTTCATACCGATCACATAGGCTACCGAATCGGTGTCGGTTTTGAGCTTCACGCCCCCGCCCGTCTTTTTGGAACAGGCTCCGGCCAGCAGCGCGGCGGCCGTCAGGGCAACTAATGTCTTACGCATATCAGGTTCGTTTTTTCGAAAAAATCAGTATCAGCAGACAGCCAAGGACGGCGGCGCCCATCGAGCCCATCAGAATCGCAATCTTGCCCCGGTCGATCAGGTCGGGTTCGGTGTAGGCGAGCGCATCGACGATCAGCGACATCGTGAATCCGATACCGCCCAGACACCCCACGGCAAAGAGCATGCGCCACGTCGCCCCTTCGGGCAGCACGGCCAGTCCCGACTTCACGGCGCCCCAGCTCGCAAGAAATATGCCCAGAGGTTTGCCCACGACCAGTCCGAAGAAAATGCCCATACCCACAGATCCGATATCGGGCGACATATGGAAAATATTGAGATATTCGAGCGAGGTGATCTCGACGCCTGCGTTGGCCAATGCGAAAATCGGCATCACGAGGAACGTTACAAAGGGGGCCAGTGCGTGCTCCAGCCGGTAGCTCATACCCACCGAATCGGTGGCGAGCGTACGCATGCGGCGCATGTAGAAGCGGTGGTGCTCGTTGGAGAAGTCGTCTCCGGAGGTGCTGGCCTCCAGCATCAGCACTTTCAGGTGGCGCATCTTATGCACGAAGTACTCCTTGCTGTAACGGGGCGTCATCGGAATCAGCATAGCCATCGCCACGCCCGAAATGGTCGAGTGGACGCCCGAATAGTAGAACAGCCCACACACCACCACGGCCGGCACCAGATAGAAGAACATGCGCTTCTCGCCCATCTCCTTCATGAAGTAGACGCCGAGCATGATGACCAGCGCCGCCAGCAGACATCCGATCTGCACCTGCCCGCCGTAAAACAGCGCGATGACCAGAATGGCTCCGAGGTCGTCGGCGATAGCCAGCGCCGTGAGGAATATCTTGAGCGACACGGGGACCCGGTCGCCGAGTATCGAGAGGATGCCGACGGCGAAAACGATGTCGGTAGCCGTCGGAATACCCCATCCGTTGGCGGCCATCGTGCCGTGGTTGAAGGCGGTGAAGATGATCGCCGGAAAAAGCATGCCGCCTGCTGCGGCCAGCACCGGGAGAAGGGCCTGCTTGGCCGACGAGAGCTGTCCGCAGACGATCTCGCGTTTTATCTCAAGCCCCACGGCGAAGAAGAAGATCACCATCAGGCCGTCGTTGATCAGCTTCTCGACGGTCATCCCGCGCGGAAATACCCAGTCGATCAGCCCGTCGGGGCTGTGCACCATTAGCGAGAGGTCGGTCTCCAGCAGATGACGGTAATAAAGCGAAGTCGCAGGCAGATTGGCCAGCAGCATGGCAATAATTACGCATCCGAGCAGTACGATGCCTCCGGCCCAAGGAGCCTCCATGAAATTACGGCCGCGTATACCGATCATATGGCGCTCGCGCACCCAGCGGTACATCGAAAATAGTCGCATTTATCGTATGTTTGATTTTAAAGTCAAATTACATAGTTTCCACAGCACCCGCGCACCCGTTATGGCGTCGATACGCTCCTCGCGGACCGGGGTGACCTCCACCACGTCGAACCCGACGATGCGGCGGCCCGAACGCACGAGGGTATCCAGCAGCCAAACCGCTTTATTGAAACTCAGTCCGCCCGCGACGGGAGTCCCCGTGTGGGGACAGTTTTCGTAGGTAAGTCCGTCGATGTCGAAGCTCACGTAGACCTCCTGCGGAAGCGTTTCGACGATACGCAGACACTGCGCATCCCATGTTTCGCCGCGGAATCCGGCGGCCGCCAGCGACAGGTCGTCGAACAGGACGACGCGGTCGGACGAAGCGGCCAGCGCCGCCTCCCGCTCGCTGAAGTCGCGCACGGCGACTTGGGCGATTTTCGTCACCGCAGGCACGTCGCGCAGCACGTTGAACATGATCGAAGCGTGCGAAAACTCGAACCCCTCGTAGGCGTCGCGCAGGTCGCAGTGGGCGTCGATATGCAGGATGCCGAACCCGGCGTGCCGCTGTCCGAGCGCACGGATCAGACCGTAGGGCGTCGAATGGTCGCCGCCGACCAGCCCGACGAGTTTCCCCGCATCGAGCCAGCGCGCGGCCTGCCCCCCGATATTGGCGTTCATGGCCGCACAGCCTTCGTTCACGCGGCAGATCTTGCGTACCACATAGTCGTCTTCAGGACTGCCGCCCCCTTCGAGGTGGTCGATCACCTTCGCCGCATCGACGCGCAGACGCTGCGACTCCTCCAGCAGCGAATAATCCACGTCAGCCGTGGCGATGCCGCGGCGCCATGCGCCGGGGGCCAGCGGCTCGTGGAAATCGAGCTGCGTCGAAGCCTCGATAACGGCATCGGGGGCGTATGCCGTCCCCGCTCCGTAGGATACCGTCACGTCCCAAGGAGCCGAGACAAGCACCAGCTCGGCCGTCTCCGGTTCGAAAGGAAGCCCGAAATAGGTTCCGTTATCTACACCGACCCCGTCGGGATCGAACGTTTTCTGTTCCATAAGATCCGTTTCAAATGTCAAAGGTACAAAAATTTTAATTTTTCCCTATATTTGCTTCCCGTAAAGAATAGAAACCGGGAAAAAGCCAGCAACCATGAAAATTATCGCCGACAGCGCCATACCCTTCCTGCAGGGAGTCCTCGAACCGTGGGCCGAGGTAGACTATCTTCCGGGATCGGAGATCGCGCCGGAGGAGGTGCGCGATGCCGACGCCCTCGTCATCCGCACCCGCACCCGCTGCGACGAGCGGCTGCTCGGCGGCTCCCGCGTCCGCCTGATCGCCACGGCGACCATCGGTTTCGACCATATCGACACGGCATGGTGCGCGGCGCACGGCATCCGTGTCTGCACGGCCGCCGGCTGCAACGCCCGGGGCGTACTCCAATGGGTAGGGGCGGTACTGGCCTACCTTTCCCGCACGCAGGGTTGGCAGCCTGAGCAGCGTACGCTGGGCATCGTGGGCGTGGGACACGTCGGATCGCTCGTAAAAGAATATGCCGAAACGTGGGGCTTCAGAGTCCTCTGCTGCGACCCTCCGCGCGAAGCGCGCGAACACGGCGGCTTCCTGCCGCTCGAAGAGGTCGCCCGCAAAGCCGACATACTGACGTTCCACACGCCGCTCGACGACACGACGCGCCGCATGGCCGACGCAGGTCTGTTCGCACGGATGAAGCCCGATGCCGTAATCCTGAACTCCTCGCGCGGCGAAGTGGTGGACGGCGAAGCCCTGCTGCAAAGCGGCCTTGCGTGCGTACTCGACGTCTGGGAGCACGAACCCGCCATCGACCGGCGCCTGCTCGCCCGCACACTGCTCGCCACGCCGCACATCGCAGGCTACTCCGAACAGGGCAAAGCCAATGCCACAGCCATATCGGTCGGTACGCTGGCCCGTTTCTTCGGACTGCCCCTCGCCGGATGGTATCCGCCTCAGGCCGCCCCTTCGTCGCCCCGGCCGATCCCGTGGCAGGAGCTTTGCACGACTATCGGCGGCGCGTTCGACATCGAAGCCCAGAGCCGCGACCTGAAGGCCCGGCCGGAGGATTTCGAGCCGATGCGCGACCATTACCGCTACCGCCGCGAATACTTTTAGCGAAATCAATTCTTTTTTAGTACCTTTGCGGCCATAAGTGAAACCGCCACTTGAGATCATATACCGTAGCATCATAAAGCCTATCCTTTTCTCGCTCACCATCGAGCGGGCGCACCGCGTCGTACTGATACTGCTTCGCATCATCGGGCTGATTCCCGGCGGACGGTGGATTCTCCGCAAATGTTACGCCGTAGAACATCCTGCGCTCGAACGCGAGGTCTTCGGCATCAAATTCGCCAACCCCGTCGGGCTGGCCGCAGGTTTCGACCGCAACGGCGAGGCGTTCCGCGAACTGGCGGCCCTCGGCTTCGGATTCATCGAGGTCGGCACCGTGACGCCGCGCCCGCAGGCGGGCAATCCCCGCCCCCGCGTCTTCCGGCTCCCGAAGGATCAGGCGATCATCAACCGCATCGGACTTTCGAACCGCGGTCTCGAAAAAACCATCCAACACCTGTGCCGGCCCCACGAAGGGTTCATCGTCGGCTGCAACATCGGCCGCAACACCGTGACCCCCGCCGAAAACGCCGCAGCCGACTACCTCAGGCTCTTCCGCAGCCTTTACCAGTACGCGGACTATTTCACCGTGAACATCAGCTGCGACAACTCGTGCCGCGAAGGCACGACGCATACGCGCGAACATATCCTGCGGATCCTCGACCCGCTGTTCGACTTCCGCCGGGGACAGAACCAATACCGTCCGATCATGCTCAAGGTATCGCCCGACATGTCGGATGCCGTGATCGACGAGATCAGCGATATTCTGCTCGAAACGCCCCTCGACGGCATCGTGGCGACCAACGGCACGCACAAACGCGAAGGACTGCACACCAGCCGCACGACGCTCGACAAGATCGGCAGCGGCCGTCTGAGCGGCGCACCGCTCACGCAGCGGGCCGTGGAAGTCGTGCGCCGCATACACACCCGTTCGGGCGGCAACTTCCCGATTATCGGCGTAGGCGGCCTGATGACTCCCGACGATGCGAAAGCGATGCTCGACGCCGGAGCCGATCTCCTGCAACTCTACACCGGCTATATCTACAACGGACCCGGACTGGTGCGCAACATCTGCCGCGCCCTCATCGCCGACGCCGAAGCGAAAGCCGCGGCGGAAAAAACAGCAGCGGCGCAGGCGGCAGCGGAAAAAGCCGCCGAACAGGCCGCGGCAGAAAATGCCGCAACGGCACAGACCGCAGTACGGCAGAGCGCAGCAGAAAAGGGATCGGAGCAACAGACCGCGGTGGGAAAGGCCCCCGCAGAACAAACCGCGCCGCAATCCGCCGGGATACCGCCGGCAGCCGAAAATTCAGAATCGTCACCTACGGAATCCAAAACTCCGGCGCAGCCCGGTCCCGAACCCGGACAGCCGGAATCCTGAATCAGAATAGCGCTTATGAAAGCAACGATCATCACTATCGGCGATGAAATCCTCATCGGCCAGATCGTGGATACCAACTCCGTATCCATCGCCAAGCACCTCAACGCCGCAGGCATCGTCGTACATGAAAAAGTCTCGATCGGCGACGACAGCGCGCAGATCGTCGGGTGCGTGGAACGCGCCCTCGGCCAGTCGGACATCGCAATCATCACCGGAGGACTCGGCCCCACCAAGGACGACATCACCAAAAAGACGCTGGCCGAAATGTTCGGCAGCGAACTCATTCCGAACCGAACCGTCTCCGACCATGTAAAACGGATGCTCGAAGAGCGGGGCATCGAATTCAATGAACTCAACCGCAGTCAGGCTCTGGTTCCGGCCTGCTGTACCGTGTTGTTCAACGCGCACGGCACGGCGCCGGGCATGTGGTTCGAACGCGGCGGTAAAGTGGTCGTGTCGCTTCCGGGCGTACCTTATGAGATGGAGCACCTGATGCAGGACGAGGTCATGCCGCGGCTCAAGGCGCACTTCGAACTGCGCCAGATCGTACACCGCACGATGATCACCGCAGGGCTGCCCGAGTCGATGCTCGCAAAAGCGATCGAGGAGTGGGAAAACGCCCTGCCGCCCTACCTGAAACTGGCTTATCTGCCCAACCCGGGCGCCGTACGGCTCCGGCTGTCGGCCTACGAGGTCGAGGGCGCAAGCGTGTCGAAGGAAATCGAACGGCAGTTCGAAGCGCTGCGCAGGATCATCCCCCACAACATCATCGGCTACGAAACGGCCACCATGCAGGAGCTGATACACAAGCTGCTCACCGAACGGCGACAGACCCTCGCCACGGCCGAAAGCTGCACGGGCGGCGCGATCGCTTCGCGCTTTACGGCCATGCCGGGCGCTTCGGCCTACTTCCTCTGCGGCGTGGTTTCGTACAGCAACGCATCGAAGCAGGCTGTATTGAGCGTCGATCCCGACACGCTCGCCCGCTACGGCGCCGTCAGCGAACAGGTCGCCCGTCAGATGGCCGAAGGGGCGCGCCGGGTCAGCGGCGCCGACTACGCCGTTTCCACCACCGGCATCGCAGGCCCCGCTGGCGGCACGGCCGAAAAACCCGTCGGCACGGTATGGATCGCCGTCGCAGGCCCCGACCGCACGGTCGCCCTGCTCAAACAGTGCGGCTCCGACCGCGGACAAATCATCGACCGCGCCAGCGCTTTCGCCCTCAGCCTGCTGCGCGACGAACTCAACGGAAAATAAAAAACGCCTCGATGAATAAAATTTTGTTCTCCGCCGCGATTGCGTTTACGCTTTCGCTGACCGCCTGCAGCAGCCATGCTCCGGAAAAGCGGGTACACCGCATCCTGACCGACCGCATTCAGACGCTGGCCGTTGCCGAAAGCTGCACGGGCGGCACGATCGCCGCACGTTTCACGGCTCTGGCGGGCGCTTCGGCCTACTTCAAATGCGGCGTCGTGGCGTACAGCCTCGACACCAAGCAGGAGATCCTGCAAATCAGCTGCGACACGATCGCCCGTTACGGCGCCGCCAGCGAGCAGGTCGTCCGCCAGATGGCCGAAGGCGTACGCCGGGCTTCGAATTCGCACTACGCCATCGCCACCACCGGCATAGCAGGTCCTACGGGCGGAACCCCCGAATATCCCGTCGGCTCGGTATGGATCGCCGTCAGCTCCCCGCTGCGAACCACGGCCCGGCTGATCCGCGCCGACGGCAACCGCAACGCCGTCATCCGGAAGGCCGGAACGGCGGCCATCGAACTGCTCGAAGAGGAATTGCGGGCAGCAGATAAGGCTGAATAGTTTTGCCAAACAACCGAATCGTTTGGTTTAAAGAAGATATTTCCATATCTTTGCAACTATTCAGTCCAAAAACTAATGAAAAAAGCCCTATTTTTATCAATACTGTTTATCTGGACCTTTCCCGGCCACGCCCAAACCGAGACCTACAAAAACGTAGACAGCACGCTATACGCATATTACCGATGGTGCAACAATAACATCCGCGATTCGGTCGTCCTGCTCAAGGCCGACACGTTGTTCCGGCTGGCGGGCGAAAAAAACGATATCCGCATGCAGGCCGTCGCCCTCTCCTTCAAGGCCGACCACTACTACTTCAACAACGATCTGGACTCGCTCAAGGCGTGGATTCCGCGTGTACAGGCCTTCGCACGCGCAAACGCCCAGCCGACTTACTACTTCTTCACTTGGTCGCGTCTGATTCTCTATTACACGAAGCACGGCCAGTACACGCTGGCGCAGTACGAACTGGAACACTACATGTCGCAGGCCGAGCAGGACGATTACAAACCCGCCATCGCCGAAGCCTACAAGCAGCTGGGACACATCTACCGCACCCGGGGATTCAAGGAAACCGCCGCCGACTACTACCGCAAGGCGATCGGCTTCATCGAAGAGAACGACCTCAAAAAATTCTCGCTGCCGATTCTCTATTCCGAACTGGCCACCGTCCTCATCGACTCCGAACGGTACGAGGAAGCCGCCGAAGAACTCGAAAAAGGCAAGGCTCGGCTCACCCTGTCCGAATACATCTGGCCGCTGAAACTCAAGCAGGTGATTCTTTACAGCCGGACAGGCCGGAGCGCCGAAGCCCGGACGCTGTTCGACGAAATCCGGCAGGGACACGACGGGTACCTCACGGCAACCAGTCTCGCGGAAGCACAGCTGGCCATCGACCTCTCCGAACATGAATTCGGCAACGCCCTGACCACGCTCGACCACCTGATCGGCCTGTTCAAAGACGAGGGACACAGCCAAACTTATTTCTACAAACTGTACCAAACCCGCGCAGAGACCTATGCCGAGACCGGCAATTACGAGGCCGCCTACAAAAGTCTGCAACAATACCTCGACCTCTACCGGAAAAAAGTCGGCGACGACAACGAAAAGAGCCTCGGCGAATTCGCCACGCTGCTCGACATCACCCGTCTTGACGTCGAAAAGGCGGAACTGCAGCGGCAGACGCAGGAGGTGCGGCTTCACCACACGCAGCTGGGCATTGCCGCGCTGAGCGTCATTTTGCTGCTGGCGATTCTCTTCCTCGTCTTCATGACACGCATGAACCGCCGTCTGGCGCACGCCAAACGGGCCGCGGAAGAAGGAAACCGGATGAAGGGCCTCTTCATCCGCAACATCACGCACG
>JAJPZH010000178.1:5406-10201 GCA_021204515.1 Alistipes sp. | reverse complement strand
GGAAGAGGGAAATCAGAGGCGGTATCGTCTGGAATCGGGCGTCGGCAAGGCGCCGTAACGCGGGTTCGGCGGATTTCATGGCGGTACGGTCTGCAGATTATGCTGAAATTACGATTTGCCGGACCCGCGTCAAATGAGAGAATGTGTGGGATTGTAGGATATGTCGGCGGGCGCGAAGCCTGCCCGATTCTGTTGAAAGGTTTGCACCGGTTGGAATACCGCGGTTACGACAGCGCGGGTGTGGCGATGGTCGATAAGGAAGGTGTGCTCAATGTTTACAAATGCAAGGGTAAAGTTTCGGACCTCGAACATTTCCTCGCGGGGAAGGAGCTGGGCGGAAATATCGGCATAGCGCACACGCGCTGGGCTACGCACGGCGTCCCGAACGATGTCAATGCGCATCCGCACTACTCCGAATCGGAGAATATAGCTCTGATACACAACGGAATCATCGAAAATTACCGGGTGCTGAAAGATGCGCTCGAAGAGAACGGCTATACTTTCCGCAGCAGCACCGATTCGGAAGTGCTGGTGAATCTGATCGAGTATATCCGTTCGACCAACGCCTGTTCGCTGCTCAAAGCCGTGCAGCAGGCGCTCCGGCAGGTGGTCGGTGCCTATGCCATCGCCGTAATCGAGAAGAACAACCACGACGAGATCATCGCGGCGCGCCAGAGCAGTCCGATGGCCATCGGCATCGGCAGGGGCGAATATTTCCTCAGCTCCGACGCCGCGTCGATCATCGAGTACACGCAGGATTTCGTCTACGTGAACGACGGGGAGATCGCCGTCATCAACCGCAACAAGCCGCTGAAGATCGTCACGCTGGACAACCACGAAGGCAAGATCGACATCAAGAAATTGCAGATGAGCATTTCGCAGCTCGAAAAGGGCGGCTATCCGCACTTCATGCTCAAGGAGATTTACGAACAGCCCAAGACCATCGTGGACTGTATCCGCGGACGCATCAACCCCGAAACGGGAGAGGTCAAGCTGTCGGGCGTGATCGACAACCGCAAGAAGTTCCTCCATGCCCGCCGCATTATCTTCGTGGCGTGCGGAACGTCGTGGCACGCGGCGTTGATCGGCGAACACCTGATCGAAAATATCTGCCGGATTCCGGTCGAAGTGGAGTACGCTTCGGAATTCCGCTATCGCAACCCGGTCATCTACGAGGACGACATCGTGATCGCCGTATCGCAGTCGGGCGAGACGGCCGACACGCTGGCCGCCGTAGAACTGGCCCGCAAGGCCGGGGCCTTCGTTTTCGGCATCTGCAACGTCGTGGGTTCCTCGATCGCCCGCGCCACCCATTCGGGCGCCTATATTCATGTGGGACCCGAGATCGGCGTGGCTTCGACCAAGGCCTTTACGGGACAGGTGACCGTGATGGCGATGCTGGCGCTGGCCGTGGGTCGCGAGAAAGGCACCGTGACGGACGAATACTACCTCGAAGTATCGAAAGGACTGCTGGAGCTTCCGGCCGTGCTGGAAGAGGTATTGCAGCTCGGCAAGCAGATCGAAGACCTCTCCAAAATCTTCACGTACGCCCATAATTTCATCTACTTGGGCCGCGGCTACAACTACCCTACGGCTATGGAAGGCGCGCTCAAACTGAAGGAAATCTCCTATATTCATGCCGAAGGCTACCCTGCCGCCGAAATGAAACACGGCGCGATTGCGCTTATCGACAACGAAATGCCGACGGTCGCCATCGCTACGCCGGACAATACCTACGAAAAGACGGCCAGCAACATCGAGGAGATTCGCGCCCGGGGCGGCAAGATCATCGCCGTAATCGCCCGCGACGATGCGCACGTGCGCCGCAGCGCCGATTACACGATCGAAGTTCCGGTGATAACCGATTGCCTGATGCCGATCGTCGTGTCGGTACCGTTGCAGCTGCTGGCGTACTACATCGCCGTACACAAAGGCCGCAACGTGGATCAGCCGCGCAATCTGGCCAAGTCCGTGACGGTGGAATAACTCCCTCCGTGACATATTCGAACATGGAAATCCCCGCAGTCAAGGAAGTCTGCGGGGATTTCGCTCACACATTATCATTAACCTAAAACTTCGTGTCAGTCGTCGTAGCCGTTAGGTTTGGCTTTCCATGCGGCGGCGAAGATCGCCGTGCCGACGAGCGCCATGCCCACCAGCGTATAGAGCGCAATGCTCCAATCGGTGTATTGTACCAGCATGCCGAGACCCCAGCCCGAAACGATCATGCTGCCGTAGCCGAACAGCCCGCAGAAGCCGCCTGCCGTAGCGGCGGCGCGCTTGGTGGCGATATTGGCCGCGGCGATGCCGACCAGCGCCTGCGGGCCGTAGATGAAGAATCCGGCCGACATCAGGATCAGGACGGCCACGATCAGCGGCGTATGTTCGTTGAGCGAATAGAGTCCCACCAGACATACGGCGGCCATCAGCATGCAGATAACGCAGGTGCGGGGCGCACGGCCGCCGAAGAAACGGTCGGTGGCCCAGCCTGCGGCCAGCATGCCCGCGATACCGGCGATTTCGAACGCTGCGACGGTCCAGCCCGCATGGCTGATGTCCATGTGCAGGTGTTCCTTGAGCATCGTCGGTCCCCAGTCCAATACGGCGAAGCGCACGATGTAGACGAAGAAGTTGCCTACGGCGATGATCCAGATCGTCGGATTCAGAAAGACCTTGCGTCGCAGAAACGCTTTGTATTCGGCTTTTTCCTCCGCTTTGGTCTGCGGTTTTTCGGTCGTTTTGCCGGTTTTGAGTTCGGGAAGGCCCACCGACGAGGGCGTGTCGCGGACGAAGGCCCAGACGACGGCCGCGCCCAGCAGTGCGATCGTCGCCGGGAGCAGGAAGCACCAGCGCCAGTGCTGCGAGAGCATCGACGAAGCGTCGAACCATGTGCCCCAGTTCAGGCTGACGACATAGACGCAGAAGATGATGGCCAGTCCGGCGCCGATCGAATGGGAAGTGTTCCAGATGGACATCTTGGTCGCCAGCCGTTCGGGGACGATCCAGTGGGTCATCAGCCGCGTGCAGGGCGGGACGCCCATGCCTTGGAACCAGCCGTTGAGAATCCAGAAGATGCCCAGCGCCAGCACCGAGGAGCTGAATCCGAAAAGCAGGTTGCAGATGCCGCAGAAAACGAGTCCCGTGACCAGAAAATAGCGTGCGTTGCTGCGGTCGCCCCAGATGCCGTTGACGAACTTCGAGAGTCCGTAGATCAGTCCGTGGAGCGTGAGGAAGAGGCCGAGATCGGATTTCGAAATGCCCATCTCCTCGTTGAGATACGGCATGGCGATACTCAGGTTCTTGCGCACGAAGTAGAAGAGCGCGTAACCGAAGATGCACATCGCCATAGTGCGGAATTCCCAGTATTTGAAACGTTTGACCTGCTGGTCAGTCATGCCGGCATATGCCGGATTAAGTTGTTTTGCAGACATTTATTCAGGTTGGTTCGGGTTTTACTTCAGGTCGGGGACGGTTCTGCTGCCGCGGATCGCGGCGTCCTGCAGGGCGTGGATCTCATCGCGCGACCACGGCAGGCCGATGAATTCCGAGGGATAGTCGGTCTCAATGATGTCGGGTTCGGCCAGCAGTTCGCGCATGTAGGCCACTCGGCGGTCGTGGGGATTCTTCACCTTGTCGGACGATCCGGTGATCGAGGTCATCGTCATCACGCCCTCGGCATGCAGCAGATCGTAGACCTGCTGAAGTTCGGGGTTGACCGCCAGACGGATATAGGCCATGATGTATTTCCACGGAATGGGCGAAGCGTCGTACGCCTTGAAATGCTCCATCGAACTGATTTCGACGCAGAACATGACGTTGCGGATGCCGTGGTTCCAGTAATAGAGCGCCTCCTCGATCGAGCGGACGCTCAGCATGATGTTGTGGTACATCGACCACTCGCCGCCGGGCTGCAGCTGCTTGATATAGTAGTCGAGACTCGCGCGGCGTACCTCGTCGCTCACGCCTTTGGTGTTGATGTACTTGTTGTCGAAGTTGAAGACCACCTTGTCCTTGCCCCACTCCAGCACGTCTTTCAGGCGCGGAATCCTGTAAGGCGTGACTTTGCCGTCGCGGTCCACGAGGTTCAGGCGGCGCAGTTCGTCGTAGGTGTAGTCGGCGACGCGGCCCTTGCCGGTGGTCGTGCGGTCGATCGTCAGGTCGTGCATGAGCACCATGACGCTGTCTTTGGTGAAGCTGAAGTCGATTTCGAAGAAGGTCGGCATCAGCGACAGCGTCTTTTCGCACGACTCGATGCAGTTTTCGGGATAGCCGGGCATCATGCCGCCGCGGTGGCCGCTGACGATCACGTCGCGTGCGGGGTCGTAGGTGAAATAGGCCTGCAGCTCCTCGATCGAATCGATCTTCACGGTGTGCAGCCGGGGTGCTTGGGCGCAGGCGGGCATGATCGCGGCGCAGCATGCGGCCAGCAGTAGCAGTTTTATGTTTTGCATCTCTCGGAACGGATTAGCGGATGATTCGTTCTACTTCGGCGTACGCCTGCGCGGCGAGTGCGGGCAGCGGATCGCCGGCGGGCAGTTCCGCAATTTCGGCTACGGTCGCCGCCGCGCCGAGCCGTTCGGTCATGGCGATCATCTCCACGCTCTGCGGGTCCTCCGGATTGTCGTAGTGCAGGGCCGCGCCGATGCCCAGCAGCAGGTTGGGCGTGCCGATGCCGTACTGACGGGCCGTGAGGATCGGTTTTACGAGCCGGTCGCCCGCCGAAAGTTTGCGGAGCGGTTCGCGGCCCACGCGGGTCACGTCGTCGCAGAGGTAGGGATTCGTAAAGCGGCCGATG
>JAJPZH010000178.1:0-5396 GCA_021204515.1 Alistipes sp. | reverse complement strand
AAAATCAGGATGGCGCCGAAAATGGGATAGAAGCGGCCGATGATCTTGTCGATATAGGCGAAATGGGTGTCGCGGTCGAAATCGTAACGCGCTACCAGCCCCCGTCCGCTCTCGCGCATGGCGGCTTTGACGATGGTGTGGATTTGCTCGTCGGAAATACTCTGACAGATGGTCATATAGCCCTTCATGCGGCCCAGATAGGCCGTAATGGCATGGCCGGTGTTGAGCGTGAAGAGCTTGCGTTCGATGTAGGCGATCAGATTGTCGGCCGGATTCATGCCGGGGATTTCGGGAACGGCGCCCTTGAAGGCGGCGCGTTCGACGTTCCATTCGAAGAAACGTTCGACGACCACGTCGATCGGATTTTCACTCTTGACGGGCGGCACGATGCGGTCCACCGAACAGTCGGGGAAGCCGACATACTGCTCGCAGTAGGCCTGTCCGGCGGCGTCGAGGTGCGTCAGCACCGCGGCTTTGAGCTGCGAAGTGGCGCGGACGCCGTTTTCGCAGGCGATGACGTTGAGCGGCTGCTCGACGCCCTGCTCCCTGCGGGTCTCGATACCCGCGGCGATGGCTCCGGCGATGCGGGGCAGAATCGTAAGGCCGACGGCCGTGGTGACGATCTCCGCTTCGGCGATCTGCTGGGCGAGTTCGGGACTCCGCGAATCCACGGCCGAAATGTCGGTGATGCGCACCTCCTCGCATATGGTGTCCATGATCTGCACCGTGTAGCCCTTGTCCCGGTTGATCCGGTCCACGATCTGTTCGTTCACATCGGCGAACACCACATGGTAGCCCGCCTTTTCCAGCACGGCGCCGATAAATCCGCGTCCGATGTTACCCGCTCCGAATTGAATAGCTTTTTTCATTCTATCTATGATTGATGATTACCAGAATCGTATGATGTATCTTCGATGGGGATGGGAAGATGCGGCGGCCGATGCCGTCGTGCGTGCAGACGTCGTTGTACTGCCGGAGCATGGCTGCCGGGGACTGCGGTGCGGCGTCCGGCGCCGGAAAGAGGTTGTTTCCCATCGGTCGTGTAGTTTGGTTGTGACATATTAAATACAACCGATCAGACGAAACCACCTAACGGAATTACAAAAAAATTAAAAATAACACGGGGGATTGTTTCATAAATTCAGAATGTTTACTTTTGTGACGAATCAGATTGTCCGATGGAGAAAATTCTGCTTACGACACGGATCCGCAACGGCGACCGCAAGGCTTTCGACGAACTTTGCGGGCGGTACTATGCGATGCTGGTCTCCTATGCCCGCCTTTTCCTGAAGGACGATTGGGCCGAGGACGTCGTGCAGGACGTTTTCTACAACGTATGGCAGAACCGTGCGGCGCTGGACGATTCGAACTCTTTATATAAGTATCTGCTGCGCTCGGTCTACAACCGGTCGCTCAATTACTTGGAAAAACACAAACGGGCCGGCGATTACCGCGACTACTATCAGGAGCGGATCGCCTCGATGGGCAGCGCCTATTATGCGCCGGACAACAGTCCGATCATCCGGAAGCTCTATTCCGACGACCTGCGCGCCAGTCTCGACGCGGCGATCGAGTCGCTGCCGCCCAAATGCCGCGAGGTATTCAAACTGAGCTACCTCGAAGACCTTTCGAACCGCGAGATCAGCGAGCGGCTCGGCATCTCGCAGAGTACGGTCGAAAATCATATGTATTCGGCACTTAAACAACTGCGTCAGAAACTTTCCAAGGAGCAGTTACTGTTGCTGCTCACCCTGCTGTTCATGCGATAGAAAAAAATTGCCGTCCCGAGTAGGTATTTTCCCGGGGGTGCCTGTATGTTATTATGCAAGCACCTAAAAAAGATACGCATTGGCACACACCGACGACACTGTATTGTACAGCATCGATTCTGTATTATACAAGCACCTGAATCACCAGACCACCAAAGCCGAGGAGCAGCAGCTTTTCGCATGGCTCGAAGCCCGGGAAGAGCACCGCACCTTCTATTTCGAGATCGCGGCGATCTGGAGCGCCCACAAAACCCTTTCGTCCAAACAGCTCGGCGAACGCTGCGACGCCATGATGCGCCGGCTCAACGCGCGGATCGACGCTGACGAAGCGATGCGCCGCAGGGTGAAGCGGCAGCGTCCCGCATGGCGCCGCTGGGCGTCGGCTGCGGCAGCCGCAGCGGTGATCGCTGTCGCCGTAACCGCGGCGTGGTTCGCCGGCGTCGGCACGTCCGGGGAGGAACTGTTCCATACGTATTTGAACGAAACCGGAGAAATCGCGGCCCTGCGTCTCGAAGACGGTACGCAGGTATGGATGCAGGACGGGACAGAACTGCAATATGCGGTCGGCGCGGATTCGGAGGAGCGTGTCGTGCGGATCGACGGCGAAGCCTACTTCGACGTAGCGCACGACGAAACGCATCCCTTCGTGGTGAAGACCGAAAATTTGTCGGTGCGGGTGCTGGGTACGGCGTTCAACGTCAGGGCGCATGCCGCCGACCCGCAGACCGAAGTGGTGCTCGAACGCGGTTCGGTGCGCCTGCAGACGCCCGAAGGCTATAATCTCGTGCGGCTCCATCCCAACCAGCGGGCCGTGTTCGACGCCGCGAAGGACGACATCGAGGTGGAGGAGATTTACGCCGAGCATTTCGTAACGGAGCGTTACAACCTCGTGGCGATGAAGAACGCCACGATCGGCGAAATCATCGCCCGCATCGAATCGAATTACGGCGTGCGGATACGCATAGCCGATCCCGACAACCGGAAACGATACGACATCAACTACCTGCGCACCAACTCGCTCGAAGAGGTCATCGACATCGTCGAATTCATGACCGGACAGCGCTGCGAGATCGTACGCGGTAAATAGTTATCCCCTGCTCCGTCTGCGGACGGCCGTCGCGGACGGAGCTTTTTCAACCCAAATTAACCTTTTTCGCAAACCTTAAAATTATGAAGAAAAATTCCATCTTCCTTCAGGGAGTGGCGATGCTTCTTTTGTTTACCGGCTTGAGCCTGAGGGCCTATGCCGAAGACGACGGAGGTACCCCTTCCCAGAAAAAACATGATGTGGACCTAACGGTCAAGTCCGCTACCCTACAGACATTTACGGACGCTTTCACCAAGCAGACGGGCGTGCTTTTTCCTACGAATCGGCACTGGCGCCGATGCCGATGGGTGACGTGTCGGTGCGCGAGAGCAACGCCCCGCTGGAGCGTATTCTGAATAACGTATTCACCAAACGGGGATTCCGTTACAAGATCGTGGACCGTACGGTCGTGCTGACGTACGACCGCACTGCGGAACCGCAACCGAAAAACAGCGTGACGGGCCGCGTCGCAGACGCGGCGGGAAGTCCGCTGGTCGGCGCCACCGTGCTGGTGAAGGATTCCATGCGCGGAACGACGACCGGAGCCGACGGCACCTACTCGGTCGAAGCGGAACCCGGCGCGGTCCTGCTCTTTTCGTATATCGGTTACGTGGAGCGCGAAGAGCCGGTCGGCAGCCGTTCGGTGATCGACGTCACGATGCAGGAGGACCAGTCGGTGCTGGAGGAGGTCGTGGTCGTAGGATACGGTACGCAGACGCGTAAGACCGTAACCTCGGCGATCTCGAAAATGGATGGTAAAACCCTCGAAAGTATGCCTGTAAACCTTGTCGGAGACGGCATGAAAGGGCGCATCGCCGGTTTGCAGGTCGCCACGACCGACGCTACGCCGGGTTCGGCGCCGAAATTCCTGATCCGCGGCGGTTCGTCGATCAACAACTCCAACGACCCGATCGTGCTGGTGGACGGCGCCGTGCGTGAGATGGCGGGCCTGAACCCGAATGACATCGAGTCGATCGAGGTGCTCAAGGATGCGGCGTCGGCCGGTATTTACGGTTCGCGCGCATCGAACGGCGTTATTCTCATCACCACCAAGAAAGGCGCGCCCCACAAGGGACCGCAGATCGTCTTCGAAGGGCAGTGGGCCTATGAGAGTCCGGCCACGAAGTTCGACCTGATGAACGGTCGGGATTACCTGCTCACGCTGCGCCCGGCGATTGCCGAAGGCTACTGCGGCGGTGCGGATCCGCTCAGCATCCTCGACGGTGCGGAATCGGCGGGAGCCGGCAACAGCGCCGCTTCGCGCTGGACGACGCGCTACCTCAATCCGGGCGAGTCGCTGCCGAAGGGTTACAAATGGATCGAAGACCCGGTGAACCCCGGCAAGATCATCGGTTTCCAAGACAACGACCAGCAGAGCCAATGGTTCGACGACGCCTTCTGGCAGAATTACTATATCGGCGTGAACGGCGGCGGCGAGAACATCCGGTATGCCGCGTCGGCCGGTTATACGGACGACGGAGGTGTCGGCATGGCTACGGGATTCTCCCGCTTCACCTTCCACGGCAACACCTCGTTCAAGGTGACCCGACGCCTGACGGCGACCACGACTTTCGACTATTCGCAGATCGAGCGGCAGATGCTCGACGGAGGTGCGCTCAACAAGCGCAATTCGGTGATCCGCGGCCTTTCGGTTCCCGCTACGCACCGAGACTGGTACGATGCCGAAGCCGGCGAGGATCTGGCCGGAACGCCCGCCATGGGGCCGAACAACACTACGCTGCCCGCCGCCTACTACAACTATTACTACAGCGATACGGGCGAGACGACCAAGCGGTCGAGCGTGAACATCAACCTCGAATGGATGATCGTGGACGGCCTGCGCGCCGTGGCTCAGTTCTCGAACCACAACCGTCACTCGCGCAGCCATTTCTTCGTAAAGAACAACCCCACGACGGGCACCAACATCCGGCCCACGAAAGAGGCCTTCACGGAGACCAACCGCATGGACTTCCAGACCTACCTGAATTACAAGAAAACCTTCGCCAAGGATCACAACATCGACGTCGTGGCCGGTTACGACTATATGAAGGATAAGAACAACAGCATCGACGCGCGCGTGCAGGGGGCGGCTTCGGACAAGATTCCGACGCTGAACGTCGGGACCTCCAACATCACCAACTACCCGACCAGTACGCGGACCGACGAGGTGTTGATCTCCTACTTCGGACGTGTCAATTACAATTTCCGCGAGAAATACCTGCTGTCGTTCACCATGCGCGCCGACGGTTCGTCGAAATTCGCCGCGGGCAACCGATGGGGATACTTCCCGGCAGGTTCGGCCGGATGGATCGTGGACGAGGAGGCGTTCTGGCCGCAGAATAAGGTGGTAAGTTCGCTCAAACTGAGGGCCAGCTACGGTCTGACAGGCAACAACGGTATCGGGCTTTACGACACCTACGGCAGTTACAACTCAGCGTACCAATACAACGGCATGTCCACTACCACGACCGGCGAAATGCCGAACAGCAACCTGACGTAGGAATCCACGACGCAGGTCAATGCCGGTCTGGACATGGGGC
>JAJPZH010000162.1 GCA_021204515.1 Alistipes sp. | reverse complement strand
CTCGGTATGCCGGCAAGTGTCGGACTGATACTCATCATAGCAGGAGTTCTTGTCATCAACGTCTTCTCCAAATCAGTTTCCCACTAATCCCGGAAATAACGACGTAAAAAGGTTACCTAACTTTTCATTATTAGACAGCCAACTATTATCATGGTCAGATAGCATTAAATCAATCATCGTAGCCCCAAAAATTGAACTGGTTGTCGAATTTGATCTCCAGACCATTGGAAAGTTCAATCTCCCAAGTATAGGCATTCCGCTCGATCTTCTTGATATACTGTCCTTCGAAATTATTCTTAGCGACAAAAGCCGCTATTTCTTTCGGAACAATGGCCGCAGGAAGAGCCGAGTATTTCCGTTCCACACTTTCCCACTCGCCATCCGAACGAAAATCGACTTCCGTCCGGTCAGTATACGTCACCTCGTATTCCGAACGCCCGAATTTCTGCTCTTCAACAGCATAGGCAAAGGTCAGAGCTTTGAAATGCGCATTAAGAAACTTCTGTGCCGTAGCCGGAAGTAATAGGACGCTCATTGTTGTCGGCATTGGCTGTAGTGGCTCCTGCGAACAGCAGAATCGTTGCAAAAAAATAATTTTCTCATAAATTCGTTTATTTTACGGTTATTATTTCATTGACAAAGGTCCGAACAAATTTTGAAATGAATCTAAAATATTCCATAAACCGCTCCATTTAGATCAATATTTGTTATATTTGCAATAGTAGATTTATTCTTCTCGGACATCCAAGATACCATTACGGAAAAACGTATTATTAAACTATATGCCGATATGAATCTGGAAGATTTTAACTTTCCGTCTGTATCCGTCGAAAACGGAGCAATCCCAAATTTCGATACGATTCCTGAATTGCTGGATGAAGCCAAGAAGCGAGGATATTACAATGGTCGAACTCCCTATAACAAACTGTTCAGGACCTTGTTAAATCATGGAGGGGAGGTAGTCCCGAAAGCGGATGTCAATGAAGCGTATTGGGAAAAAGCCTGGCCCTATTGCAAAGCCTTGATGAGATCTTTCGCTCCGAAATACGAAGAAAAAGAAGCTGTATGCGCAATGTTAATGAGCGAATTAATCCAGTCTCATACAGATTGACACAATCTGCAAAAGCAATCGAGGGTCGACAACCCTCCGAATATCAATTCGCCGTCGAATGTAAAATAGAGAACAACATACTGTTTATAGGGCTGAATATTAGCGGCTGTAACGAAATCGGCCGCTTATGTCCAATCTTTTTCGACATTCCGACCTATGCCTTCTTTCGAAAGAGGGTATTATTCGGCAGGAGCTTATTCTACTCCTACTGAACAGACACCCGATTGGAAGACATATTACACCAATATCGGCTGGCAAGTCAATATTCCCATCAACAATACTTTTGCCAACAAGGCCAACGGCTGGGAAGCCTATGTCGAGGGCAGCTATTATTTTACCCGTAACATTGCGCTAGGAGGCTTCGTCAGCTACAATACGAACAACGAATACATTCCGCGCAGGATCTATCCCGGGAATAGCGGCTCCTCCTTTTCGACCGATATGCAACATTCCTTGTTTCAGATACCTTTCGGTTTATCGGAGCGCTATCGGTTCCTCCCCAGTATATGGCGCCCCTATGTCGGGATAAAAAACGGAACCAACTATGCCAAATTCGCTTCATACTTGAATACGGTAATAGCCACGGAAGAGACTTGGGAATTCTATGTATCGCCCGAAATAGGCCTCAGCACACATTCTTTCCGGAATTGCGACATAGGATTGCAATGTGCCTTGTATTACAGTTATGCCACTAACCGAAACAAAGCTTTCCAAGCGTCCGGACTCAATAATGCCCGATTCAAACTCGGCATCGCATGCTGACATGGCGGGTCCCTTCAGACAATCTTATTCGAACGAATATCTGTTTTTCTCACCCAAACCGGAAAAAAAGCGACTGAATCCGGAAATCTGCAAGCTGAAATACAATCTCATAACATGCAGATTTTAATATATATAGGTGTCATTTTTTTATATTTTCCCCCACGCAGTATTCCAGGATTTCCGCAATTTATATATCGAAAGCTTTCAGAAAATCATAGAGTATATTAATCGTATTTTTTAATTTAAAGATTCAAACGATGAAACGCACTTTTTTGAAGAACTGGATGGTAGTTGCACTTTTCGCCGGAGCCTGCTGCGGCATGGTGGCATGCGACGATGACGACGATAACGGCGGCGGCCAGACCCCACCGCCGACCACCCCCGATATAACAGCCGTCATCGGCGAGTATGCCGGAATGATGTCCATAGTCGAGGCTGTTGCCCCCGTTGCAGACGCGGAGGGCGAAGATCCCGCAGGCACGGCGCTCGATGCGAAAGTGACTGGTGATGCGATCGAGTTCACCGATTTTCCGATCCGCGATCTGATCGTCAAGGTACTTGGCAGCGAAGAGGGAATTGATGAAATCATAGCAGCCGTCGGACAGGTGGATTACAAAGTTCCCTACACGGCGCTGATGAGCGAGGACAAGGCTACCGTGAAGCTGACGCTCACACCCGAAGCGCTGAAACTGACGCTTTCGGACGGCAGCGAGGGCGGTGAACCGGCAACCGCCGAAGAACCGGCCGGAATCGAGATCGAGGTGACAATCACCGCCGATGCCGAGGGCGCTTATACCGTTGAATCGAAGAAACTCGCGTTCGAACTCGCAGCGACGGGCGTAAAGTTCTCCGGGGAGAATTTGCCCGGATTCGAGCCGTTTTCGCTTCGTTTCGACCTCTCGAAAAAATAGCGTCGGTATCATCCTCGACAGGACAGCCTCCGGAAACTATCCGGGGGTTGTTTCTTGTCGTAGCCATAGGTTCATCCGTCCATAATGGATTTCGGCTGCGGTTTTCCGGTGTTGGGTAAACTATTCCGCAGGCGGATGTGCCGTCCGCCTATTTTTGCCTCCCGGAAATAAAATACCAAACGAACTGTCCGGTTTTAAGATGTAAGGCATGGGGACGGAACGTTTGGTACGGTTTCTAAAACCAACGAATGATCTGCCTTGATCCATGCCTAATACTGTAAAATTAATTCAATTGTTTGACTTAGACAAATGTACGACCGATGAATTCAAAAACCGCTTACGCATTTTCATTTTCGATCATGTGCTTATTATCCGTTTCATGCACCGGTCGGCAGGAGCAGGCCGAAATGCCGACTGTCGTCAAAACGGCCCGTGCGGTCCGTTCCGAAGCCTCGCAGCGCAAGGAATTTCCCTTTATCGCCAAACCGCTGCGGACCTCGGAACTTTCGTTCCGCGTTTCCGGTCCCATCGACCGTTTCGAAGTCTATACCGGAAATCACTATAAGCGAGGCAATATCATCGCCGAAATCGATCCGCGCGATTTTCGTCTGCGGGTTGAAAATGCCGAAGCGGTCTACCGCCGTGCGGAAGCCGACTACAAGCGTATCGAGGCGCTCTATAAGAAAGACAACGTTTCGGCCGCCAACTACGAACAGGCACGTGCCGCATGGATCGCCGCGAAGACCGCCTACGATACGGCGCTCAACGAATTGGGCGACACGCAGCTTCGCGCTCCGTTCGACGGCTATGTCGGCGAGGTCTTCATCGAGAAATTTCAGGACGTGCGCGCGGCACAGCCGGTAGTGACGCTGGTTGACATCTCGAAACTGCGCATCGAAGTCTATGTCACGCAGGATATCGCCATGCGGGCCGATGAATTAAAAAGCGTAAGCCTCGCTTTCGACCATAAGCCCAACGAGGTGTTTCAGGCCGATGTCGTGGAATGCGCACGCAGCACGACGTCGAACAACCTCTCCTACCTGCTTACGGCTCTGCTGCCCAATCCGGACGGAAAACTCCCGTCGGGCATATCGGGCAAGGTGTTTTTCGAACTGCCCGGCGAGATGTCCCCAGCCGTGGCCGTGCCGCAATCGGCACTTTGCCATCGCCCTTCGGAAGGCGATTTCGTATGGAAGATCGATCCTGCGACGGGGACAGTTGCCCGGCAGTCCGTTACGCTCGGAGAATTGCTTCCCGACGGTACGATGTCCGTAACATCGGGCCTTTCGGCCGGTGAAACGGTTGCCGTAAGCGGTTTGCGCTTTCTTTCAGACGGCATGAAAATCCAGATCGACGACTCCCCGAAAGTACAACCCGTAGAAATTATGTCCCGATGAAAGAACGCATCATCAATTGCTCGATAGAACTATTCGGTCGCTATGGTATCAAAGGGGTGACGATGGGCGCCATCGCCTCTGAGTTGGGAATTTCCAAGCGTACTCTTTATGAACATTTTACATGTAAAAAGCAACTGCTCGAAGAGTGTCTGCATTCTCGGTTGGACCAGCATCGGCTATTTGTACTGACGGGGAAAAACCTTATTGATGAATTGGTTGCACTTTATACGGGGATGTGGGAGCTTGATCTGAGAAGGGCGCGTCGTTTTTGCCGGGAACTGCGTAAGTTCTATGTTCCCGTTTATGATATCCTCCAGCAGCAACTGCTCGATTACGCATCGGCATATAATAAATATGTCGAAAAGGGTATTCGGGAAGGATATATCCGTCGAGATGTGCAACCGGCAATGGTTTGCACGGCCGTTTCCGGCTGTTTGATGCAATTCTTCGCTTATGCCGACTACGAATATGCGGATGTACGACGGATACCGTCACCAGAGATCATTATCATTTTCACACGTGGACTTTGCACGATCAAGGGACGCAGTTATCTGGAACAGAAAATTAAAGAGATTGCATAGATGAATTCTTTCGTAAAATATTTTCTGAAAAACAAGGCCGTTACCTGGCTGCTGCTCATCCTCGTCATCGGCGGAGGACTGTTTTCGTATGCGAAGATGGGGAAACTGGAGGATGCCCCCTTTACCATCAAGCAGGCGCTCGTGCTGACACCGTATCCCGGAGCCTCGCCCTCCGAGGTGCAGACTCAGGTGACCGACGTGCTGGAGGAGGCGATTCAGTCTCTGGGCGAACTCTACTACCTGAAGACCGAGAACCGAGCCGGAATGTCGAAGATTACCGTCTACGTCAAGAAGGAGATCCGCGCGGACGAGATGCAGCAGTTGTGGGACAAACTGCGCCGCAAGGTCGGCGACGTGCAGTCGAAGCTGCCCGCCGGAGCGGGGCCTTCGGTGGTGAACGACGACTTCGGCGATGTGCTGGGCGTCTTCTACGGCATCACGGGCGAGGGCCGCACATGGCGCGAAATGGAGGACGAAGCCAAACGGCTTAAAAACGAACTGCTCAAGGTCAAGGATGTGGCGCGTGTGGAGATCTACGGCGTGCAGACCCCGACGATCGACGTGACGGTCAAGCCTTCGGTGATGGCCGGCAGCGGCCTGACGACGGCCGATATCGCCCGTGCTTTCGCCGCTCAGAACAAGGTCGTCGACGCCGGAGCGGTCGAGACGAACGAGAACCGCATCCGCATCGAATCGACAGGCAATTTCTACTCGCTCGACGACATCCGGCAAATGACGATCACCTCCGCGACGGGCGAACATTTCCGGCTGGCGGACATCGCCCGCGTGGAAGAGAGCTACAAGACTCCTACGGGAAGCCTTATGCGTATCGACGGCCGGCCGGCGCTGGGTGTGGCCGTCGCTACGGTATCAACGGGCAATGTGGTGGATATGGCCGAGGCGGTAGCCGCCGAGATCGGGCATTTCAAACAGACGATGCCCGACGGGTTCGATGTCGAACCGATTTACGACCAGGGATACGAATCGGCCGTGGCCAACCGGGGCTTTATCCTGAATCTGATCATCTCCGTCATAACCGTCGTTGCCGTGCTGCTTTTCTTTATCGGCATGAAGAACGGTATTCTGATCGGCAGCGGGCTGGTCTTCTCCATTTTCGCCACACTGATGGTGATGCACATGCAGGGCATCGCCCTGCAACGCATGTCGCTTGCAGCGATCATCATTGCAATGGGCATGCTCGTCGACAATGCCATCGTGGTATCCGACGCGGCACTGGTGAACATGCAGCGGGGAATGCGCAAGCGCGTGGCGATCCTGCGTGCCTGCTCCTCGACGGCCATGCCGCTGCTGGCTGCTACGGTCATCGCCATTCTGACATTTCTGCCTATCTATTACTCGCCCCATATTACCGGTGAATTACTGTCTTCGCTCGTCGTGGTCATCGGTGTCTCGCTGATGTTCAGCTGGGTATTCGCCATGACGCAGACGCCCTTCTTCATGCAGGAGTTCGTCCGCCGCCCGCGGCCCGACGAGCTGACGGGCGAGCTCTTTGCCGGAAAGATGTATGACCGGTTCCGGACCATGCTGCGGGCGGTGATCCGACACAAATACGCCACCGTGACCTGTCTGATCATTCTGCTGGTCGTATCGGCATGGAGTTTCAGATTCATTCCGAAAGTATTCGTTCCTGCGCTCGACAAGCAGTATTTCACGCTCGACATGTGGCTGCCCGAGGGGACCCGCATCGAGAAGACCGATGCCACAGCCTCGGAGATCGCCGGCTGGATCGGAGATTTCGAGGAGGTGGAGGCCGTTTCGACCTACATAGGCCGTACGCCGCCGCGTTATTATCTTTCGAACGTCGCTTTCGGGCCGCAGTCGAACTATGCGCAGGTATTGGTGAAGTGCCGTACCTCGAAAGAATCGCGCACACTGCGCGCCCTACTACAGGATTCAGTCCGCAAACGGTATCCCGAACCGCTCATCAAGGTCAACAAGTTCGAGTTGAGCCCGCTGACCGAAGCCGTCATCGAGGCCCGTTTCCTTGGCCCGGACCCTGCCGTACTCGATTCACTCACGGGCGTGGCCATCGAAATCATGCGCCGCAACCCGAAGGTCGCCGACGCCCGCAACGAATGGGTCAACATGGCAATGATGATCCGCCCGGACTACGATCCCGTGCGTGCCGGAGCCATGGGCATCACCAAGTCGGCGATGATGGAGTCCGTGAAGTCGATCGGCGACGGACTGCCCGTAGGAATCTACCGCAATAATGAGAAACAGGTGCCGGTACTGCTCAAAACCGATGTCGAAGGTGCAGCTGATATCGGGGACGTACCCGTCTGGAACGGCGAACGCTCGGCACCGCTCTCGCAGCTTACGCGCCGTATCGAAACGACGTGGGAGTACCCGCAGATCCGCACCTACAACCGTCAGCTGTCGATGGCTGCCATGTGCGGCGTGAAGCCGGGGTGCACGATGGCTGAAGTGCACGGTGAAATTCGTGATGAGATCGAGGCGATCGAGCTGCCGGAGGGCTACACGTTCTTCTGGGATTCGCAGTTCAAGGATCAGCACGAAGCGATGGAAGCGCTGATGAAATACTTCCCGATGGCATTCCTGTTCCTGGTGATTATTCTCGTGGCGCTGTTCGG
Source organism: Alistipes sp. (assembly GCA_021204515.1). Classification (GTDB taxonomy): domain Bacteria; phylum Bacteroidota; class Bacteroidia; order Bacteroidales; family Rikenellaceae; genus Alistipes. The sequence goes on along the minus strand of JAJPZH010000162.1, from coordinate 2,878 downwards.
CAATTTCCGTCAGCCGGTCATCATTCTCTGCGTATTGCCGCTCTCTCTTATCGGCATTGCCGTGGGTATGCTGCTGACGGGCTTCGACTTCGGATTTTTCCCCATTTCCGGATGGTTGGGGCTCTTGGGTATGATTATCAAGAACGTCATCGTGCTGATCGACGAGATCAATGTCCAGCGCAGGTCGAGCATACCTTTACAGCAGGCGATCGTCGAAGCGACCGTATCGCGTACGCGCCCCGTACTGATGGCAGCCATCACGACCATTGCAGGTATGATTCCGTTGTTGTTCGACGTGGCGTTCGGGGGCATGGCCGCGACGATCGTCTTTGGATTGACCTTCGCCACCGGCCTCACGCTCTTCGTCACGCCGGCGCTCTATGCCATTTTTTACAAAGTAAAAATCCGATAACGAATGAAACGAACGATCATAACCTGTTGTGCGCTTCTCTGCTATGTGACACTCGCCGCACAGCCCGCTTCGACGGATTCGCTGCTTATGCGCTACCGGCAAATGGCGTTGGAATATAACGACGACTTGAAAGCGGCAGTCCGCAATATCGAAGCGAGTATGGAACTGGAACGCGCCGCCCGCGCGGACCGTACGCCGACCCTCTCGGCCGGTGCGGATTTCAAATATACGGGCAATCCGTTGGAACTTTCGGCCGAGTTGCCGGGGGTCGGGCCGCTGACCTTCGAGGGTCAGGATCTGAATTACGGCGCCTCAGCGACACTCCTGCAACCCGTCTATACGGGCGGGCGCATCATCGAGGCGATCCGGTTGGCCGAGTCGCAGACGTTGGTGGCCGAGGCCGAGCGGGAGCTATTGCGCTCGTCAGTATGTTATCAGGTCGACGTACAGTATTGGACTGCCGTAGCCCGTTACGAGCTGATGACGGTAGCCGATGATTTTCTGCGGGCCGTTACCGATCTGGAGCGTATCGTCCGCGAACGGGTCGAGGCCGGTGCCGCCGACCGGCAGGAGCTGCTGACCGTCGAGATGAAGCGCAACGAGGCCGAATACCGTTATTTGCAGGCCAAAAGCGATTTCGAAGTCGGATTGATGGCTCTCAACTCGCTTATCGGGTTGCCGCTCGACACCGAAACACAGATCGGAGAGGCCGTTTTACCTGTGGAAAATGTCGCGGAAAGCATCTCCGATGCCCCGTTGCGTCCGGAACTCAGGATCGCGCAGGAGCAGATCGAAATAACGAAAAGGTCGATGCGTCTGAACGATGCACAATACAAGCCGCAGCTTTATGTCGGCGCCAACGGCGGGTTCTACGCACCGGGGTACGATTTCCGTCCCGACCTCTCTCCCAACTATTCGCTTTATGCCCAGGTATCCGTCCCGATCTTCCACGGAGGAAAGAGGCGTCGGGAGAAATCGGCCTACGAGCATCGGATCGGCATGGCTGCCGACCGGCTGCATAAAACGGAAACGACGCTGGAATTGGAAACTCGTACGGCATGGACTTCGCTGACGCAGGCCGAGCAACGCGTGGAATTAGCACAGTCGTCGCTCGGCAAAGCCGAAGAGAACGAGCGCCGTGCGACGGAGAAATACGAGGAGGGCGCGATTTCGATCGCCGATGTGATCGACGCGCAGGTCTACCGCCAGACGGCGCAAACGAACTATGTAACCGCCAAAGCCGCCGCGCAGCTTCACTTTGCCAATCTGATCAAAGCCGCGAACGGATACAACCGACCGTAATTTTTTCTACCTTTACATCATGACCGACACACGGAAAAACAGATTGCTGCGCACGGTGCTCTTCTCCGGGCTGGGGATCTTCGCCTGCCTGCTGCTGGGCAACTACACCAATTTGCCGTCAGAAGCCGTAGTACGGTTGGGGGCATGGTGGGTTTATCTCTTCTTCATCGCCGTCTTCAATCTGTTGGGCGAGGTGGTCGTTCGGATGAGCGTTTGGCTGAACAACCAATACCTGCTCGGCGGCCGGCGGCTGCGTCTCGTACTCTCTTATACGGTCACCATATCGCTGATGTTCGGAATCAACTATGCGTTGCTGGTTGCAGCCAAATTGCTCGCCGGAGCTGCATCACCCTTTACTTTTCCGAATGGAGGTATGCGAATTCTGACTTTGGTATGGCTGGTCGAACTGGTCGTATTGGGACTGCTTTCGGCCAATTACTCGATGCGTGAAACACTCCGGCTGCAACGCCTTTCGGCGGCCTTGCAGAAAGAGACCGATGCGGCTCGTTACACGGTGCTGCAACAGCAGCTCGACCCGCATTTTCTATTCAACAACCTCAATGCGCTGATCGCCGAAATCGAATACGATCCCGTACAGGCTGTAATCTTTACCCGCAACCTCTCCGATGTTTATCGTTACGTGTTGCAAAGTCAGCACAAGCGGCTGGTGACGCTCGACGACGAACTGCATTTTGCCTCAGCCTATCTTTTCCTGCACCGGGTCCGGTTGGGCGACTGTATCCGTTTCGAAACACACATCGCCGAGAAGTATATGGAGGCGCAACTGCCGCCGCTGACATTGCAGCTTCTGCTGGAAAACGTCGTCAAGCACAACGTCGTTTCCGCCACATATCCCATGCTGATCTCGCTCTCCGTAGCCGATGACGTCCTCTCAGTCGCCAATACGTTCCATCCCCGTCATAGCGAAAGTTCGACAGGAGTGGGATTGCGGAATCTCCACAACAGATGCCTTATAGCACTCGGCCGAGGTATAGAAATCCGACGGAGCGAGACTCGGTTTATCGTAAAAATTCCACTTTACAATGAATAGATTCCGTGTCGCCATTATCGAAGACGAAGTGCCTGCGGCCCGCCTGCTCCGCTCCCTCGTGGCCGGCCTGCGTCCGCAATGGGAGATCGATTTGCTGCCCGGCAGCGTCGAGG
>JAJPZH010000092.1 GCA_021204515.1 Alistipes sp. | reverse complement strand
CACAGATTCACGGCCGTCTGGATCTTGCCGTCGGAAATGTAGTCGCGGATACGGTTCATGAAGTTCATGTCCAGCACCGAAGCCTTGCGGATAGCCATGAAGCGCTCCACGAAGATAAAAATCGTCACCCCGCCCAGAGCCAGCAGCGGCCACATCAGCCAACCGCCTTTGGTAAACAGCGTCCACAGTCCCATGCGGGTCTCCTCACTGGTGGCCACCGCCTCGGCAGCCTGCAAAAAAGTCATCATAGTGTTTTAGAAATTATAGAAGTTTTGTTATTGAATTCTTTCTGTTTCCGGTTCCGGCCGATCCGTTTCACGGCGCGGGCGCATTCTTTTCATGATTAACGTATAGGAACGCCTGCAGCGTATCCACCGCCTGCCGCTGCCGCTCTTTTTCCGCACGTTCTTCGCGGGCGGCCTCGCGGCGCGCTTCGCGCCGGGCCTTGCGCTTTTTGTTGGTGAAACGCTCCCGGATGCGGCGGCGCAGGTCCCGGAAATTGTCGAAATCCTCCTTGAAGTAGATGCCGACGCCGGTTTCCTGCAAACCCTGATTTTCGTCGAAACGGTCGATGGTCTGCGTAAAGGCCTTGGCCTTGAGCGTACCCGCCCGGTCGATCAGGTAGGTGATGTAGGCTTCGCCCATGAAGTTGGACATCGAACTGTTGATGGCCTGTTTGTTGTCGATCAGGTAGTTTCCCTCGACCTCGACGAACAGGCGGTTGTTTATCAGACTCTTCGAAAGGCCGAAGTCCACTTCGTCGCTGGTCAGCTCCGACTTGGGGCGGTAGCGGATGACGATATTGTAGTCGTCGTTCGAGAGCAGGTTGCTGACCATGTTCGAGAGGAACTCCAGTCCCGTCGCGGCCGAAACCGACGCACCGATGTTCGACGAGGCGGCGTTGTTCTCGGACATGAAACTGTTGAACAGCAGCAGGTAGGCGAACTGCGTATCGACGGTCTCGGGACTGGTCAGCGCATTGGCGACCACGGCCTGCGTCTCGGGGTCGGTGCCGGGCACGTTCACGTCGAAGGTGATGGCCGGGTTCGAAAGCCGGTCGCCGAGGTGGATGATGCACTCGACAGGCACCGAGCGGTCGGCGGTCACGTTTTCGGCCGTGCCCTGCAGCAGCGGCTGCAGCGAGGCTTTCAGCTTGTAGATGGCGTCGATATTGAGCATGGCGTCCATCGGCGAACCGGTCCACTGGATCGTCGAGCCGTTTTCGATGATGAACTTCTTGTTGATGATGTTCTGGAGCGAGAAAAGGAAACTCCCCTCCGTGATGGTATAATCGCCGTACATCTCGAAAACGTTCGAGCGGGGATTGATCTGCAGGTTGAGCGTTCCGTCGCCGCGGCCTTTCAGCGTATTGCCCGACACGCTCAGCTCGACCTCCACGCCGGGCCGGACATCGAGCGCCAGTGCGATGTTCATCTGGCTTCCGGCGACGGTCTTCTGCTGACGGTGGCGTTCGAACATCATCTTCCGGCGCGCCAGATTATCGACCGTATCGACCTTGGCCGGCTCCTTGAAGGTCACGAAATCGGCGTACGAGATATTGGACTTGTTCGACAGCGGCATGAAGAACGACGAATGGTCGTCGGTAGTGGCGGCGATGTCCATGTTGACGGCTCCCTTGTCGCCCGAAATACGCGCCGTGCCCGAAGCGTAGACCTTGCCGTAGAAGAAGTCGTTGTCCTGTGCCGTGGTGTTGAGCACCAGCATCTGCTGAGGCGCGACACGCACGTCGTAAGCGATATTGGAGAGGTGCTGCAGGCTCAGGTCGATGTCGAAGCGGCCCCGGTTGCCTTCGGAGTCGAAGACCGGGACGTTCGACGCGCGGAAGCGGTTGTCCCTGACGTCGAGCACGGCTTCGGGCATCGAATAGGTCACCTGCGTAAAATCGACCTTCGTCGAAAGTCCCGCAACGTGAATCCGGCCCGTCAGGTCGGCGTCCCGGCGCTGGCCCTGAAGCACCAGCTCGGCCGAAGCGAGTCCCTCGGTTTGCGAAATCACGCCCGAAAGCACCGGGTCGAGCAGTCCCATGTCGAGACTGTCGATGTCCAGCCGGGCGTAATAGCGCACCTGCGAGGGGGCGTAGAAGCCCCTGATAAGCGTATCGCCCTTGTTACGGTCGGTGACGGTCACCCCGGCGCGGTTGCGCAGGAAGTCCCAGCGCGAAGCGAGCCGCAGCGGAGGAGCCGGAATGTCATTGACCTCCAGACTGTCGAGCAGGATGTCGGCGGAGATTTCGCCCGCATGAAGCACGGATTTCATCGTCGCGGAGCCGTTGGTACGTCCTTCGACGACGTACCCCATACGGTCGGCGACCTGCGTGAAAGGCGCGAGGTCGAAGTTGCGCAGGCGCAGAGTCACCGAGTCCTCGCGGCTGCGCGAGGCGACGCCGTCCAGCAGCAGCTCCTGCTCGCGGTTCATCACGAAAAACTTGTCGATCACGACCTGCGCCGTGTCGAGCTGTATCTTGTGAGCATAAATCTGCCACGTCTTTTCCCCGCGGGTGATGTGCGAAGGCAGGATGCGCAGGTCCACGACGCGGCCGTTGGGACCGTGCTCGTCCACCACCTGCGCCTGCACGCCCAGCAGTCCCGACACCTTGCGCAGCGTATCGTCGAACCCCGCCGAGACCTGCATGCGGCCCTGCTTGGCGCCGCCTGTGAGCGACAACTGCGGCAGGTGCAACACCCCGGCGTAAAGATCCTCGGCCGAAGCGTAGACCGTAAGCGAGTCGCCCCGGTTGGAGGCGTTGATGCTCAGGCGCGTGGCCAGCATGCGTTTGCGCTCGACGTATTCCGAAGTAGCCTTGAGCGAAAGCTGGTCGCTGGCAGGATTGAAAAGCAGTTGCATCGACGAGCCGTCGGCGATTTGCAGACCGGCCGAAATTGCGTCGGTGATGGGGTCTATATGGCGGATATTGACCGACAGCAGCGAATAGTCGTCGGCCACGGCCGTCTTGCGGCCGCGGGGCGTCTGATCGTCCTCGCCGCGGCGCAGCAGAGGCAGGTATTTCCATGCGCTGCGGCGCAGGTATTCGAAGACTTCGCGGTAGCTGGTCTTGCTGCGGAACGTGGCGTCGGCGAAATCTGAGCGCAGTTCGACGAGCTTGTTCTGCGCCGAGTTCTCGCCCGTGACGGTCATGGTCTTCGAAGTGACCTGCTTGTCATTGTAGCGGTAGACGGCGTCGGTGACGTGGATGCGGCCGTTCAGGTCGTCCAGCGAGCGGCCCCCGGCATTGGCCTCGATACGCGCCGCGAGCTGCGAGACGGAGTCGCGGCGGTTGATATGGAGCCGGGCGAGGTCGGCATGGCGCAGGTCCATCGTGAAGTCGTAGCGCGGAATCAAGTCGTTGAAGTCCACCAGTCCCGAGAAATCGAAATCGAGATTGGGATCGCGGGCCGTGATGCGGCCGTCGAACTGGCGGTTGCGCAGACGGCCGTCGAGCCGCAGCGAGTCGTAGATATAGTCGTTGAAGCCCAGCTGCGTGACGCTGCCCACGACGTTGGCGTCGGTATAACCTTTGCCGACCACTCCGTCGATATAGGCCATAAGGGTCGCATTGCCCAACAGATCGCGGCGGCCGAGCAGTTCGCCCAGACGCAGGTTGTGCGTCTCCACGTCGCCCCGCACGCTGCTGCGGCCCGCCTTGAGCGGCGTCATCCGCAGGTTGCAGGTCACCTCGCCCACGCCGGTCGAAGCGCCGACCTGCATGTCGAACGACGAAAGCAGTCCCTTGAAGCGGGCGTTGATGTCGATCTGGCCCGTATTACCCAGAATGCCGACCAGTTTGTCGGACAATTCACGGCCTCCGATCCCGGCGGCCAGTTCGTCTACGGATTCGGCCGAGGATTTGAGCCGCGGAACGTTCAGGTCGAAACGGGTCTGCCGGATGTCGGGAAGCCCCCGGACCGAAGCGTCGGCGATGAGCCATGTGCCCTCGCCGATCTGCATGCTTTTGACTTTGGCCGTAAAGTCGGAGACCACGCCCGCGATCTCGACGTTGACATTGCTGAAATCGGTATGCCAGCCGCGCAGTTTGGGGGCGAAGTAGGCGATGTCGTCCGTCGAAACGGTCGTATTGCGCAGCGCGCCGTCGATGCGCACCTCGCCGATGAAGTCCTTGTACTCGGCCCACGAATCGCCCGCCAGCGAGATATAGGGAATCTGCACGTTCGAGCGGCCCGTCACGACGGAAACGTCCTCGAAGCCCATACAGCCGTTGGTCAGATAAAACTGCCCGGCGAAGTGGTCGAGAGCGAAGCCGCTGCGCTCGCGCGCCGAAAGGGTCTCGATGGTGGTATAGATGGACTGTCCGTCGATGGTGAAGTCGTTCACATATGCCGTGATGCCGTAAAGGTGCATATGGCTGAAGTCGATGCCGAATTCGGGATCGCGGCGGTCGAGCCGTTCCAGACAGAGGTCCATGTTTTCGATCGACGCCTTTTTGAGCGACAGGCGGAAGTTGCCTTTCTTGGGTTTGTCGGGGTTGCTGATTCGATTGACGATCTGCTTGATGTTCATCTCCCCTTCGGGCGTCTCGCGCAGGTAGAGCTTGGCGTCGGCGATTTCGCCGCGGCCCAGCGAAAGTCCGCCGCCGAAGATGCCCAGTCCGGTGACGAACGCATCGAGTTTGCCGACGTACAGCAGCGTGTCACGCTGATAGTCCTCGACATAGAAACCCTTGACTTTGACCTTGCTGAAAAGCCCGATATCCACGCGGTCGATGCTGACGGTGGTTTCGAGTTTCTCCGACACCATGCGCACGGCTTTCTGCACCACGTAGTTCTGCACGGCAGGAATGTCGAGCAGCAACGAGAGCAGCAGAGGCAGAATTATCAGCAACAATACCGCGGCCGATAACACCTTTCCCAATATTTTTATACCTTTGTGCATTGGCAGGCCGTTATAACCTGCAAATTTAACTATAATTAGTTAAAAAAACGAAAAACCGCATGGATATTACTATTCTGGGCATCGAATCCTCGTGCGACGACACATCCGCCGCCGTGATACGCAACAACGTGCTGCTGTCGAACGTCATCGCCTCGCAGGCCGTCCACATCAAATACGGCGGCGTGATCCCCGAACTGGCTTCGCGGGCGCACCAGCAGAACATTATTCCCGTAGTGGACACGGCGCTCAAAGAGGCCGGGCTGACGCCCGAAGAGATCGACGCCATCGCCTTCACGCGCGGCCCCGGACTGCTGGGTTCGCTGCTGGTGGGCGTCTCGTTCGCCAAAGGGCTTTCCATTGCGCACAATATCCCGATGGTCGAGGTCAATCACCTTCAGGGACACATACTTTCGCACTTCATCGACCTTCAGGACCGCATGCTGCCGCACCCCGGCTTTCCGTTCCTCTGCCTGCTCGTAAGCGGCGGACACACCCAGATCGTGCGCGTGGACTCCCCGCTCGAAATGGAGATCATCGGCACGACGATCGACGACGCCGCGGGCGAAGCCTTCGACAAATGCGCCAAGGTGATGGGACTGCCCTACCCCGGCGGCCCGGTGATCGACAAGCTGGCCAAAGAGGGCGACCCGAAGGCGTTCCGGTTCGCACGGCCCCACGTAGACGGATACGACTATTCGTTTTCGGGGCTCAAAACCTCGTTCCTCTACACGCTGCGCGACGCCGTGGTGAACGATCCCGGTTTCATCGAGAACAATAAGGCTTCGCTCTGCGCTTCGCTGCAAAGCACGATCGTCGAGATCCTGCTGGACAAGCTGGTGCGGGCGTCGAAGGACCTCGACATCCGCGACATCGCCATCGCGGGCGGCGTTTCGGCCAATTCTGGACTGCGCAACGGTATCGTCGAAGAGGGCCGCAGACGCGGCTGGCGCACGTTCCTGCCCGAATTCAAGTTCACGACGGACAACGCCGCGATGATCGCCATGGCGGGTTACTACCGCTACCAGCACGGCGACTTCTCGTCGCTCGGCGTCTCGCCCGTGGCACGGCTGCAGGAGTTGTAGAAGCCGCATGCGGGAGCTGCGGAAAACGGACGCGGCAGACGGCTCACGAAGGCGACACCCGATTGTTGTCCGGCAGCGCACAAGAAAAAGTTTCCGACCATTGTCTGGCGACGGCCGGGAATACGTCCGGCCATAAAAAAGCCCCCGGCCGAACGGCCGGGAGCAGGTCCGAAAAACACGGAAAAATAATCCGCGTTTCCGTAAAAGCGATCTATTTAGAATGCAAGGATCGGACGGGCGATACCGTCGTAATCGATATACTCGCACATAAGTTCCACCAGATGTTTCTCGGAACCGCCGATATGAATGATACATGCCGTCTCGCCGGGTTCGAAACATGTCGTAGCCCAAAGCGTACAGGTATTGTAATAGGATGCGTCCGTCACGAACAGCTCCTCTTTCTGATCGGCGGGGATCATCGCAAGCGTCTCGTTGAATTTCGCAATCACGTCATAGCTTACATTTTCGGAATTGTAACCGTAATAGACATTGTAGCTCGAAGTCTGCCACTCTTTCAGAAGCAGAGCCGCTTCGTGGCCGCAGAGATTGGCCACCATATCCCATAATTGGCCGGTACTGGGCAGGAACCAGCCGCTCGACGTTTCGGGAGCGGGAAGCGAGAAATTATTAACCGTAAAATCGAAAGCAGGACACCATGTAGCGAGGTTCTCGCCATAATCGGAAACGGTTTTCATCGTCTCCTCATAACCGTTGATATTGCTATACCACGTACTCGCAATTTTCGCTTTCGGAGTGCTTGCGAAATCGTTGTCGGTAGAATACTGAACCGTCTGGCTGTCGGCGCTATGGGCATTCTTAACAGCCACGACATACCCGTGCGTATAGCCTTTCTCCTTGTCGCTGTCGGCGATCCGGTTTTCGTCCGTCTGGCAGACGATGCCGATAACGGTTTTACCGGCGATGGGAGCGGGTTTAGTGTCGGCCCAGACGGGATTCAGTCCGTCAGCCTCGATACTTACCAGTCCGCCGTCGCTCCACGTACCGTCGGAATAGTAATAGTCGCCGATCTTCGGCGCAACGTAAACCACCGTCACCTTGCAGGTCGCCTTACTCTCGCCGACGCTGGCGGTGATAGTGGCATCACCGGCGGCGAGAGCGGTAACGACACCGTCTTCAACCGTTGCAACAGCCTCATTGTCAGTAGCCCAATCCACCTTCACACCATCCTGCAGGGGGGGGGTAACGGTCGCTACGAGCGTCTCGGAAAACCCGACATTAAGATTCAGCTCCGTCTGATCGAGCGTTACAACCGTCTCGGGAACCTTCTTCTCATCGTCGTCGCAGGCGAAAAACACCAGCGAGGCAGCCATCAGCAAAGCTGATTTCCTCAAAAAGTTTTTCATAAATTAAAATTTAAGAGTTACATAATACGGCAGTACCGACAGCAGTCCCCCGGACTCACGACAAAAAGCCCAGTAATGTTTTCGATGATCGTCCGGCAAAACACCATCAATAACCTAACCGGGAGTCAAATGTAATAAAAAATTAGCCTGTTTGAAACCGGATGCAGGAAAAATTCACCGCCAAAGAAAAAGCCCCTAATAAATTAGGGGCTAAAAAACAGGCGTCCAAAGACGCCTGACGGAATATTTTCCCGGCGTGCGGGAAGAGGTTATTTCACGCCGAAGAGTTTTTCCTTCAGCGAAAAGTTATCGTACTCGGCCCTGAGCGTGGCCATCAGGTCACGCACCGACTGAATCTTCTCGGCGCGCCATGCGTTGGCCCCGCAAAAAGCGTAGCCGTTCTGCAGTTTGCCCTTGAATGCGTTGTAGAGCGCCAGCATGATACAGTAGGGACTGTGCGTCACGTCGCAGGTCTTGATGCAGTCGAACGGGCAGTTTTTCGGACGTTTCAGCCCCTCTTTCACCCGGTCGAGGAACGAACTGTGGATCGCCCGGCCCGGCATGCCGACGGGGCTTTTGATGATCTCGATGTCCTGCGGTTTGGCGTCGAGGTAAGTCTGTTTGAACGCCGGATCGGCATCGCACTCCTCGGTGGTCACGAAGCGCGTGCCCATCTGCACGCCGTCGGCGCCCAGCTGCATGATGCGGTAGATATCCTCGCCGGTATAGATGCCGCCGCCCGCGATGACGGGGATACGGCAGTCGTGCTCGGCCTCGAAAGCACGCACCTCGGCGACGATTTCGGGAACGAGGTTTTCGAGCGAATAATGCTCGTCGGTGAGCTGATCCTCCTTGTATCCGAGGTGTCCGCCCGCCTTGGGGCCTTCGACGACGATGGCGTCGGGAATGTACCTGTACTCCGAGAACCACTTCTGACACAGCAGTTTCGCCGCACGCGCCGACGACACGATCGGGGCCAGCTTGGTCCGGGCGCCCTCCGTGAGGAACGACGGCAGGTTGAGCGGCAGCCCGGCGCCCGAAAAGATGATGTCGGCCTTCTCGGCGACGGCGGTCTTCACCATGTCGGCGAAGTTCGACATGGCAACCATGACGTTTACGCCGACGATGCCCCGCGTGGCTTCGCGGGCCTTGCGAAGCTCCTCCTTAAGCCCCCAGATCGAGGCTGCGCGGTAGTCTTTCGAGTACTTGTTGTAGATGGCTCCGAGACCTGCCGACGAAATAACGCCGACGCCGCCCTGATTGGCGACGGCCGATGCCAGTCCGGAGAGGGATATGCCTACGCCCATGCCGCCCTGCACGATAGGGACGGTGGCGAGCAAATTTCCGATTTTCAATGCTTTCATGTTAAATTGGGATTAGTGCAAACTAAATAACCATGGGGCCAAAGATACGAAAAATCGGGGCGGTTGGTTCCGCACGGGAAGATAATTTAACGCAGGCTTCACATTGCGCAGCCGCAGCGGCCGCCTTTTCAGGACGGGGAGGGGCGTTCAGAAGCGAAAGTCGGCATTTTTCAACAGGCAAAAAACAGCAGATATTACTTTTTTTTCTAACTTGAAACCACTAAACCACTAATCTTCAAATCTACAAGTTATGAAAAAACTTCTCTTTCCGGCTCTGGCCCTTATGCTGTGTGTTTCGACCGTTTCCGCTCAAAGCAAGGGTGACAAATATGTCGGCGGAATAATCGGAATTACGACGACGTCGATCAGCATCGAGGGCTCCTCCGCATCGCAGACGACATTCGGGTTCGCACCCGAATTCGGTTATTTCGCATCCGACAGGCTGCGCATCGGCGGCTCGATCGGCTACCAACTGATTTCATCCGACGGCGAAACGACGCACGGGCTGACGGCAGGTCCCAGCCTCGCCTATTACGTCAGACTGTGCGACCGCTTCTACTACACGCCGCAGCTGGCCGTGGGATTCGCTTTCGCCTCGACGGACGGCACCAGCGGGTACGGCTTCGATGCAGGATTGTCGCTCGGAGCGTTCGAAATCAGGCCGTCGGCCCATATCGGATTGTCAGTCAGCCTCCTGACTTTGGACTACAGCTATCTGTCGTATTCGGGAACGGGTGTGAACGGCGTCTCTTTCCAGCTCGGAATCAGCCCGACGGTCGGTTTCAAATACTACTTTTAGGCCGCAAAAACCCGATCCCGACTTACAGAAAGCGCACGCCCCGCACGCGGCCCCGGCTGCGGTCGGCGGCTTCGCGTTCGACGATGCCCGTCACCACATCGGCGGCATCGTGCCAGCGGTTGGCGCGGAAGCGGCGGCGGTAGGTCGTCAGGTGGGCGTAGAGTTCGGGCCAGCGGAAATTCCAGCCCCGCGGCCACCGCAGGAGGTGAAGCGCAGTGGCCGAATTGGAGAGGATGCGGGCTTCCTTGTTGCCGCCCTGATGGAACCATTCGATACGCACGCCGGGAGCCAGCGACTGCACGGCGCGGGCGAATCCGCGGCCGCCGTTGTTGCTCTCGACGGCGGCCTGCCGCGTGTCGGAACGCAACAGCATCTCGGCGACCAGCGGTTCGGAAACCTCCATCGGTTCGCGCGTATAGACGGCGTCGGTGATGTAGATCGTCCCGTCGGCATCGACCGCATAAGAGAGCGAACAGAGGTAGTCGTCGCCCGTATCGGCCGTGTCGGTATAGTTGCCGCGGCGGACGATCTCGTGCGGCAGGTCGTCGTACTCGGCGAAATTCAGCCCGTACAAAAGCCCCTCGCGCGAGGAGGGATGCCCCTGATACATGCTTTCGAACTGGAGCGGATCGAGCCGTCGCTTGGCTTCGAGCAGGGCGCGGCCCTGCTGCTGCTCCCACAACGCCTCGCCCGGCATGCGCGGGTCGATTCCGGTCGGCGACGAGGATTTGAGCGCCTCGAAGTTCAGGTGCAGCCACGTGTCGGCCGGCAGGCCGTCGAGCTGCGCCCATTCCGTCAGTTCCACGACCGGTTCGCGGGCCGTGAGCGTACCGATCAGGTCCTCCTCGTGCCAGCGGGTGAAGACGATCAGTTCGCGCGAAGCGTTGTGCATGCGGGTACGGACCACCGACGTATACCACTCCCAGCAGTTGGCGCGGATGAGCGGCGAATTGGCTTCGAGGGCGTCCTTGTAGAGGTCGTCGAGAATAAAACAATCGACGCGGTTTCCCGTGAGCGA
>JAJPZH010000057.1 GCA_021204515.1 Alistipes sp. | reverse complement strand
GATGTGGACCGAAGCGGTCTCCACGCGCATCTGCGCATGGGGACAGGTCGCCGCCGACAAGTTCAAGGTCGTCTTCTCGCTCAACACCTCGGCCGCCGTGCTGGGTCTGGGTTACATCATCGGCCTGAAATACGCCATGATCATCACCGCAGGTTCGTGTCTGGTATGGTTCCTCGTCGTACCGCTGGTGGGTTCGCTGGCCGACAGCATCGACCCGGCGGCCATGGCATCGCTGCTGGGCGTAACGCGCGCCGACATCATGGCCGATCCGCAGCGCCTGTTCACGGCCGAAAACCTCTTCGCCTTCATCGGCAAACCGCTGGGCATCGGCGGTATCGCCATGGCTGGCATCATCGGCATCGTCAAACAGTCGAAGATCATCCGTCAGGCCGTAGGGCTGGCCGTATCGGAGTTGGGGGGGGGCAACAAAACCCAAGCCGCAGCGACCGAACGCACGCAGCGCGACCTGACGATGAAGCGTATCCTCACGATCCTGATCGCCACGCTCATTTCGATCTTCGTCTTCTTCCACTTCGGCTTGCTCGACGGCTGGGTACAGTCCGTGACGGCCATTCTGATCGTCTTCGTCATCTCGTTCCTCTTCACCACCGTAGCGGCCAACGCCATCGCCATCGTCGGAACGAACCCCGTATCGGGCATGACCCTGATGACGCTCATCCTCTCGTCGCTGGTACTCGTAAGCGTCGGACTGAGCGGCACGACGGGCATGACGGCGGCGCTGATTATCGGCGGCGTGGTCTGCACGGCGCTCTCCATGGCCGGCGGCTTCATCACCGACCTCAAGATCGGTTACTGGCTCGGCACCACGCCCCGCAAGCAGGAGGCATGGAAATTCCTCGGCACGTTCGTTGCTGCGGCAACCGTAGCCGGCGTAATGATCATCCTCAACAAATCGTACGGATTCGTGGGCGAAGGCGCTCTCGTAGCCCCGCAGGCCAACGCCATGGCGGCTGTGATTCAGCCCCTGATGACCGGCGGCCAGACTCCGTGGATGCTCTACTTCTGCGGCGCGGCGCTGGCGCTGGTGCTGACCTCGATCGGCGTTCCGGCCCTTGCATTCGCACTGGGCATGTTTATCCCGATGGAGCTGAACGCCCCGCTGGTAATCGGCGGACTGGTAGCGTGGTTCGTCTCGAACCGCTCGAAGGACGAAGCACTCAACAAGGCGCGTTTCGACCGCGGCACGCTGATCGCATCGGGCTTTATCGCCGGCGGCGCGCTGATGGGCGTGGTGAGCGCCCTCCTGAAATTCGCCGAGGTGGACTGGTTCCTGAGCGGCTGGGCCGCATCGAACGCCGCAGAGTGGACCGGACTGGTCATGTACCTCGCATTGATCGGCTACTTCGGCTGGCACACGCTCCGGGCTAAAAAAGAAGAATAGCAAACACCGCACCGCATGAAAACCGGAATTATACTTCTCGTCGCCGCGACGCTGCTGCAAGGCTGTGTCTCGCTGACCGTCGTGCAGCGAAGCGGCACGGAAAACCCGGCAGCCGCCGGCAGCCCGCAGCGGCAGAGCAGGGCGGGAACGAGCATATCCGTTACCGGTTCGTCCTACCCCGCCGTCGTCGTAACGCCCGACGGAGGCCATGCGGTCGTCATGCCTCCGTGCGGCAGCACGTCGGTCGTGGTAAACCCCGACGGCACGCACTCCATAGCAATCGTCAACGGCTCGACAGCCACAATAGTAACACCATAAACCACACAACATCATGGACCTCAAAGAAAGATTCCTGAAATACGTCTCCTACGACACCCAGTCGTCCGAGGAGAGCGGCACGTTCCCTTCGACCGAGAAACAGAAAGTACTGCTGGCCGCCCTGCGCGACGAAATGCAGGCGCTCGGCATGACTGAAGTCACGATGGACCAGTACGGCTACGTGATGGGCACCGTCCCCGCGACGCCGGGCTGTGAAAACGCCCCTGTAATCGGCTTCATCGCCCATGTGGACACATCGCCCGACATGAGCGGCAAGGACATCAAGCCCCGCGTCATCGAGGAGTACGACGGCGGCGACATCGCACTGAACGGCCAGATCACGATGCGGGTCGCGGACTTCCCCGAACTGGAGTTCTTCAAGGGCCACACGCTGATCCACACCGACGGCACGACGCTGCTCGGCGCCGACGACAAGGCGGGTGTGGCGGAGATCATGACCGCCGCGGAGTACCTGCTCGCGCACCCCGAAATCAAACACGGCAAAATACGCATCGGTTTCACGCCCGACGAGGAGGTGGGTCGGGGCGTGGATTTCTTCGACGTCAAGGCTTTCGGCGTCGACTTCGCCTACACCGTCGACGGCGGCATGGAGGGCGAACTGGAGTACGAGAACTTCAACGCTGCAAGTGCGAAAATCGACATTCAGGGCCGCAACGTCCACCCCGGATACGCCAAGGACAAGATGCTCAACGCCATCGAGGTAGCCTGCGACCTGCAGCGGCTTCTTCCGGCCTGCCAGCGTCCCGAGCATACCGAAGGATACGAAGGTTTCTACCACTGCGTGGGACTGAACGGCACGGTCGAAAAGGCTTCGATCAGCTACATCATCCGCGACCACGACGCCGACAAGTTCGAGCAGAAGAAGGTCTTCATGTGGGCCTGCGTCGATCTGCTGAAGAAGAAATACGGCGACGGGGTGCTGACTCTCACCGTCAAGGACCAGTATTTCAACATGCGCAAGATGGTCGAACCGCACCCGCAGGTGATTGACAAGGCGCTCGAAGCGATGGAGCGCGCCGGCGTGAAACCGCTCGTCCGCCCGATTCGCGGCGGCACGGACGGCGCACGGCTCTCGTTCATGGGACTCCCCTGCCCCAACCTCTTCACGGGCGGCATGAACTTCCACGGCAAATTCGAATACTGTTCGCTTACCACGATGCGCAAGGCCCAGCAGGTGATCCTGAACCTCGCGCAGTTGTGGGCCGAATAAACGCATAACCGCACAGGCGGCAGTCCGGACTGCCGCCGCGACGAATCCGCCGCATACCCGTCCCTGCCGCGAAGCAGGGATTCGGAACGAAGACAGCGGCAAAACAAAACACAGACCTATGGATAATTTCGGTTTTCTGAAAGTGGCGGCAGCGGTGCCGCACGTACGGGTCGGCGACTGCGACTTCAACACCGAACGGATCGCCGCGATGGCCGAGGAGGCCGCGCAGCGGGGCGTCGAGATCGTCGTATTCCCCGAACTGGCCGTCACGGCCTACACCTGCGCCGACCTGCTGTTGCAGCCGGCGCTGCTCGACGCGGCCGACGAAGCCCTTGCGCGGCTCGTAAAAACGACGCGCAAACTGCCGCTGGTCGTGATCGCCGGCGCCCCCCTGCGCCACGGATCGACGCTCTACAACTGCGCCGTCGTTTTCACGCAGGGCCGTGTGCTGGGCGTCGTTCCCAAGACCTATATCCCCGACTATACGGAGTTCTACGAAAACCGCTGGTTCGCATCCGGCGCCGGAATCTCGGAAGAGACGATTTCCGTCGCGGAGCAGAGCGCCGATTTCGGTGCGGACCTTACGTTCGAGATCAACGGTGCGGAATTCGGCGTCGAAATCTGCGAGGACCTCTGGACGGCGATCCCGCCTTCGTCGCACCTCGCGCTCAACGGCGCCAAGGTGATTTTCAACCTCTCGGCATCGCCCGAATCGGTGGGCAAGCATGCCTACCTGCGCCAACTCGTGGCCCAGCAGTCGGCGCGCACCCTCGCGGGATACGTCTACTGCTCGGCAGGCTTCGGCGAATCGTCCACCGATCTGGTATTCGCCGGCAACAGCATCGTGGCCGAAAACGGCCGGATACTCCGCGAATCGCAACGCTTCCTGCTCGAAGAGCAGTTCGTCGTGGCCGACATCGACATTCAGCGGCTGGAATTCGAACGCCGCCGCAACACCTCGTTCCGCATGAACGAAGGGGCGGCGGAGAACACCGTTATCGAAATGGAGGTCCCCGAAGGACTCCGGGCCGCGGCGCTCGACCGCGACATCGACCCGATGCCCTTTGTGCCGCAGGACGAAACGCACCGCAGCGAACGTTGCGAGGAGATTTTCCAGATACAATCGCACGGGCTGGCCAAACGGCTGGTGCACACCTGCTGCGAAAAGGCCGTAATCGGCATTTCGGGCGGTCTGGATTCGACGCTTGCCCTGCTCGTCACGGTCCGCACGTTCGACAAGCTCGGACTCGACCGCGCCGGAATCATCGGCGTCACCATGCCCGGCTTCGGCACCACGGACCGCACCTACAACAACGCGCTGGAACTGATGCGCGGTCTGGGCGTCACGATCCGCGAAATTCCGATCCGCGACGCCTGCACACAGCACTTCAGCGACATCGGACTCGATCCCGGGGACCGATCGGCGGCCTATGAAAACAGTCAGGCCCGCGAACGCACGCAGATACTGATGGACATCGCCAACATGGAGGGCGGTCTGGTGGTCGGCACGGGCGACCTGAGCGAACTGGCGCTGGGGTGGGCCACCTACAACGGCGATCAGATGTCGATGTACGGCGTGAATGCCTCGGTGCCCAAAACGCTGGTGCGCCACCTCGTGAAATGGGTCGCAGACACGGAATCCGACGTGGCTGCGCGCGCGACGCTGCTCGACGTCATCGACACTCCGGTCAGTCCCGAACTGCTTCCGGCGGACAAGGAAGGCAAGATCGCCCAGAAGACCGAGGACCTCGTAGGTCCTTACGAACTCCACGATTTCTTCCTCTACAACTTCATCCGCGCGGGGTACGGCCCGGCGAAAATCCTGTTCCTCGCCGAACAGGCGTTTCACGGCAGTTACGATCGCGCGACGATCCTCAAGTGGCTGACGGTCTTCTTCCGCCGCTTCTTCTCACAGCAATTCAAGCGTTCGGCCATGCCCGACGGTCCGAAAGTCGGCTCCGCAGCCCTCTCGCCGCGCGGCGACTGGCGCATGCCTTCGGACGCTTCGGCGGCCGTGTGGCTCAAAGAACTCGAAACCCTGAAATACCTGAAATGAAAATGAAAAGAAATCTCTTACTGGCGATCGCGGTGCTTCTCCTCACCGGCAGCTCCGCCACGGCGCAGGACTGGAAAGAAGCATTGAAAAAAGCCGCCACGACCGCCGCAGACAAAGCTACCGACGGCAAACTGACGCAATATGCGCTGGTCGGAACATGGAACTACACCGCTCCGGGCGTAAAATTCGAAGGCAACGACCTGCTGAGCCAGCTCGGCGGAACGGTACTTCAGGACAACATCAAACAGCAGCTCGACAAGGGCTACCAGATGGCCGGCATCAAACCCGGTGCAGGGAGTGTCACATTCGCCAAAGACGGCAAATTCACGACCCTGATGGGCAAATACGAACTTGCGGGTACCTACGAATTCGACGCTTCGACGCACGTCGCCACGCTCAATTTCGCCAAGGACAAACTCGATCTGGGTTCGGTTCCGGGGCACGCCTACATCGACGGCTCTAATCTGCTGCTGGTCTTCCCCGTCACCAAACTCATCGACATGGTCAAGGCGATGGGCAGCAAAATATCGTCGATGGAGACCATCGTCGCGCTGCTCGAAAACTATAAGAATGTTTACATCGGCTTCGAATTCAGCCGTCAATCGGGGGAAAATGCGAAGTAACCGAAAAAAAAATTTCATATTTTTTTCAAATGACAGATTCACAACGGATCTGTCATTTTTTATTACGGATTTTCACCCTCGGTCCGCCCCTCCCCGCAGACAGTAAGCACAAGAGGGGTTGAAACTGAAAATCGTATAAGTAAAATATTTTAGCAAATTCTTAAAGAACTTGCAAAACTCCTGAAGATGCATTATTTTTACAGCGATACTCTAATAATAACCCTCAAAACACAGATTGACTATGAACGAGCAAGCACATCAGTACGTCGAAGATTTCATGGCGCAGCTCACCCTCCGCAACCCCAACGAGCCGGAATTCCATCAGGCTGTCCGCGAGGTGGCCGAATCGCTGGCTCCCCACATCGTGGCAAGTCCCGTATTGCAGAAAATGAAAGTTCTGGAGCGCATCGCCGAACCCGAACGTGTCATCATTTTCCGCGTGCCGTGGCTCAACGACAAAGGTGAAATCGAAATCAACCGCGGCTACCGCGTACAGATGAACAGTGCCATCGGTCCCTACAAGGGCGGCATTCGCTTTCACCCCTCGGTCAATCTCTCGATCCTCAAATTCCTCGCTTTCGAACAGACGTTCAAGAACAGCCTGACGACCCTGCCCATGGGCGGCGGCAAAGGCGGTTCGGACTTCAACCCCAAAGGACGTTCGGACAACGAAGTGATGAAGTTCTGTCAGTCGTTCATGACCGAACTTCAGCGCCACATCGGACAGGACACCGACGTTCCGGCGGGCGACATCGGCGTCGGCGGCCGTGAAATCGGCTTCATGTTCGGCCAGTACAAGCGTCTGCGCGACGAATTCACGGGTACGCTCACCGGCAAGGGCCGCGACTGGGGCGGCAGCCCGCTGCGTCCCGAAGCCACGGGCTACGGCACCTGCTACTTCGCGCAGGAGATGCTCGCCACGCGCAAAGAGAGCTTCGAAGGCAAGACCGTCTGCATCTCGGGTTCGGGCAACGTAGCGCAGTACGCCTGCCAGAAAGCGACGCAGCTCGGCGCCAAGGTCGTGACGCTCTCCGACTCGTCGGGTTACATCCACGATCCCGAAGGCATCGACGCTGCAAAATTGGACTATGTAATGGAATTGAAAAATATCTTCCGCGGCCGCATCAAGGAGTACGCCGACCGTTATCCTTCGGCGACCTACTATCCCGGTCAGCGTCCGTGGGGCGTGAAGTGCGATATCGCCATGCCGTGCGCCACGCAGAACGAACTGAACGGCGACGAAGCGCAGGCGCTCGTCGACAACGGCTGCATCTGTGTCGCCGAAGGCGCCAACATGCCCTCGACGCCCGACGCCATCCGCATCTTCCAGCAGCACAAACTGCTCTACGCGCCGGGCAAAGCCGCCAACGCAGGCGGCGTGGCGACGTCGGGTCTCGAAATGACGCAGAACTCGATGCGCATCACGTGGTCGCCCGAAGAGGTGGACGCCAAACTCCGCTCGATCATGCAGAACATCCACTCCGTCTGCGTGCAGTACGGAACTCAGGCCGACGGTTACATCAACTACGTAAACGGCGCCAATATCGGCGGCTTCATGAAGGTCGCCAACGCCATGCTTGCGCAGGGATGCGTCTGATCCGCAGTCGGCACACGAAAGAAGCCCGGAGCATGGCTCCGGGCTTTCTTATTTCAGCTCCATACCGGTTACAAAAACAGCACCGCCAGCGCCGCGACGGCGAATCCGCCGCAGAACCCGGCCAGCACCTGCTGCCCGTTGTGGCACCCCAGATAGAGCCGGGCCGAAGCCAGCGCCCCGGCGCAGAGGATGGCGATCATCAGCGGAACCATCATGTCGCCCACGCCAGCGATATTCATCACGACCAACAGCGCCACGACGGCCCCCATCGCAGTCAGATGCGGGCTGATTTTCCAATAGAGCGACACCACCAGACACATCACCTCGCAGCAGGCTGCGGCGACCATAAACTTGCGCAGGAAAACAGCGGACGGTATCTTGGCGATCGTAATGGCGCACAGCACATAGCACACGGCACCGATCAGCAGCGGCAGAAGCCGCTCGCGGCGGTCGTCGATTTTGTAATCCGAAATCCGCCCCAGCGACCGCAGTACCCCCAGCGCCAGCAGGGGGATGATTATCGCATAAAGCACCACCACCCACAGCAGATAAATCTTCACGCCCGACGGATAATGCGCGAAGACGGTAAGCGTCAGCAGTACGCCGATCATGTAAAGAGGCAGTAAAAAAGGGTGCAAGGCCCACGATATGCCGTTCGAAAGTTTTTTATACATTCTTCAAATTATCAAAACCGGGTGCATCCGCCGCAAAACCCGCCGCCGTTTTCCGCCGCCGTTCGGCGGATTCGCGTCAATCGGGTCTGCATCCTGCCGCAACGCTCCGCAAGGAGTGAATACGACCGGCAGCCGGTTTTCTGTTCTTCGTTTATATCTGTTTGCGGAGCCGGGCGACGGGAATTCCGAGCATTTCGCGGTACTTGGCCACCGTACGGCGGGCAATCCGGTACCCCTTCGAGTTGAGAATATCCATCAGCGTCTCATCCGTCAGCGGATGACGCTTGTCCTCCTCGTCGATACACTCCTGCAATATATTTTTGATTTCATAGCTCGACACCTCCTCGCCGCTATCGGTCTGCATCGCCTCCGAGAAGAGCGACTTGAGCAGGATGATACCGAACTGGGTCTGCACGTATTTGCTGTTCACCACGCGCGAGATCGTCGAAACGTCGAGTCCCGTGCGATCGGCGATATCCTTGAGGATCATCGGCCGCAGTTTCGATTTGTCACCGTCTTTGAAGTACTCCTGCTGATAGTCGAGAATGGTCTGCATCGTGCGCATCAGCGTATCGTGACGCTGCTTGATGGCTGAAATAAACCATTTCGCAGAGTCGATCTTGTTCTTTACGAACTGAATCGCCTCCTTGTCCTTCTCGCGGACCGTACCGTCGGAGCCGACCATCTCGCGGATCATATCCATATAGCGGCGGTTCACACGGACTTCGGGAACGTTGTACGAATTGAGCGACAGCTGAAACCGCCCGTCCTGATAATCGAGGATAAAATCGGGAATGATGTAGGGCGTCGTATCGGTACCGCCCTCGGCATAGAGGTTGCCGGGCTTGGGCGACAGGCGTCTGATCTCGGCGATCGCTTCGCGGAAATCGTCCTCCGACACCTGCAGGCGCGACATCAGTTCTTCGTAGTGCTTCTTGACGAACTCCTCGAAATAACTGGTCAGTATCTTGCGGGCCAGCCGCCGGGGACGGCTGTTGATCGGAATCTGCGCCATCTGCAGCAGCAGGCACTCCCGCAGGTTGCGGGCGCCGATGCCGGCCGGTTCCAGTTCATGCAGGATTCCGAGCAGACGTTCCAGTTCTTCGGCCGAAGTCTCGATGCCGAGCGTGAAGGCGATGTCGTCGGCGACGGATTCCAGATCGCGGCGCAGATAGCCGTCCTCGTCGATGCTCCCGACCAGATAGGCGGCCAGACGCATGTCGCGCTCCGAAAGGTTGCGGAAACCGAGCTGTTCGATCAGATATTCGGGCAGCGAACGGCCTTCGGTCAGGAAAACCGGACGCTGTTTGTCGTCTTTCGAATAGTTGTTGATGCGGCTTTTATAGGAAGGCGTATCGTCTTCGCGCAGATACTCGTCCACGGAGATCTGCTGCGGCTGCTGCTCCTCCTCGGACGCATGCTCCTCTTCCTCCAGCACGATGTTGTCTTCAATCTCCTGTTTAATGCGTTGTTCGAGCTGCACGGTGGGCAGCTCCAAGAGCTTGATCATCTGGATCTGCTGCGGAGAGAGCTTCTGCTGAAGCGATAATACCTGTTTCTGATTAATAGCCATACTTTTTCCAAATTAAGAATTGTTCGTTCTGAATTTGGTTTCTTCTTTCGGTTAGTAAACAAACGGCCGCAGCCGGGAAAATCGTATGAAAAAGCGTTTATTTCAGAACCTGCGACGCACAGCCCGAACAAGAAGTTCGTTCGGGTCAGACAGTCAGAGGTATGAAAACGGCCTTTTCGGGCAATTTTTAAAATTCGGCGTTTTTCGGTGTGCGCGGGAACGGCTGTACGTCACGAATATTGGTCATACCCGTCACGAACAGCAGCAGCCGGTCGAAGCCCAGACCGAAACCCGAATGCGGAGCCGAACCCCAGCGGCGGGTATCGAGATACCACCAAAGTTCCTTCTCGTTCATGCCCAATTCGGCGACCCTTGCATGAAGCTTGCCATAATCGGCCTCGCGCTCCGATCCGCCGATAATTTCGCCGATTCCGGGGAACAATACGTCCATAGCGCGTACCGTCTTGCCGTCGTCGTTCTGCTTCATGTAGAAGGCCTTGATGTCCTTGGGGTAGTTGATCAGGATGACGGGACGCTTGAAATGCTCCTCGACCAGATAACGCTCATGCTCCGACTGCAGGTCGCAGCCCCAGTCGCAGGGGAATTCGAACTTGCGGCCCGAAGCTTTCAGAATTTCGATGCCCTCGGTATAGTCGAGACGCTTGAAGTCGTTCTCCAGCACGAAGTGCAGACGGTCCAGCAGTCCGTTGTCCCACATCTTGTTCATGAATTCGAGGTCCTCGGCGCAGTTGTCCAGCGCATACCGGATCAGGTACTTGAGGAAATCCTCGGCCAATTCCATGTTGTCCTCCAACTCGTAGAAGGCGGCTTCCGGCTCGATCATCCAGAACTCCGACGCATGGCGCGGAGTGTTGGAATTCTCGGCGCGGAACGTGGGACCGAAGGTGTAGATCCGGCCCAGCGACAGTGCGCCCAGCTCGCCTTCGAGCTGCCCCGACACGGTCAGGTTGCAGGCCTTGCCGAAAAAGTCCTGCGAAAAATCGACCCGCCCCTCCTCGGTCTTCGGCACGTTGTTCAGGTCGAGCGTCGTCACCTGAAACATGGCGCCGGCACCCTCGCAA
>JAJPZH010000010.1 GCA_021204515.1 Alistipes sp. | reverse complement strand
CCGAGTGCAGAGACGAGATCCTGGGCGACGCTGCCGCCCGCAAGGTCGAAGGTCCAATCGACGTTCTTCAGGGCGAAGCCCTTGCCGTTGAACACCTTATTGAAGACATTTTCACCCATTGCATAGGCGACTGCCTTATTCGCATCGGTGGTGCTGGGAGTTACGACTCCGCCGATCACATAATCGCTCCAGTCCGTACCCGCCATGTCGATATCGTTCATCAGGCAGATTTCGCCGTCGATCGTATATTTGGCCAGACTCTTGCCGGCATTGACCGCCGAAGCGAAAGCCTTCAGGTCGTCGGCGTTGCGGATACCCGTCGGCGCACCTTCCATCGTCGTAAAGACCAACGGCTTGATAATCACATTATCCGCTCCGTCGTAGAACATCACGACCAAACGGCCCTCCTCGAAGCCGTCGGGGAAGGTCAGGGTAATGGTTTTGGCCTGTTCATCGAGTTGGGCCGCAAGTCCTTCGGCCTTCTCGACGGTCAGCACCGAAGTTTCGGTCTCGCCCACCAACGTATAGGTAATCACGAGCGGCTGCGTGACGTCGGTCACCACGGTCCGGGGTTCGACGCTCAGCAGCACGTTGAAACCGTTTTGCACCTGTGCCGTGACCTGCACGCCGTCGCCGAGCGTGAAGACCACCGTACCGTCGTCCTTCATTTCGACCTTCGTGATTACCGAGGCACTCTTGCCCTCGGCCTTCACCGGATTGCCCGACGCGTCGGTGATCCGCTTGCCGAAGACCGTCCAGTAGCCCTGATCGTCAACGCCGATTTCGGGCGTACGCCCCGTAACCGGAATTTTAGCACCGTCGGTATCGAGCAGCCACGAGGTCTTGCCGCCCGTAGTGACGGTCCAATAGTAAACTTCGCCGTCGGCCTTCATGCCGATAATCGGCTGCGTATTGGCATCGTCCATAGTCGCGATGTCGATCGTGTGCTCCACATTGTCGGCATCCTTGTAGCTGAGGACGTAGTGCCCGTCGGCATCCTGCGTGATCGAGGTGACGGCACCGCCGCTGACGACTGCGGCCAGTGCGTCGAGCTGCTGCTGCATCGTCGAGACCTGAGCCTTGAGTTCATTGAGGCTCTTGTACATCCCGTCGATGTCCTTCCACAGGGCCGAATCGTCGAAGTTGTCGCTGCATCCGTAAGCGAAAACGGTCGCAGCGGCGAACATCAGAGTCAAGATTCTTTTCATTCGTTTTAATTTTAAGGTTTGTTGAGTTTCGGTCGGTTCAGGGGCGCCGTCTGTAACGACGCCTATATTAAGAACACATATCCGACTCCGAATACGTAACCCGCAAAAGATGTTTTTGCTTCCCGAATGAAAAAATCCGCTCCGTATACCCCGGCGGCGGGAACCTCCTGAAAAGAGGCATCCCGGAGACCGCCATGGTCTCCGGGATGCACACTCCGTAAATCGGTCCCGCGCAGCTATTCGGCGTCGTGCGGGAAGTATTTCATGTATTGCACGCGCTGATAGACGTCGCTCTCGGCATTGCCGTAATTCATCTTTCCGCGGAACTCGGCCAGCGACTCGAAGCCGTGGCGTTCGGCCCACAGGTCGATGAAGCGGTTGATGTCCACGATCACGCCGTAGCCCTGCTCGTGGATCGCCGAACAGATCTGCACGGCGCTCGCGCCGCACAGCAGCGCTTTCACGGCCGCTTGGCCGTCGTGTACGCCCGTCGATACGGAAACATCGAGCTGCGGCACGGCCGTCGTGCAGAGCGCCACGCTGCGCAGCACGTTGCGCAGTTCGGCCGGCTCGCTGAACGGATCGCCGTTCACGAACGTCATGCGCTCCACGTCGATATCGGGTTCGAAGAAGCGGTTGAACATCACCACGCCCCGGGCGCCGCGCGCCAACAGCGAATCGGCCACGGCCAGCACGTTGGTCAGGCGCATGGGCAGTTTCACCGATACGGGAATCTTCACGGCCTCGGCCACGCGGCGTACGACGTCGGCGTACTCCTGTTCCAGCTCCTGCGCCGAGCGGTGCCGGTCGGTCGGCTGTAAAAAGATATTCAGTTCCAGCGCTGCGGCGCCGGCCTGCTCCATCGAAACGGCATAGTCGGTCCATGCTTCGGCCGAAGCGATGCAGTTGATGCTTGCGATAACGGGTATGCCCGTCGTGCGCGCATCGGCGACGAGTTTGAGGAATTCGCCCTTGTAGGCATCGCCGATATAACGTTCGAGGTATTCGCCCGAGTCGCCCATGCCCTGCTGCGACGCATAGTCGAGGGCCGCGGCATGGCGGATGATCTGCTCCTCGAAGATCGACTTGAGGACCACGGCGCCCGCACCGTTGCGCACGCACTGTTCGATGTTGGACATCGTGGCCGTATAGGGCGAACTGCTGACCACGACGGGACTCGAAAGGTCGAGTCCGAGGTATTTTGCTTTCATAGGAATATAGCGTTTAAATTATCTGTTCATTTCGGGCCGGAAAGCAGCGATCGGCGCAGGCACAACCGTACCTGAAGTCCTGCCAGACCGCACAAGCATCCTGCCACACACCTCCGGCGACAGCACCGATTTTTCCGACCGGCAGCAGCGTTTTGCCGCTGCAGTTCAAAATCCGGCCCGCCGCCGATTAAACGAACGGAATCTTCACCACTTCGGCGCGGAGGGGTTTCTCGCGCACGACGACGGCGATTTCCGTACCCGCCTTGGCGTATTCGGGTTTGACGTAACCGAGTCCGAAGCCGATCTTCATGCAGGGCGACATCGTGCCCGAAGTGACATGGCCGATCTGTGCGCCGTCGGGAGCAACGATCTTGTAGCCGTGGCGCGGAATACCGCGGTCGATCATCTTGAATCCCACCAGCCTGCGGGTCACGCCCTCGGCCTTCTGCTTCTCCAGCAGGGGACGGTCGATGAAATCCTTGCCCTCGGCGAATTTGGTGATCCAGCCCAGTCCGCCTTCGAGCGGCGAGGTGGTGTCGTCGATGTCGTTGCCGTAGAGGCAGAAACCCTTTTCGAGACGCAGCGTATCGCGCGCGCCCAGACCGATATTCTTGAGTCCGAACTCTTCGCCGGCCTCCCAGAGCGCTTTCCAGAGTTTGTCGCCGTCTTCGTTGGCCGCGTAAATCTCGCAGCCGCCCGATCCGGTATAGCCCGTGATCGAAAGAATGGCGTCGCAGCCTGCGACCTTCATCTTTTTGAAAGTGTAGTACTCCATCTCCTCGACCGGCTCGTCGCACATCTTCTGCACGATCTTCATGGCCAGAGGTCCCTGCACGGCCAACTGGCAGATTTCGTCCGAAGCGTTGTAAAGCTCCTTGCCGCGGCCTGCCTCCATGCCGAACGCCCGGCCCTGTTCGCAGATGTGGTTCCAGTCCTTTTCGATGTTGGCGGCATTGACGCAGAGCATGTAGGTTTCGGCATCGACCCGGTAGACGAGGATGTCGTCCACGATACCGCCCCGGCCGTTGGGCATGCAGGTATACTGCACCTTGCCGTCGTAAAGTTTCGACACGTCGTTGGTCGTGATGCGCTGCAGCAGGTCGAGGGCCTTCGGCCCCTTGACCCAGATTTCGCCCATGTGGCTCACGTCGAAGACGCCGGCGCCGCCGCGGACGGCCATGTGCTCGTCGTTGATGCCCGTGAACTCGATGGGCATATCGTATCCCGCGAATTCGGCCATTTTAGCCCCCGCGGCAATGTGGTACTTGGTGAATGCAGTGGTTTTCATATCAGGATTTTAAGGTTTTATTCGCGGCGTTTGACGCCCAGACGCGGACAGCGGTGGAACTCCTTCGTCCGGTCGAACAGGTAACGGTAGGTGGTGTGCATCTTGTGGCGCGTGGCGCAGACGTAGCTTTCGATCATGCGGTTCATCACCGGATTGAAATCGCCCACCCATGCGAACTCGATGGTTTTGTAGTGGTTGCGCGGCGTACGCATATACTTTTCGAGAATGAAGCGCATCATGCCCGACTCGACGCCCTTGCCGTGGAATTCGGGGGCGATGCCGAAGATGATGCCGAAAATGCGGTCGCTGGCCTTGCGGACCTTCAGGTCCCAGAGCATCCGCAGCTTCTGAATGAGTCCGAATTTGCCGTTGAACTTGCCGATGATGCGGTTCAGGTCGGGGACCATGATGAAGAAACCGATCGGCTCGTCGTTGAAATAGGCGAAGAAGATGATTTCGGGGTCGATGATCGGCTTCATCGTCTCCATAATCTTCAGCGCCTCTTCCTGCGTCATGGGTTTCACGCCCGAAAAGAGCGACCACGCCTTATTATATATGATGCGGAAATTCTCGGCCTCCTCCTCGATGCGCGACATGTCGATCTGGCGGAAACCGTAGCCCGGCGTCGAAAAGAGACGCTTGGCCCGGTCGTGGACCATGGCGTTCACGTCGTCGTCGTAGATTTTCCAGATGTAGGTGTTCTGGTTGAAGTAGTTCCGGAATCCGTAGTTCTCGAACAGCTCCTTGTAATAAGGCGGGTTGTAGGGATTCTCGTACAGCGGCTGAAACTCGTAGCCCTCGACCAGCAGGCCCCACCACGCATCGCGCTGTCCGAAATTGATCGGACCGTCCATCGCTTCCATGCCGCGGCTGGCCAGCCACATGCGCGAAGCGTCGAACATCAGGTCGGCGACCTGCTGGTCGTCGATCGACTCGAAGAAGCCGCAGCCGCCCGTGGGCTGCTCTTCGAGGGCTGCTTTCTCGCGGTTGTAGAACGCCGCGATGCGCCCTACGGTCTCGCCCGCCTTGTTACGCGCCACCCAGCGGACGGCTTCGCCGTCGGCGAACTGCTCGTTGCGGGCCGGATCGAAAACCTTGCGGATATCGGTATCGAGCGGACAGACCCAGTTGCGGTTGCCCTTGTAAATCTTCTTGGGGAGGTCGAGCCACTCGCGTTCGAGCGCGGGCGTAACGACCTCCTGAAGAACGTATTTGTCACTATTCATTTACGCATGTTTTTTATAGACCAGAACAAAGATAGAAATAAAAAACGAAAATGGAATGAAACGGCCCGGAAAGTCGCAAAGCCGCAGACCGGATTACGAAGGCTATTCCGTTTGTCTGCAAAGAAATAAATGTTTGCCTTTGTTCAAACTGCGTTCACATACACCCCCGATCTCACATGGCAACAGATTGCAGCGAATGCGGGCTGGAGCGACGCTCAGCCCGCATTCTACCACAGATTGTTCTGCAAGTACATCGAGCGGCTGCTGCCCGCCGACGGCTCCCCGATTCTGGACGTCGGCTGCGGCAACGGCTTCACAGCAAATTATCTGGCCGGCAAGGGCTACGACGTACGGCATCGACGCATCCCAGCAGGGCAGCGGTGCCCGGAGGCAAAAGCGTCCGTTTTCTCATTTCGCGGATTTTTTTCTACTTTTGTTAAAACAAATCAGGCGACACGATGAACAACAATCTCGAACAATCCCTTTCGGACGGAAACAGGCCCCAGTACCGCTTCATGAAATACCGCATCCACAAAATTCTGCTGGTCTGCTGCAGCTACGACGGGTATACTCTCGAAGAAGACGGACATATCGAGTCGCAGATCAATCAGGAATATCTCGACCTGAACATGTCGAACCCGCCGTCGTTCACGCGCGTCAGTTCGACGCGCGAAGCGCTGGACCTGCTCGGACGCGACGATTCGTTCGACTTTATCCTGACGATGTACAACGTGGGCGAACTGGACGTCTTCACGTTCGCCAAGATCGTCAAGGAGCGCCATCCGCAGATTCCCGTGGCGCTGCTCACCTCCTTTTCGAAGGACATCTACCGCCGCATCGAGGAGCAGGACCGTTCGGGACTCGACTATATCTTCGGCTGGCACGGCAACACCGACCTGATCATGGCGATCATCAAGCTGGTCGAGGACAAGATGAACGCCGAGGAGGATATCGTCGAGGGCGGCGTGCAGGCCATTCTGCTGGTCGAGGACTCGATCCGCTTCTACTCGACCTACCTGCCCGAACTCTACAAGCTGATCCTGCTGCAGAACACCGAATTCCTGAAGGACGCCCTCAACGAACAGCAGCAAATCCTGCGCAAACGCGCACGCCCCAAGATCCTGCTCGCCACCAATTACGAGGAGGCCGTAGAGCTTTACGACCGCTACAAGAAGAACATACTGGGCGTGATTTCCGACGTGGGGTTCGTGCTCCGCCGCAACGACCCGCCCGAGAGCGAGAAGCGCGACGCCGGCATCGACCTCTGCCGCCGCATCAAGGAGGACAACCCGCTGATGCCCGTACTGCTGCAGTCGTCGCAGACCGAATTCGAGGCGCAGGCCCGCGGGCTGGGAGCAGGATTCATCGCCAAGAATTCGAAAACGCTGCTCTCGCAGCTGCACGAATATATCGCCAAGGAGTTCGCATTCGGCGACTTTCTCTTCAAGGACCCCGACACGGGAGCCGTCATCGGCCGGGCCAAGGATCTGGCGCAGATGCAGGAGATGATCGCCACGATTCCCGACAAGGCGTTCGAATACCACACCTCGCAGAACCACCTCTCGAAGTGGCTCTACTCGCGGGGCCTTTTCCCGCTGGCCGCGGCCATCCGCCGGGGCAACAAGAGCCAGTTCGCCACGACCGAAGAGCACCGCCAGCGCATCGTGAACCTCATCAAGGATTACCACATCCTGCTCGGACAGGGCGTGGTGGCGCGCTTCGACACCGAGACCTACAGCGACGCGGTGGCTTTCGCCCGCATCGGCGAAGGCTCGCTCGGCGGCAAGGCCCGCGGACTGGCGTTCATGAACTCGATGCTGCTCAAGCACCGCCAGTACGACAAGCACGACAACCTGCGCATCATGATTCCCCGCTCGGTGGTGATCGCAACGGACTATTTCGACGAGTTCATCCGCAACAACGGACTCAAATACATCATTTCGCAGGAGTTCTCGGACGAGGAGATTCTCTCGGAGTTCGTCAGTTCGACGATTCCCGTCAAACTGCAGCGTGAGCTGAAAGCCTACATCAAGACCGTCGGCACGCCGCTGGCCGTGCGGTCGTCGTCCAAACTGGAGGATTCGCACTACCAGCCGTTCGCCGGCATCTATTCGACCTACATGATCCCCTATGTGGACAACGAGGACCAGATGCTGCGACTGCTGCTCAAGGCGATCAAGAGCGTATACGCTTCGGTTTACTTCGCATCGTCGAGGGCTTACCTCTCCTCGTCGCAGAACCTGATTTCGGAGGAGAAGATGGCCGTCATCATTCAGGAGGTGTGCGGCACGGAGCAGAACGGGCTTTTCTTCCCGACCTTTTCGGGCGTGGCGCGTTCGATCAACTACTACCCCATCGGCGACGAAGCTCCCGAAGACGGCGTATGCAACGTCGCCATGGGACTGGGCAAACTGGTCGTGGACGGAGGACGGACGCTGCGCTTCTCGCCCCGCTATCCGCAGAAGGTACTCCAGACCTCGACGCCCGAACTGGCGCTGCGCGACACGCAGAACGAAGTGCTGGCCCTGAGCCTGCAGCCCGAAGAGTTCCGCACGTCGATCGACGACGCGGTGAACCTGCGGCGGCTCGACATCGCCCAGATCGCCGACCTGCGCAATTCGCGTTTCGTCTGCTCGGTGTGGGACCGTGAGAACGAGCGCATTTCGGACAGTCCCTTCGACCGGGGACGCAAGGTCATAACATTCAACAACATCTTAAAATACAACACCTTTCCGCTGGCGGAAATCATCACCGACATCCTGCACATGGGCGCCGAAGAGATGCGCTGCCCCGTGGAGGTCGAATTCGCCGTCAATATGGACGTGGCCCCGGGACAGCAGCAGATCTTCAACCTGCTGCAAATCCGGCCTATCATCGACAATCAGGACAACCGGCCGATCGACTGGAGCAAGGTGGACACCTCCGATGCGCTGGTCTACGGAGAAAATGCCCTCGGGATCGGCATGATGAGCGACATTTCGGACATCATCTACATCAAAAGCGGCACATTCAATTCGTTATCGACCGAGAAAATCGCCGACGAACTGCTGGAGCTGAACCGCCGCATGCGCGACGAAAAACGCTCCTACATCCTCGTCGGTCCCGGCCGCTGGGGTTCGTCGGACCCGTTCCTCGGCGTGCCCGTCAAGTGGAACCACATCTCCGAAGCCAAGGTGATCGTCGAATGCGGCATCGAAAAATTCGACGTCGAGCCGTCGCAGGGCACGCACTTCTTCCAGAACGTCACCTCGCTGGGCGTGGGTTATCTGACGATCAGCCCCTTCCGCGGCGACGGCGTATTCCGCGAAGAGACGCTCGACAAATGCGCCGCGGTCTACGAAGGCAGCTTCCTGCGGCAGGTGCGTTTCAAGCGTCCGCTGTGGGTCTGCATCGACGGCCGCTCGAACAAAGGCATCGTCAAAGAGACGCCGAATGAACCCGAAGACAAATAGCACGCATCGTTAGCGATACGACATTTTTCGGAGGAAAAAGAACAAATAAATAATGATTTCTCGGAAAAATTCATATTGCAGTTACAATCTATAAGAAATATTTTTATATTTGTAATAAAGAAACAACCTTTAAAACTTCAGGCAATATGAACGTAAACAAATTAATGGCGGAACTTGAGCGCAAGCACCCCGGCGAAAGCGAATACCTGCAGGCCGTGCGCGAAGTTCTCATGACGGTAGAGGAAACCTACAACCAGCATCCGGAATTCGAGGCCAACCGTATCGCAGAGCGCATCGTGGAGCCTGACCGCAGCTTTACCTTCAAGGTGGTTTGGGTAGACGACAAGGGCGAGGTACAGGTCAATACCGGCTACCGCGTACAGTTCAACAACGCGATCGGTCCCTACAAGGGCGGTCTGCGGTTCCACCCCTCGGTGAATCCTTCGATTCTGAAATTCCTCGGTTTCGAGCAGATTTTCAAAAATGCGCTGACGACACTTCCCATGGGCGGCGCCAAGGGCGGCTCGGACTTCAATCCCAAAGGCAAGTCGGACCGCGAGGTAATGCGCTTCTGCCAAGCCTTCATGGTCGAGTTGTGGCGTCATATCGGACCCGAGACCGACGTTCCGGCCGGTGATATCGGCGTGGGCGGCCGCGAAATCGGCTATCTGTACGGCATGTACCGCAAGCTGGCGCGCGAGAATACGGGCGTACTGACCGGCAAGGGCATGACTTACGGCGGTTCGCTGATTCGTCCCGAAGCGACGGGCTTCGGCGCGGTTTACTTCCTGCGCCAGATGCTCGAAAAGGCCGGCATGGACATCAAAGGCCAGACCATCGCCATCTCAGGCTTCGGCAACGTGGCATGGGGTGCGGCGACCAAGGCGACCGAACTGGGCGCCAAGGTCGTGACGATTTCGGGTCCCGACGGCTATATCTACGATCCCGAAGGTCTCGACGCCGAAAAGATCGCCTACATGCTCGAACTGCGCGCTTCGAACAACGACGTGGTGGAGCCTTATGCGCGTAAATTCCCGAACGCGCAATTCTTCGCCGGCAAGAAGCCGTGGGAGGTCAAGGTGGATATCGCTATGCCCTGCGCCACGCAGAACGAGCTGGACGGCGAGGACGCCAAGAAACTGCTGGCCAACGGCGTGAAGATCGTGGCCGAAGTCTCGAACATGGGCTGCCGTCCCGAAGCGATCGACGCCTTCATCGCAGCGAAGATTCCCTACGGGCCGGGCAAGGCCGTCAATGCGGGCGGCGTAGCGACGTCGGGACTCGAAATGAGTCAGAATTCGCAGAAATTCAACTGGACGGCCGAGGAGGTAGACGCCAAGCTGCATCAGATCATGTCGTCGATCCACCACGCATGTCTGGAATACGGCACCGAAAAGGACGGCTTCATCAACTACATGAAGGGCGCCAACATCGCAGGCTTCATGAAAGTCGCCAAGTCGATGGTCGAGCAGGGTGTTCTGTAAATTAACTGCCTAATAAAAGAGACCGAAAATGAAAATCATTTTCGGTCTCTTTATTTCCCCCTCCCGTCACTTCACGCTCCCGCCTCCCAAATATTCCGCACCGCAGTTTTCACATTCAAGCCCGGTTTTCGCCCCGGTCAATGTCCATGAAATACACCCCTTATCACACTGGCCCGGGAGAAAGGGGTATGTCATATACAATCCTGACGGATTACGGGGTCGTTTTTTCGGCGAAACGCAAAAATATCCGAAACAAAAAAGCGAATCCCCAGCCGTGATTCGCTTCCATATTTTAGGGGATTCAAGATCTCAGAACATCGCACTTACGGCCATGCCCAGCGTCAGTTTGTGCATCGCTTCGCAGGAAGAGGAAACGAGCGGCGGAGCGACGTCGTAGTCGGCTGTAAAGCGCACGCCCAGATTGCGATTGACCAGATAGGTGGACGAAAAGCCCGTTCCGACCGTAAATCCGCCCCGACCTTCGATCCTGTAGCCGGAAGTAGTGTAAGGTTTATAATGCTCATAACCGCAGAGAAGCTTCGAGCCGATGCGCCAGCGCGTCGAGAGCGGATAGGAAAAATAGGGACCTGCCGTCACGGAACAGCACTCGAATTCATCGTTCTGCGGGACGCCGTTTACGTTCATTTCCAGATTCGTCACCGCAAACCGCCCACCTACGCCGACATAGGGCGAGGCGAACCATGCGCCCTGCACGCCGACCGTCGGTCCGACTTTGAAATCGGTGTGCATCCCCGCATAAGGCGTATAGGAGCCGGGAATGACCGTCAGCCCGACGGAAAACCCGACGAACGACGGAGGCCGGTAGCGGTCGAAAACGACGTATGTTTCGCGGACCTTAAGCCCCTTCTCCCTGAATATCAGGTCGGCGAGGAAATAGCCGAATTCGGTGGCGAGGATGCCTATACCCGCGCCTACCATGACGTCGCTCATCCAGTGGCGGTTGTTCAGTTGCCGCGTAACGCCCGTGAGGGTCGCCAGCGTATAGCCGCCGATGCTGTACCACGGACTGCGGTGCCCGTATTCCTTATGCAGCATCGTCGCCGTCATAAAGGCGGTCGCCGTATGGCCGAAAGGGAACGAATTGCGCGTGGAGCCATCGGGACGCATCACGCGGAAGGAGTACTTCAGCGAATTGACCGCCGCGGCCATCAGCCCGGCGGAGAAAACGTCGGAGACCAGCATGCGTCCCCACGAGCTGCGGCTTTCGACACCGCAGACCTTCATCCCGACCAGCAGGGCTGCGGGCGCATACTGCAGGTAATCGTCGTAATCGTGGTGGAACGACCTGACGTAACCGTTGCGCAGACGGCGGAAGTCGGTATCGTAAAGCGACACCACGGCTCCGCCCAGAATCAGCGGCACGGCGACGAAGGTCATGCGGTAACCTTTGGTCGAAGTCCGGCGGTCCACATACTGCGAGAAAGAACTTTCCGCCGCAGGGATCAGACACTCGTTGCCCAGACTGTCTTTAATCTGCGCCGAGACAGGACCGGAAATCAGGAACACCGCCGACAGACAAAGCAAAAAAGATCTCTTCATCCGGAGCCGGTCGTTCAACGTTTTCGCCGCAGGGCACGAATCGCTTCGCCGCCGAAAGCCAGCAGCGAGGTACAGCCGATAACGGCCGCCCATTCGCGCCACGAGAGAGGTTCCGTGCGGAACACTTCGCCGCCGAACTCGACGATGAGCACCTGTCCCGCGGCGATAGCCAGCAGGATAAGAAAAAACTCGCGGCATCCGCGCAGGCAGGTGAAGACCGAATGGCGCGTCTCGAAGCCTTTGGCGTTGAACATGTTCCAGAACTGCAGAAAAACGAACGTCGAGAAGAAAAGCGTCAGCTGGCGCACGGTGAGTCCGCCTGCGGTGATCGTCCACCAGAAGAGCATGCCCAACAGGACGGCGACCATGATGCCGCCGCAGACAAAGAGCGTGCGGGCCATGCCGGGAGTGATGATGAACTCGTTGCGCGGCCGGGGTTTTTCGAGCATCACCTCGGGATTGGGCGGCAGCGATGCCATCGCCATCGCCGCAAAGGTGTCCATGATGATATTGACCCAGAGAATCTGCACCACCGTCAGCGGCATGTCGGTTCCGAACACCGCACCGATGAAGCAGATCACGATCGCCGCGAAGTTGATCGTCAGCTGGAAAAGCACGAACCGCTGGATGTTGCGGTAAAGCGAACGGCCCCACATGACGGCCGTCGCAATCGAAGCGAACGAATCGTCCAGCAGCGTGATGTCGCTGGCGTCCTTGGCGACGGAGGTACCCGATCCCATAGAAAGCCCCACGTTGGCGAAATTGAGCGCCGGGGCGTCGTTCGTACCGTCGCCCGTTACGGCGACCACCTCTTCGCACTGCTGCAACAACCGCACGAGCCGCTGTTTGTCGAGCGGCCGGGCGCGGGACATGATCTTCAGCTCCTGTACGCGTCCGAGCAGTTCCCCGTCGCTCATCGCCGCGAACTCCGTACCGGTCATGTGGTTGCGGTCGTTGTCGCGGGCGTCGTCCCACAGACCGATCTGGCGGGCGATTTCGCGCGCCGTGGCAGGAGTGTCGCCCGTGACGATTTTGACGTCTATTCCGGCGTTCAGACAGCGCCGCACGGCGTCGGGCACATCCTCCCGCACCGGGTCGGAGATAGCCGCCACAC
Source organism: Alistipes sp. (assembly GCA_021204515.1). Lineage (GTDB taxonomy): Bacteria > Bacteroidota > Bacteroidia > Bacteroidales > Rikenellaceae > Alistipes. Next base: position 23,480 of record JAJPZH010000010.1, on the reverse strand, counting down.
CCGAAAAGTGCAGCTGCGACGCCGCTACGGCACGCAGACAGTCGTCCTCGGCGGTTTCGGCCCACGCCACAGCGAGCGTACGCATCGCACGGCCCTGAAATCCGAGCAGCTGTTCGGCGACCTGCGCATCCTTGCCGTCCGGGGAGCACATGGCGCGCACGATTTCGGGCGCACCCTTGACGCAGACGATCCGGCGGCCCGAAACGCCGCTTTCGATGATCGTCGCCATGTATTTGCGTTCGGTCGAGAAGGTCAGCCGATCGACGATCTTCGCATCCGAGCGCAGGGTTTCGTAATCCTCGCCCTGCGAGCGCATCCATTCCAGCAGGGCGCCTTCGGTCGGATTGCCGATAACGGCGCCCGAAGCGTCGAGAAAGGCTGTGGAATTGGCAGCCACGATCTCGGCGAAATCATGCGCAGGAAGCGCATCGTAACGCACCATCTCCTGCACGTGCATCCGGTTCTGGGTCAGCGTGCCGGTTTTATCGGTACAGATGACCGTCACGGCACCCATCGTCTCGCAGGCGTGCATGCGCCGCACGAGGTTGTTGGTCTTGAGCATACGCCGCATGGACATCGCCAACGACAGCGTGATGCTCATCGGAAGTCCTTCGGGAACGGCCATCACGATAATCGCTACCGAGACCATGAAAATATGCAGTATCTGCTGCGAGATTTCGAGCCAGTCGCGGTCGAAAAGGCCGCCGATAAAAACCGCCTTGCCGAGCATGACGCAGAAAATAGCGACCGAAAGCGCAATGCCGGCCCGGCCTATAAGTTTCGAAAGGCGCGTCAGCTGACGGTCGAGGGGCGTCTGCTCGTCGTTCTGCACGGTAGCCTGCTCGGTGACGCGGCCCGCCTCGGTCGCATCGCCCACGGCCGTCGAAACCATCACGCCGTAACCGTCCGCCACGGTCGTACCGCGCAGCACGATATTCGACGGATAGGTAGCGTCGGGATCAAAATACGCTTCGTCGACGGTTTTGTCCACCTCCAGTTCGCCCGTAAGGGTCGATTCGTTGATCCGCAGCGACACGGCTTCGACCAGCTCGCCGTCTGCGGGCACGGTTTCGCCGCTTTCGATATAGATCACATCGCCCACGACCACGTCGCGGCGGGGGATTTCACGGATCGAGCCGTCGCGCATCACCTTGACCGGGATGTCGTCATTGACCTGATTCAGCCGCCGGAAACGCCGCATGGCGTCCCACTCGAACCAGAATCCGACGCAGGTAGCCAGAATAATGGCGCAGATAATGCCGATAGACTCGGTGAAATCCTTGTGAACGAAACCGATGGCGAGCGACAGCACCGCGGCCAGCAGCAAAATGCGGATAATGGGATCCTTGAATTTCTCGACGAAAAGTTTCCATGCCGAATCGTCTTTGGGCGGAGTGATGACGTTGTCGCCATGCTGGTTCCGGCTGTCGGCGGCCTCTTGCGAGGATAAACCTTTGGGATTGTAGCGAATCATTGGAGCAGTATTAATTCGGGGAAAATTGCCGCGTCGAAGCATCGAGCCGCACGGCGATAAACAATAAAATGGTAAACGCAATAAGTGACGAACCGCCGTAGCTCATGAACGGCAGCGGAATACCCATCACGGGCATCAGGCCGATGGTCATCCCCACGTTCACCAGTACGTGGAAGAGCAGGATAGCGGCCACGCAGTAGCAGTAAATCCGACCGAAAGGCTCCTGTTGCCGTTCGCCCATGCGCATCAGGCGCAGGATCAGCATGCAGAGCAGGGCCAGTACGACCGTCGTTCCCAGAAATCCCCACTCCTCGCCGACGGTGCAGAAGATGAAATCGGTATGCCGTTCGGGCACGAAGCCGTACTTGATCTGCGTGCCTTCGAGGAATCCCTTGCCCCAGAAACCGCCCGAACCGATGGCGATCTTCGACTGATTGACGTTGTAGTCCGTACCGAGAGGATCGCTGATGATACCCAGAAAGCTCAGGATGCGGTCGCGCTGGTGCTGTTTGAGAATCGAATTGAAGATATAGTCGGTGGAGGGGAGGAAAATCATCGTACAGAGAAACATTCCTACGGTAATCAGGGTGCTGCTCAGATTCATGCGGAAAGCATATATGACCACGCCGACCAGCGACAGCAGCGTCACGGTCAGCAGGCAGGCGTGCAGGTCCATCACGCCGGGCGCGACGAGCGCCATCGCCATACAGAGCAGGATGCTCGCCAGCGCCAGCGAGGCCAGATAGATCAGGCGCGAACGCCACTCCCCGGTCATCATCGCTTCGGAGAGCGTGCAGACCAGAATGATCGACACGAGCAGCGTCATGGGTGAAAGCAGGAACGACACGATGAACAGCGCGGCGATGAGCAGAAGTGGAATGCAGAGCCATTTGTTCAGTCCCTCGCGGTAAAGCACGAAGAGGAACGAGCCGAGTACGATCCCCGAACCGGTGTCGTTCTGCAGGATAATGATGAAGAGCGGGATGCAGATCACCACACCCACCTTGAAGAGGTCGCCCGGACGGTTGATCGAGAACGAATAGGCGCTCATCACACGGGCCAGCGCGAGGGCGGTGGCGATCTTCACGAATTCGACGGGCTGCAGGCGGAACGAACCGAACTCGAACCACGCCTTGGCGCCGTTCACCTCGCGGCCGAACAACAGCGCGCCCAGCAGCAGCGCCAATCCCGCGAAATAGGCCGGATAGGCGAACATATGATAGAACCGTTCGTCGAGCAGCAGAACCACGAGCGCCGTGGTCCACGCCACGCCGATCCACATCAGCTGTTTCATGTAGAAGTGCGAGAAGGAGAAAATATCGGCCGTACCCTCGTCGTACGACGCCGAGGTGATCGACACCCATCCCGCCAGCACGATCAGCACGTACAGCAGGACCGTCCAGAGGTCCACTCCGTAAAAGATACTATGGCGGTTAGCGGTCATACGAAGGGTAATAGATGTTCATATTCTTGATATACTCCAGCAGAGCCGGGCGGCGGATCGTGTCGGTCAGGTAATACTCCTCCAGCAGGCTGGCGATCGGCAGGGCCGCAGAAGCGCCGAAACCGCCGTTCTCGACATACACCGAAATAGCGATCTTCGGATTGTCCTTCGGTGCGAACGACAGAAAGGTCGAGTGGTCGCGGCCGCGGGGATTCTCGGCCGTACCTGTCTTGCCGCAGACGTCGAGTCCTTCGAGACGGGCCAAAGTGGAGGTGCCGCCGACGTTGACGCCCCGCCACATGCCATCGACGATCGGTTCGAAGTGCTTGGGATCGACCTTGGTATAGTGGCGTTCGTAAAAACGACGGTCGAGCGAATCCTGTCCCTCGATCTTCTTGACGATATGCGGAATGTAGTAGTAGCCCCGGTTGGCGACGATGGCCGCGAGATTGGCCAGCTGCAAGGGCGTACAGCCCAGCGCATCCTGACCGATGGCCAGCGAAATGACCGTCAGCGAATTCCACGACCCCCTGTATTGGCGGTCGTAGTACGAGCGGTCGGGCACGTAGCCGTTACCCTCGTCGAGGAAGTCGGAGCCGAGTTTGCGGCCGAAGCCGAAACTCTCGACATACTCTTTCCAGACGTCGTAACCGTCTTTCACGCTCTCGTATTTACGGTTGTCGAGAATGTCGCGGAAGACATAGCAGAAATAGGCGTTGCACGAAGTCGCCACGGCGAAGCGCAGGTCCAGCGGCGAAGCGTGGGCGTGGCATTTCATGCGCCGGCGGCCGACCTGATAACCTTCGTGGCAGACGTGCAGGTCCGAGGGTTTGAGCACGCCCTCCTGCAGACCGATCAGGCCCTGCACGAGCTTGAAGGTCGATCCCGGCGGGTATTTTGCTTTCACGGCACGGCTGAAAAGCGGGTGCCGCTTGTTGTAGATCATCTTCATATAGTTGTTGCCGCGCTCCCGGCCGACCAGTTCGTCGGGATCGTACGTCGGCGAGGAGACCATCATCAGGATTTCGCCCGTAGCGGGTTCGATCGCCACGGCCGCTCCGACCTTACCGCGCATCAGTTCCTCGCCCAGCAGCTGCAGGCGGGCGTCGATCGTGCTGACAAGATATTTTCCCGGTTCGGGCAGCGAGTCGTAAACGCCGTTCATATAGGAACCTTTGATCGCTCCGTGGGTGTCGATCTCCTGAATCTTCACGCCTTTCTTGCCTTTCAGCAGAGGTTCGTAGGCCGACTCCACGCCGCTCATACCCACGTAATCGCCGGACTTGTAATCCGGGTGGCGTTTGAGAAAATCGGCGTTCACCTCGCCCACGAATCCCAGCAGGTTGCCGCCCACCTTGCGGGGATAACGGCGGACCGTACGGTAAACGGCATAGAATCCCCGGAAGTTGCATTCGTCGAAACGCAGCTTGTCCTCCTTGGAGATATAGCTCGTCACCACGCGGGGCGCACGGGGACGCATCCGGGCGTTGGCGAGTTCCTTTTCGAGTTTTTCGCGCGAGAGTCCCAGCACCTCGCACATGTGCAGGGTATCGAATCCCTTTTTGTCGATCTCGCTGTATATCACCATCAGGTCGTAACACTCGCGGCTCTGGACTAGATACTCCCCGTTACGGTCGAAGACTTCGCCACGCGGCGGATACTGCACCACATGGCGCAGCACGTTGGCTTTGGCCAGTTCGCTGTAGCGCGAATCGAAAAGCTGGATATAGGCCAGACGGCCGCCGATCAGCAGGAAGACGAAAAGCACCACGCACTGCAGGGTGCGCATCCGGACGAATCCTTCGGAATCTCTCATACGCGCACGGGAAGTTTTGCGGTGAAAATGCGGGCGATGATCCAGATAAAGGCCACCGACACGGCGCCGCTGGCAACGATGCGCACCAGCGTACGCACGATGTGCATCCACGAAAGGGCCTCGAGCGAGAAGAATACGGCATGGTGCAGGAGCACCAGCACGATCAGGTAATTCAGAAACACCCGTTTTCCGAGCCGCCCGGCGCAGGGGACTCCGCCTTCGCGGGCGTCGTCACGGGTATACAGCGTCCTCAGAAGCGCCGGACGCACGAAGGCGATGAGCAGCGTGGCAATGGTGTTCACCCCGGCGGCTCCCATGGCGAAATCCATCGTAATTCCCACAGCCAGCCCCGACGCGAGCAGCACCACAGGCGGCGTATCCAGCGGAAGCAGGGCGATGAACGCCACGTAAACGAGCGGATTGAGGTAGATGCTGATCGACAGGTTGTCGAACAGGAAGACCTGCAAAAGCACCGTCACGACGAAGAGCGTAATGTATGGAAGCGTTCTGTGCATCTATTTCAGCCGGGTATGTTGTTCAACTTTTTCACTGTTCTGCAAATCGCGGATTTCGGTCAGGTCGCGGTTCTCGACCAGAATCACATCCGTCAGGCGCGACATTTCAGCCGCCAGCCGCACACGCACCTTGAACGCCGTGCGGGTTTCGTTCAGCTCGGCGCTTTCGACCCAGCCGATCAGTACGTCGGCAGGGAAATACTGCGAAAAACCGGTCGTCACGACCTCTTGTCCGGGCTGCGGGTCGGCGTACTTCGACAGTTCGTCCAGCACTACGGTATGGGGATCCGCACCGTCCCAATAAATCGAACCGAAATAATCGGCGCCCACCAGCTTGCCGCTGGCGCGGAACGAGGTGTTGAGCACCGACATAGCCACCGAGTAGCGCTCCGTACAATCGACCACATAGCCCGCCATCGAGCCGTCGGACGCCAGCAGAGCCATCTCCTCGGCGACTCCGTCGCGGCGGCCGCGGTCGAGAACGATGAGGTTCTGCGCACGGTTGACCGTATTCGAAGTCACCGATGCGGTTATGACGCGGTATTTCGAGATTCCGACATCCTGCATGTAGCTGTCCAGCCGCGCTGCGGTCTCGGCCTCCTCGTACACGGCCAGCCGCTCTTTCATCTCGGCCACGTGCATAAGCAGGTCGCGGTTCTCGCGTCCGAGCGAAAAATAATGCCGGATGCCTGCAAACATGCCGTGCACGCCGCCGACCACCTGATTCGAACGCGCCAGCAGCCGGGCCTGCGTGTAGTAGGTCGAGTGGGCGTAATAGCCGACGGCTATCGCTTCGAGCACGACGAACAGCACCACGACATAGATGCTTCGGATAAACTCTAAAAGCTTGCGCAAGGTTTCTCGTTAATTTAAGATTGCGGACACTATGCCCGCAATCCGTATTCATTTATTCACCTGCCGCTTCCGGCCCGGCCGGAGTGCGTTATAACTATTTCATTAAGAACGAGAAGCGGTTGATGTTCTTCAGCGCGATGCCCGTACCGCGCGCAATGGCGCGCAGCGGGTCTTCGGCGATGTGGAACGGAATGCCGGTTTTCTCGTTCAGACGCCGGTCCAGTCCCTTGATCAGCGCGCCGCCGCCGGCCAGATAGATGCCGTTCTTCACGATGTCGGCGTACAGTTCGGGCGGCATCGATTCGAGCACCTTCATCAGTGCGGCGTCGATCTTCGTGAGCGACTTTTCGAGCGCATAGGCGATCTCGCTGTAGCTGAGCGACACGGTCTGGGGCAGGGCCGTCAGCATGTTGGGACCCGTCACCACGAAATCCTCGGGTTCCTCGTCCAGATCGGAGACGGCCGCGCCGATCGAGCATTTGATGGCTTCGGCCGTATGTTCGCCGATACGGATATTGTGCTGCTGGCGCACGTAGCTCTGGATGTCGTTGGTGAAAACGTCGCCGGCGGTATTGATCGACTCGGAGCAGACGATGCCGCCCAGCGAGATGCAGGCGATCTCCGACGTACCGCCGCCGATGTCGATGACCATGTTGCCTTCGGGGGCTTCGACATCGAGACCGGCGCCCAGCGCCGCGGCCATCGGCTCGTAGATCATGTAGACTTCGCGGCCGCCGGCATGCTCGGCGGAATCGCGCACGGCGCGGATTTCGACGTTGGTCGAACCCGACGGGATGCAGATCACCATACGCAGCGAGGGGGCGAAAAGACTGCCCGAAGTCTTGACTTTCTTGATCATGCCGCGCAGCATCAGCTCCGTGGCGTTGAAATCGGCGATCACGCCGTCCTTCAGCGGCCGGATCGTCTTGATGTTAGGGTTGGTCTTTTCGTGCATCTGGCGCGCCTGATGGCCGATGGCCACGACCTTGCTCGTATGCACGTCGAGCGCCACGATCGACGGTTCATCGACCACGACCTTGCCGTTATAGATTATCAGCGTGTTGGCCGTACCGAGGTCGATGGCCAGCCCCTGTGTCAGTGAAAAAATTCCCATAGTGCTACACCCAACTGTTATATTTCTTAATCATTTTATAATCAATATTCTGCATATTCTCCGGCCTAACCTCCCACCGGAGCTGCCGCCGAAGGGCGACATACCCGGACAAAGGTAACAAAAAGCGAGGGATATTTTTACATTTTTTTATTATTTTTTTTGATTACATTTGTGGACCGAAACAATCGATCCGTACATGGAATACAAAATCGGAAAAGAGGCCCGCTGCGCCGTAATCGGCTACGGCAGCTGGGCGACGGCCATCGTAGGGCTGCTCGCAGCGAACGAAGTCCGCGTAGGCTGGTATGTCTGCAATCCCGAGGTGCTCGAAGGACTGCTCGGCGAAGGCCGCAACCCCCGCTATCTGAGCGACGTGGAGTTCGACCGCGAACGCATCGCTCCCTCCGACGACCTCGACGAGGTGGTCCGCGAAGCCGACATCGTCATTCTGGCCACTCCGTCGGCCTACCTCAAGACGTTCCTCGAACCGCTGACGGTTTCGCTGCAGGACAAATTCATCGTCTCGGCCATCAAGGGCATCGTTCCGGGCGACTATAAAACCATCGTCGAATACGTCCACGACCGCTACGAACTGTCGTACAAACAACTCGGCATCATCACCGGCCCGTCGCACGCCGAGGAGGTCTCGCGCGGCAAGCTCTCCTACCTCACGGTGGTCTGCACCGATCCGGAAAACGCGCAGATGCTGGGTGCGAAATTCGCCACGGACTACATTCACCTGAGCTACTCGACCGATCTGTACGGCATCGAATACGCCGCCATCCTGAAAAACATCTACGCCCTTTCGGTCGGCATCGCCGTCGGACTGGGCTACGGCGACAACTTCCTCGCGGTGCTGATCGCCAACAGCGCCGGAGAGATGCGTCGCTTTCTGGAAGAAAGCTATCCGGCCGAACGCGACACGCTGGTATCGGGCTATCTGGGCGACCTGCTGGTGACCTGCTATTCGGTTTACAGCCGCAACCGGCGGCTGGGACTGCTCATCGGCCACGGCTGCACGGTCAAAAGCGCCCTCAACGAAATGACGATGGTCGCCGAAGGCTACTTCGCCGCCGACTGCATCGGCTACATCAACGCCCGCCACAGGATCGAAATGCCGATCGCCGAAATGGTTTACAACGTGCTTTACCAAGGAGCTTCGGCGCGCAAATGCATGAAAGAACTGACATCCAAATTAATTTGACAATAGCATGGAAACTCTGAAATTAGACATCTCCAAAACGGGCGTTGCGGTTTCGGCCGCGATGCAGGCCAAAGCGCAGGCGGCCAACGCCCTGCTCGAATCGGGCAAAGGCGCCGGCAGCGATTTCCTCGGCTGGGTGCACCTGCCCTCGTCGATCACGCCCGAACGGATCGAAGCCATCGAGAAGCAGGCCGCGAAGCTCCGCGAGAAGGCCGAAGTGATCATCTGCATCGGCATCGGCGGCTCGTATCTGGGCGCCAAAGCCGTGCTCGAAGCCATGAGCGATTCGTTCAAGTTCCTGCACAAAAAGCAGACGGAACCCGTCATGCTGTTCGCAGGTCAGAACATCTCGGAGGATTACACCCACGAACTGCTCGAAGCCGTGAAGGAATACTCGATCGCCACGATCGTCATCTCCAAGTCGGGAACCACGACCGAACCGGCCATCGCATTCCGCCTGATCAAAGCCGAGATCGAAAAGCGTTACGGCAAGCAGGAAGCCGCCGAGCGCATCGTAGCCATCACCGACAAGGCGCGCGGCGCGCTGAAGACGCTCGCCGACAACGAGGGCTACCCGACGTTCGTCATTCCCGACGACGTGGGCGGACGCTTCTCGGTGCTGACTCCCGTAGGCCTGCTGCCGCTGGCGGCCGCCGGCGTGGACATCGCCGCACTGGTACGCGGCGCACAGGAGATGGAGCGCACGACGGCCGACGGCACGCCGTTCGAAAAGAACCCGGCGGCAGTTTACGCAGCCGTGCGCAACGAACTGTACGAAAGCGGCAAGAAGATCGAGATTCTCGGCTCCTACGAACCGAAACTCCAATACATCAACGAGTGGTGGAAACAGCTCTACGGCGAGAGCGAAGGCAAGGACGGCAAGGGTATCTTCCCGGCCAGCGTCACGCTGACGGCCGACCTGCACTCGATGGGACAGTATATTCAGGACGGCGAACGCACGCTGTTCGAGACGATCATTTCGGTCGCCGAACCCGCCCATAAGGTCGTCGTCGAAGCCGACGGGGAAAATCTCGACGGCCTCAACTTCCTCGCTGGCAAGCGTATTTCGGAGATAAACCGCATGGCCGAACTGGGCGTACAGCTGGCCCACGTGGACGGCGGCGTTCCGAACATCCGCATCGAGATTCCGCAGATCGACGCGCATGCCGTCGGTTCGCTGCTCTACTTCTTCGAGCGCGCCTGCGGCATCAGCGGCTACATCCTCGGCGTCAATCCGTTCGACCAGCCCGGCGTAGAGGCGTACAAGAAGAACATGTTCGCCTTGCTGGACAAACCCGGCTACGAAGAGGCTTCGAAAGCCATCAAGGCCCGGCTGTAACAATACGGCAGGACAGGAAAAGGCGGAGTCCGCGGGGACTCCGCCTTTTTATTTTACCGGGATTTACCGGGCAGCAGAGCTTCCGAATCCGCCGGACGGGTCGGCGAACTGCCGGGCGGACCGAAAGAGCAAGAGACCAAGCTGGGGAAAGACCGGAGCCGGATTTATGCAGGAATGAGACGCCCCGGGACGAAAAGGAGGATCGGGGGGGGAGACCCGTAAAAAGCCGGATTTCCGTTGGCACAAAAAATGCTCCCCCAAAATTATCTCCACCGTCGATCAAGATTATGAAAGGACGTCCGTTATTGGTTTTGCTGCTGTTCGCGGCATCGGCAGTCATCCTTGCAGGGATATACTACGCGGCGACGCGCGAAGGCACGGCGGCCCGGCACGACAAGTGGGCCGACGTACTGTCGGACCTCGACGCATGCAGCCGCCGCAAGCATGTCAAATCGGTGCAGTACGACCATTTCGCCGGCATCGCCCGGGAGGAACGGGCACACGATGCAGAACGGCTGTTCCGGGCCATGGCCCACGCCGAACGGCTTCAGGAATACAACTGCGCCAACGCCATCGTCCGGCTCGGCGGCCGCTATTCGCCCCCGACGAAAGTCACCGTCTTCCGCGGCACGACCGACGACAACCTGCGCCGGAGTATCGACTACGAACGCCGTCCGCCGAAGGGACGGCATGCAGCCGACATAGGCCGCGCCCTGCAAAACGGCAACCGTTATGCGGCCCGCGTACTGATCTGGGCACGGGCCGGAGACATGCGGCATCTGGCGCTGATGGAGACCTGCCGCCACCGTCTCGCGGACGGCGGGACTTCCGGTGCGGAGGACGGCATCGCCGGCAGACAGGCAAACAGCGCGGCGGACAACGCCCCCAAAGGCTATCTGGTCTGCCCGACCTGCGGCAACATCTACCCGGCGGGTTACGGCGATCCTTACTGCCCCTACTGCCTGACCGACGGACGGAAATTCATCGCGTTCGAAGATTGACGCACGGCCGTCGAATCCGAAATTTCACACGCCTTCCGCAAGCCGCGCGACCGAATCGGCCAGATAACAGTCCCAGCGGTCGTCGGAATTGAAGCGGCCGATATGTATCAGAGGTTTGGTTTTGCCGTGGAAATCGCTGCCGCAGGTCATCAAGGCCCCACGGCGCCGGACCAGCGGCGCGAAATAGGCGATCTGCCGGTCGTCGTGGTAATTATTGAAAACCTCCAGCCCTTCGGCCCCGCGCTCCAGCAGTTTCTCGACGATACGTTCCCGGCCCCGCAGGTTGAGTCCCGGATGCGCGACGACCGGCACGCCCCCGTTGTCGCGCACCAGCTCGACGGCGTCGCGGTAGCTCATATACTCCACCGGAACGAAAGCGGGTTTTCCCTGCGCGCCGAAGTCGAGGTAAAAGTTGATATAGGGCATGTCTCCCCGTGCGCCGCCTTCCCGGTAGGGAGCCAGCAGCGGCGTATCGCATGCAGGGTCGGAGAGCATCACTTCGGCGATCAGCTCCATCGTCGGCAGTTTGCCATTCGCGGCGGCCAGCACGGCCCCGGCATCGACGGCGAAGCCCAGCCTGCGGAGTTTATCGACCGTCTCGCCGAACGACGCCATGACTCCGGCGGCGACAGACTCTTCGAGCGTCCGGAAATCCGGAGACTTCCAGTCGATGCGATAGCCCAGCAGATGCAGGTCCGTACCTTCGAAGTTACAGTCGATTTCGATGCCCGGCACGAACCCCAACCCGGCCTGCAAAGCCCCGTCGCGGGCTTCGTCCAGTCCCCGCACGGAATTATGGTCCGTCAGGGAGAAAATGCCGACACCCCCGGCAGTGCATTTGCCGACGATGTCGGCGGCGCGGAACTCTCCGTCGCTGCTGTATTCCGAATGGATGTGTAAATCGGCATGAATCATAGGCTGCAATTATTACGGGAACAACTCCCCCTTTCAGAAGTGTAAAGATAAAAACAAACAGTCGCAAAACAAAATCCGCCCCGGACGGGCATGCCGTTCGGAGCGGATTGCGGGGTGATAGTCCGAAAGCTGGAGATTACTCCTCTTCGGCCTCTTTCATATTGTGGTAGACGTTGGTCACGTCGTCGTCCTCTTCGAGTTTCTCGACGAGTTTTTCGATCGACTCGCGGCCCTCGGCATCCAGCTCCTTCGTATCGGTGGGCAGGTAAACCGACTCTCCCGATACGATCTCGTACCCTTTGTCGTCGAGCCACTTCTGGATGGCGCCGAACGACTCGTAGGGGGCGTAAACCGTAACGCCGTCCTCTTCGGGATAGAACTCGTCCACACCCAGATCGATCATCTCCAGTTCGAGCTCCTCCATGTCGGCGCCTTCGGCCGGGCGGAACTTGAAGACGCACTTGTGGTCGAACATGAACGCCACGCTGCCGCTGTTGCCCAGCGTACCGCCGCATTTGTTGAAATACATGCGCACGTTGGCCACGGTGCGGTTGGTATTGTCGGTCGCGGTCTCCACGAGGAATGCGATGCCGTGCGAGCCGTATCCTTCGTAGATGACCTCCTTGTAATCGGCGGCGTCTTTCTCGGTGGCGCGCTTGATGGCGCGTTCGACGTTCTCCTTGGGCATGTTCTCGGCCTTGGCGTTCTGCATCAGAATACGCAGACGGGTGTTACCCGAGGGGTCGGGTCCGGCGGCCTTGACCGCGATCTCGATCTCCTTTCCCAGTTTGGTGAACGTGCGGGCCATATGTCCCCAACGCTTCATTTTACGCGCTTTGCGGTACTCAAAAGCTCTTCCCATATGAATTTTTCATTATTATTTTTCGTTCGTGGTGCAAAGGTATAAAATTAAGAATTAAAAATTAAGAATTACAGGCAAAATTTATTATAGGCGGCGCGTATGCGGATTTCACGATATTTGTGTAATTTTGCGCAGCACTAAATTTGGGAATTATGGAAATCAAAAGCAGATTCGACCATTTCAACATCAACGTCACCGACCTCGGACGCAGTCTCGAATTTTACGACAAGGCGCTGGGTCTGAAGGAGATAAAACGCAAGGAAGCCGGCGACGGAAGTTTCATACTGGCTTATCTGGGCGACGGCGAAACAGGATTCCGGCTCGAACTGACATGGCTGCGCGACCACGCCGGGGCCTATGAACTGGGCGAGAACGAGAGCCACCTCTGCGTGCGCGTGGCGGGCGATTACGACGCCGTCCGCGAATACCACCGCGCCATGGGCTGCATCTGTTATGAAAACCACGACATGGGGCTTTATTTCATCAACGACCCCGACGACTACTGGATTGAGATGCTGCCCGTAAAATAAGCGGAATACCCATACGGCGTCATTCCGCACCGCAGGCCGAAGCCGCGGCGCGCGAAACAACGCAAAATCGCGGCGCATCCGGTCCGAACGGCGGCGGCGCGTCAAAACAAACACCTATGCAAAACAACACCGAATTGCAGCGGGAGGCCGACGAGGCGGTCCGCGTGATGAAACAGGGCGGCATCATTCTCTACCCCACCGACACGGTCTGGGGGCTGGGTTGCGACGCGACCAACGCCCAAGCCGTGGAGCGCATCTACAAACTCAAGCGGAGCGAGAACAAGAAGTCGATGCTCGTACTGTGCGCTTCGGCCGACATGGTCGTCCGTTACGTAAACAAGGCTCCCGGCATCGCGTTCGAGGTCATGGAGCTGGCGACCAGTCCGCTGACGGCGATCCTTCCGGGAGCGGTCGGCGTCGCCGAGAACCTGATTCCCGAAGAGCGGACGCTAGGCGTACGGATTCCCGACCACGAATTCTGCCGCCGGATACTGCGGGGACTGGGACGGCCCGTGGTCTCGACCTCGGCCAACATTTCGGGCGAGGCGACGCCCGCAGGACTGGCCGAAGTGTCGCGCGAGATCATCGACGGCGTCGATTTCGTCGTCAATCCCCGCTTCGAAGGCAAGCCCACGAAAAAGGCGTCGTCGATCATCGCTTTCGGCGAGGGCGGCGAAGTGAAAATTATCCGTGAATAATACGCGAATAACGGCAAATGGCAAAAACGTTAGAAACTTCCATCCAGAAACGCTTCTCGGACGTCGATCCGTTCCAGCATGTGAACAACGTCTCGCAGCAGATGTATTTCGACGTAGGTAAAATGGAGTATTACGAAAAGATACTCGGCGACGAGGTTCTGCTCGGCGAACTGCGCATCATCACCGTCTCCACTTCGACCTCGTACATGGAGCAAATCCGCCTGCACGACAGGGTGCGCGTCACGACCACCTGCGAGAAGATCGGCAACAAAAGCGTCACGCTCTTCCAGCGGCTGCTCGCCGGCGACCGGGTGTGCAGCGAGAGCCGTTCGGTAATGGTCGCATTCGATTTCTCGCAACAGCGGAGCATGCCCGTGCCCGACACGTGGCGCGAACGCCTGCTGGCAGACTAAGCGCGCAATTTCCCGTCGCCGCCCACGGGCGGCAGTCCGTGGCGGACGTAATATTTATAACCGATCACCACCAGCACCACGCCTGCGAAGATGAAGATCAGGGCCACGACGTTGGCCGTATCGAACACGGCCTGCCCGCGGACGATAGCCAGAATTCCGGCGATGACCGGCTGGATATAGCGGTAGAGCGCCGTATGGACCGAGGTGAGTTTCTCCGTACCCCGGTACAGCAGGTACATGGGCAGGACCGTACCCAGAATCAGGATATACGCCAGTTCGGCCTGCGCCTGAAAGGGCAGTCTGAGGAACTGCGTATGGGCGATGTATTTCCAGAAAAAAGGCGCCGTCACGGCCAGTCCGATGATGTAATACCACCCCATCACCACCAGCGTCCCCAGCCGTTCGAGCTGGGGTTTGATAATCACCGTATTGATGGCGATCGCCACCACGGCCACCAGCACCAGCGCATTGCCGTAGGCACGGCTGCCGTGGGTGAGCACGAACCCGTGGTCGAAGAGCAGGACGGCGGCTCCGATCAGGGCGCAGACGACGCCCACGACCCGCGCCCTGATGTATTTGCGCGGATGCATCAGGTGGTCCATAATCAGCGTCACGGCGGGACCGAGGGTCGAAATGATCGAAGCGTCGATGGGCGAGGTATAGGACGATCCCCACAACAGCATGTACATCCAGCCGTAGACGATCAGCATCGTGACGATCAGGATATTGCCCGCGTCGCGCCAGCGGATGCGGAACGACTGCTTCGAGAAAAGCGCGAAGGGAATGAAGAATACCGCCGCCGAAAGGACCTGAAGCATGAATATCTGCTGAAAATCCAGATAATTGCGCGTAAGGGAGACATAGAACGAAAAATTCGCTCCGAAAAAGAGGTTGGCAAATACCAAGTCGATATTGTAACGTGTTTTGCTCACGAAAACACCGAGGGGCAATTATTACACCAAATTTTACCTATATTTGCCGCGTCAATCCTGCAATGACATGGACAAAGGGAAACTGAAAGGCCACACGGCTCTCTGGGTCGCAAATCTCGTCTGGGGCCTCAACGCACCGATCGGCAAGAGCGTGCTGTGGTCGGAGACCAACCCCGGAGGGGTCAGTCCGTTCGCACTGAGCGTCTACCGCATGCTGGGAGCCTGCCTGCTGTTCTGGGGCATTTCGTTTTTCCTGCCCCGCGAGAAAGTCGCGCGGCGCGATGTCCTGTTATTGCTGTTCGCCTCGGTGTTCGGTATTCAGCTCAATCAGATGCTTTTCCTCTGGGGACTGTCGCTCACCTCGCCCATCGACTCGTCGATCATCGCTACGGTGGTACCCGTACTGACGATGGTATTGGCGACGCTGTTCCTGCGCGAACCGATCACATGGCTCAAGGCGGGCGGCGTGTTCCTCGGCTGCGCCGGAGCGCTGCTGCTGATTCTGGTCAGCCGGCACGGAACAGGACACACAAGCAGCGTCAAGGGCGACGTGCTGTGCGTCGTCAGCGCCGTCAGCTACGCCACCTACCTCACCGCTTTCCGCAACGTAATCGTAAAATATTCGCCCGTGACGACCATGAAGTGGATGTTCCTCTTCGCGGCCGTCGCCGCCGTGGCGATCTATTACCGGCCGCTCACGGCCGTAAACTACGCCGCGCTCGCACCCGAGACATGGGCCGGAATCGGCTATGTAGTCGTCTGTTCGACCTTCCTTTCCTATTTCATGGTTCCGATCGGCCAGCGTTACCTGCGGCCGACAGTTGTGTCGATGTATAATTACGTACAACCCGTCGTAGCGGTGCTCTTCACGGTAGCAATCGGTCTCGACACGTTCGGATTCACCAAAGCCGCGGCGGCCCTGTGCGTCTTCGTCGGGGTCTGGCTGGTCACCAAATCGAAATCGCGGGCGCAGATGGAGGCGGAAGCAAGAATTAAAAAAGGTTGAGCATCGAGGCCCAACCTTTTTTTATTTGCAAATCCGGTCCTAAACGGCCGGGGCGTTTCTATGGATTCTGAACCGCGGCTTTCGTCAATCCCTTTTCCGCCGCCAGCCGTTCCATCAGGGCATAGGCCGCGTCGTAATCGTTGGGGATTTCACCGTCGAGGATGGCGTTCTTGATCACCTCCTTGATGTCGCCGATCGCGCGGCAGGGACCGATGCCGTAGGTCTGCATAATGATCTCGCCCGTGATCGGGGGCTGGAAATTGCGGATGCGGTCGCGCTCCTCCAAATCCTTCATCTTACGCCGCACCAGTTCGAAGTTGGCCAGATAGCGTTTGACCTTGGCGTCGATGCCCGAAGTGATGTCGGCTTCGCACAGGATCATCAGCTGCTCCACGTCGTCGCCCGCTTCGAACAGCAGACGCCGCACGGCCGAGTCGGTCACCATATCTTCGGACAAGATGATCGGCCGCAGGTGGAGGAAAACCAGCTTCTGCACGAATTTCATATGCTCGTTGAGCGGCAGTTTCAACTGCCGGAAGATCGCCGGAATCATCTTCGAGCCGAGGACCTCGTGACCGTGGAACGTCCAGCCGACCTTGGGGTCGTACGCCTTCGTCAGCGGCTTGGCGATGTCGTGCAGCACGGCGGCCCAGCGCAGCCACAGATCGTCGCTGCGACGGGCGACGTTGTCCAGCACCTTGAGCGTATGGATAAAATTGTCCTTATGGGCATGCGCACCCCGCTTTTCGACACCCCTGAGGTTGTGCATCTCCGGGAAAATCAGCTCCAGAAGCCCCGTCAGCTCCAGCAGTTCGAAGCCCATCGAGGGCACGGGCGAAAGGACGATCTTGTTGAGTTCCGTAGCGATACGTTCGCGCGATACGATGCGGATACGGTGCGCGTTGCGGCGGATGGCGTCGAAGGTCTCCCCTTCGATCGTGAAACCCAGCTGCGACGCGAAACGCACGGCCCGCATCATGCGCAGCGGATCGTCCGAGAAGGTGATGTCGGGATCGCACGGCGTACGGATGACGCACTCTTCGAGGTCGTCCATGCCGTCGAACGGATCGACCAGTTCGCCGAACGAACCGGCGTTGAGCGACCACGCCATGGCGTTGATCGTGAAGTCGCGGCGGCGCTGGTCGTCTTCGAGGGTTCCCGCCTCGACCTGCGGTTTGCGCGAATCCTGCGTATAGGACTCCCTGCGGGCGCCCACGAACTCGACCTCGATACCCTTGTGGCGGAGCATGGCCGTACCGAAGGTCTTGAATACCGAGACCTTGGCGTGCAGTTCGCGGCCCAGCGCTTCGGCCAGTGCGATACCGCTGCCCACGACCACCACGTCGATATCGGTCGAGGGGCGGCGCAGGAAATGATCGCGCACGTAACCGCCTACGACGAAAGCCCTCACGCCCTGCTCTTCGGCCAGACGCGAGATTCGTCGGAATATGGGATTCGACAGCGGCACGCGGCTACCTCACGAATTTTTCGATGACCGTCTTCCACGCCAGATAGCCCTCGCCCATCAGATGCAGGCCGTCGTTGGTGTACTGCTTGTCGAGCATGCCCTTCTCATCGACCAGCGCGGAATAGACGTCGATATACATCACGTTCTTACGCCCCTCGCAGAGCGCTTCGAGCAGTTTGTTGGTCTCGATGATCTCGGCGCCTTTCTTCCAATGGTTCTTGGGTTTGGCCTTCGTGTCCGTGCCGTTTACAGGAAGGATGCTCTGCACGTAGATCTTCGTCCACGGCGACTCCTCGGCGAAGCGGTCGAGCAGTTTTTCGACATTGGCGGCGACCTCTTCGGGTGCGATGCCGGCGGCCAGATCGTTGGTGCCGATCATCAGAAACAGCTTTTTGGGATGGCCGTTGATGATCGGATCGAGCCGGTCGAGCAGCCAGCCGGAGCGGTCGGCGCTGATGCCGCGGTTCTTGACATGGCGGTTGTTGAACAACTCGGCCCATTCGCCGCCGTCGGTAATGCTGTTACCGAGGAAAACGATGTCGTTGCCGCGAATCGGCTGCTGTTCGAAAAGACTGCGTTTCTGATAGTTGTATTCGCTCTGGGCGAACGATGCGGCAGCAACGAGAAGCGCCGCGGCAAGGAGAACGATTTTTTTCATGGTCGGCTTCTTTTTATCATTTCTATTATCTGAGTTCGCGTTTGTAAAGCTGGACGGTATTTTCCAAACCGTAATAGAGTGCGTCGCAGATCAGCGCATGGCCGATCGAGACCTCATCGGTCCACGGGATGCGGCTGACGAAAAAGCGCAGGTTTTCCAGATTGAGGTCGTGTCCGGCATTCAGGCCGAGTCCCTGACGGCGGGCCTCCTCGGCCGCGGCGAGATAGGGCGCCAGCGCGGCTTCGGCGCCGGCGGAATATTCGCAGGCATAAGCCTCGGTATAGAGTTCCACCCGGTCGGCGCCGCACGCCTTCGCTCCGGCGACCATCGCCGGGTCGGGATCGACGAAAACCGAAACCCGAATGCCTTTCTCATGGAACCGTGCCGTGACTTCGGTCAGGAATCCGCGGTTGGCGAGCGTGTCCCACCCGGCGTTCGACGTAATGGCGTCGTGGGCGTCGGGCACGAGGGTCACCTGCGTCGGCACGACCTCCAGCACCAGATCGACGAAGCTCGGAATCGGATTGCCCTCGATATTGAATTCGGTAGCAAGTACCCGCTTCAGGTTCCGCACGTCGTCGTAACGGATGTGGCGGGCGTCGGGACGCGGATGGACCGTGATGCCTTCGGCGCCGAAACGCTCGATATCGAGGGCCGCACGGACCACGTCGGGAAGATTTCCGCCGCGCGAATTGCGCACCACGGCAATCTTATTGATGTTTACACTCAACTTTGTCATAAAATTCGCTATATTTGCATTCGGGACCCGTCTGCGGCCGCAGCCGGCCGAAGCCGGAAATGCGGACTGCGCCGTCCCCGATGTTGAACCAAGTTGCGCCGGGCGATCCGGACGAGGCCCGAACCGGCTTCCTGTATCGTCTTGGCGTGGTAAAGTTACTTATTTTTTCGAAACTCCGCCGATGAAAATCATACTTTTTTCCCGCCGCCAGCTGCCTCACACCGCCGGGGAGATATGCCAGTTATTCGAAGCCTTCCGCATTTTCGGGTTCGACTATGCCGTCAATGAGGAATTTGCCCCTCTGGCCGAAGAGTTTACGGGCATCCGGATTCCGCCGGAAAATATCTACGGACAATGCATAGGCAAACAGCCTGCCAATTCGGTGATGGTCTGCTACGGCGGCGACGGCACGCTGCTCGAAGGCGTGCACCGCCTCTGCGGCGCGCCGATTCCCGTCATGGGCATCAACGCCGGGCATCTGGGCTTCCTGACCAGCGCGCCGAGCGCAGGTCTGAACCTGATCTTCAAGGAGATCGCGGAGGGGCGTCTCACCACCGAGGCTCGCTCGATGATCGAAGTCACGGGCGACTACGCCGAACAGCCCGACACCACGCTGGCGCTCAACGAATTCACCGTACAACGCCACGGCGCAGGCATGATCTCGGTAGAGACCTACGTGGACGACCAGATGGTCGCCACCTACCACGGCGACGGCGTCATCTTCTCGACGCCGACCGGCTCGACGGCCTATTCGCTCAGCGCGGGCGGCCCGGTCGTAGCCCCGACGTGCGCCTGTCTGGTGATCTCGCCGTTGGCGCCGCACAACCTGACGATGCGCCCCGTGGTCATTCCCGACACCGCCGTAATCACGCTTCACGTACACACGCGCCGCTCGGACGCATTCGTCACTCTGGACAACCGCGTCTACGCCGTCGGACAGGAGGCGACATTCACCATAAAACGCGCCGAACAGAAGATTTTTTTGGCCGTACCGCACAATATATCATTTTACGACACGTTACGGAATAAAATGATGTGGGGCATCGACATCCGCAGTTAAGGCCCTGCACAAAAACGGTGTAAAGTTGTTCATTTAATAGGTATTTTTCATTTTTATTCCCTATATTTGTGCCCTAATATGAGCGAGCAGAATCGCATACCGCAACACGTCGCCATCATCATGGACGGCAACGGCCGCTGGGCCGAGTTGCGCGGCAAAGAGCGTTACGAAGGCCATGTCGCCGGCGTCGAACCTGTACGGGCGTCGCTGCGCGCTGCCGCACGCTGGGGCGTGAAGTACCTGACGCTCTATGCGTTCTCGACCGAAAACTGGGGACGTCCCGCGCAGGAGGTCGATGCGCTGATGGAACTTTTCTGCAAAAGCGTGGTCAACGAAACGCCCGAACTGATCCGTCAGGGGGTGGAGATCCGCATGATCGGCGACCGCACGCGGTTTTCGGAAAAGGTGCAGCGCTATCTGGCCGAGGCCGAACAGCGGACCGCAGGAGGTAAGACCCTGACGCTGATACTGGCGCTCAACTACTCCTCGCGCAGCGAGATCACCCGCGCCGTACGGCACGTCGCCGCACGGGCCGCATCGGGAGAGCTGGCGCCGGAAGAGATTTCGGAGGGCACGATCAGCGCGGCGCTCGACACGGCGCCCTACCCCAACCCGGACCTGATCGTCCGCACGAGCGGCGAACACCGGCTCAGCAATTTCCTGCTCTGGCAGGCATCCTACGCCGAACTCTACTTCCCGGAAGTGCTGTGGCCCGATTTCACCGAGGAGGAGTTCGACCGTGCAATGGAGGAATACGCCCGGCGCGACCGCCGTTTCGGGTTGGTAAAATAGATGAAGTAAAGATTAGATTTAGATAGATGAATTATTTCGGTAAGATATTCACGGCAGCCGCTGCCCTCGTGCTGTGCTGCACGAATATATTCGCCCAAGAGCAGAACCCTGCAGACACCGCGGCTTCGGGCAAGCCCGCATTCCCGGAAGACGCTCCCATATTGCGGCAGGACGGCGCGCAGAAACTCTATTACATCCGCGACGTCAATATTCACGGGGTGCAGTACCTCAACCCCGACATTCTCAAGTCTTCGGCCGGTCTGATCCCCGGCGATTCGATTTACCTGCCGAGCAACTTCATCGCAAACGCCATTTCGCGTCTGTGGAGCCAGCGGTTCTTCTCGGACGTGAAGATCGGAGCCGAAATCGAGGGCGACAGCCTCGATCTGGAGGTATTCCTCAAGGAGCGGCCGCGCGTCAACAACTGGGACTTCGAGGGAATCTCGAAAGGCAAGAAGAAAGACCTGCTCGAAAAGCTCAAGCTCAAACGCGGCAGCGAGCTTTCGGATTACGTCATCGACAAGAACCAGAAACTCATCAAGGCTTACTGGTCCGAGAAGGGCTTCCGCAATACGGAGGTCTCGACGCGCATCACCAACGATACGCTGCGTCCGCAGATGGTCAACGTGACATTCCTGATCGACCGCAAGCACAAAGTCAAGATCGGCAAGATCAACTTCACGGGCAACGAACAGTTCAAGGACAAGCGTCTGCGCCGGACCTTCAAGAAGACGCACCAGAAGAGCATCAACTTCTTCCGCGGCACCAAACTCAACGAGAGCGACTACGAGAACGACAAGGACCTGCTGATCGACTTCTACAACTCGAAAGGCTACCGCAACGCCACGATCGTCAGCGACTCGATCTATCCGATCAGCGACAAGCGACTGGCCATCGACCTCGATATTTCGGAAGGCAACAAATACTACATCCGCAACGTGTCGTGGGTCGGCAACTCGGTGTACGAAACCGACGACCTGCAGCGCATGTTCGGCGTGAACAAAGGCGACACGTACGACAAGAAGTCGATGCACAAACGTCTGGGCATAGGCAAGGAGACCGATCCCGAAGCGATGTCCGTATCGTCGCTCTACCAGAACAAAGGTTACCTGATGTCGCAGATCGAACCCGCCGAGACCATCATCGGCGCCGACTCGATCGACATCGAGGTCAAGGTGTTCGAAGGCAAGCAGTTCACCATCAACGAAGTCGGCATCACGGGCAACCAGCGCGTGGACGACGAAGTGATCCGCCGCGAACTTTACACCCGTCCGGGCGAGCTTTACGACCGTTCGCTGCTCATGCAGACCATCCGTACGCTCGGCTCGCTGGGCCACTTCAACCCCGAAGCGATCATGCCCGACATCAAACCCGTCTCGAACGAGTTGGTGAACGTAAACTGGCCGCTCGAAGAACAGGCTTCCGACCAGTTCAACATCGCCGGCGGCTGGGGTTCGGGAACGCTCGTCGGTTCGGTGGGCATCACGCTCAACAACCTTTCGATCAAGAATTTCTTCAAGAAGGGCGCATGGCGCCCCTACCCGATGGGCCAGAACCAGCGGCTGTCGCTGTCGGCGCAGACCAACGGTACTTATTACAAGGCGTTCGCCCTGAGTTTCACCGACCCGTGGCTGGGCGGCAAGAAACCCAATTCGTTCACCATTTCGGCCCACTTCTCCGAGCAGAACGACGCCTATTACGCATGGCAGAAGAGTACGCAGTATTTCCGGACGTACGGTCTGGCGGCAGGTCTCGGTAAACGACTCAACTGGCCCGACCCCTACTTCACGCTTTACGGCGAGGCAAGCTACAAACGCTTCTCGCTCAAAAACTGGAATACGTTCGGCATGACCAACGGCGCCGCCAACCTTCTTTCGCTCAAATTCGTCTTCGCCCGCAACTCGGTGGATCAGCCGATCTATCCGCGCCGCGGTTCGGAGTTCAGCGCATCGGTGGAGTTCACGCCCCCCTACTCGCTCTGGGACGGCAAAGACTACAAGAAGCTGGCAGAGCTGGCCAACAGCACGGACAGCAACGTAGCGGACAAAGCCAATCAGGAACGTTACCGCTGGGTCGAATTCCACAAATGGCAGTTCAAGGCGCAGTGGTTCCAAGCGCTGACCAAGAACTCGAATCTCGTGCTGATGCTCAAGGCCGAAATGGGTTACCTCGGCAACTACAACAAATATAAGGTTTCGCCTTTCGAACGCTTCGAAGTCGGCGGCGACGGCATATCGGGATACAATATATACGGTATCGACATTATCTCGATGCGCGGTTACGAAGACGGCGCCCTCGATCCCACGAGCGATTATTCGGTGGCCTACAACAAATACACGGCCGAGATCCGCTACCCCGTCATTCTGGAACCTTCGTCGCAGATCTATGTGCTGGGATTTCTCGAAGGCGGTAACGCATTCGAATCGTGGAAGAAATTCTCGCCTTTCAAGATCAAGCGTTCGGCCGGTTTCGGCGTCCGGTTCTATCTGCCCATAGTGGGTATGCTGGGTATCGACTGGGGTTACGGTTTCGACTCCCCGGCAGGTCAGAGCGGCAAGAGCGGAAGCCAGTTCCACTTCGTAATGGGACAGCAGTTCTAACCGGAACGCAGTCGTTCCAGGGACAGCGCGCACTCCCCCTCCGAG
>JAJPZH010000117.1 GCA_021204515.1 Alistipes sp. | reverse complement strand
AGAGCCGTGTGCGCCCCGAGACGCAGGCGGCGGAGAACGTGCTCCACGACTTGGGTGTGCTGTCGATGGTGTCGTCCGACTCGCAGGCCATGGGCCGTATCGGCGAATCGTTCATGCGCACGTTCCAGATGGCGTCGTTCATGAAGGACGCCTGCGGCAAACTCGCCGAGGATTCGGACGGCAACGACAACTTCCGCGTGCTGCGCTATATCGCCAAGATCACGATCAACCCGGCCATCACGTTCGGTGTCTCCGACTACCTCGGGTCGGTCGAGAAGGGCAAGTGCGCCGACCTCGTGCTCTGGGAGCCGCAGTTCTTCGGCGCCAAACCGAAGCTGGTCATCAAGGGCGGCATGATCAACTGGGCGAATATGGGCGATCCCAACGCATCGCTCCCGACGCCGCAGCCGTGCTACTACCGTCCGATGTACGGTGGTTTCGGCAAGGCAATGCCCGAAAGCTGCCTGTCGTTCGTTTCGAATGCCGCGTTCCAGAACGGCATCAAGGACCGGCTCTGCCTAAAACGCATGGTGCAGCCCGTGCGCCGCACGCGCCAGCTCACCAAATACGACATGGTGCGCAACGGCGGTGTGCCGAAGATCGACGTCAACCCCGAGACCTTCGACGTGCTCGTGAACGACGTGCGGGCCTACGTCAAACCGGCCGAGAAATTCCCCTTGAGCCAGTTGCTCTGGTTCTCATAGTCCTGACTTTTTTCCGGGAGCACGCCATACGGCATGCCCCCGGAAATTAAAAACCAACTAAAAAATAATCCGATGAAAATATATACGGAAATCATAGGTAATCTCCAAGCTCCCGAATGGGTGAAGAAATCGCAGGACGCTGAAATCGAATACATCGACCTCGATCAGTGGACGGCCCAGAAAAGCCGCTTCGTGGTCAGCAGCGATCATGCGAACGAATATGCCGTGGCCCTGAAACGCCATTCGCAGATGCTCGACGGCGATATTATCGAATACCTGCCCGAACAACATAAGATCGTGGCTATCCGCATCCAGCTCAACGACGTGCTGGTCGCAGACCTCTCGGCACTGGCCCGCGAGAAACCCGAAACGATCATCCATATTTCGGTGGAACTCGGTCATGCCATCGGCAACCAGCATTGGCCGGCCGTGGTGAAGGGAACAAAGGTATACGTTCCGCTGACGGTGGACAAGAAGGTAATGGATAGCGTTATGCGTACGCATCACATCGAGAATGTGACCTACTCGTTCCAGCCCGGGTCGGAGGTCATTCCCTATCTGGCGCCCCACGAAATCCGGCGTCTGTTCGGCGGCACGGGCCCCGACAGCGACGTGCATCACCATTATGAACACGCACACGCGCATTAAACCGCTCCTCATGTCCTATAATGCAACAACCGTCATGCGGCTGCTCGAATTCACCGACTCGGCCTTCCCGGTGGGAACCTTCTCCTTCTCCAACGGACTGGAAACAGCCGCCGAGGAGGGATTGGTGCACGATGCCGCGACGCTCGAAAAATATACGCAGGACATTGCCCGGCAGGCCGCCTTTACCGACGGCGTCGCGGCCCTGCACGCCTTCCGCAGTTACCGGCTCGGTTACTACGAGGGTATTCTCAACGCCGACCGGCAGGCGATCCTCTGCAAGATGAACGCCGAAGCGCGTCTGATGACCCGGCGCATGGGCAAGAAACTGGCCGAACTGTCGAAACACATCTTCCCCGACGAAACCGTCGCACTGTGGCTCGGTGACATTGCCGTCGAACATACGCCGGGGACGTATCCCGTGGCGCAGGGTATCGTTTTCGCCGCCTGCGGCATTTCGGAAAAGGAGCTTTTCTGTTCCCATCAGTACGGTGTTGTTAACATGGTCGTGAGCGCGGCTCTGCGCTGCGTGCGCGTGTCCCATTACGATACGCAGCGCATCCTTTTCCGGTCGGCAGAAAATCTGGATGCGTTCTACGACAAGGCGAGCGATATGGATTTCGACGACATGTATACCTTCGTGCCGCAGATCGACATCCTTGCCTCGCTCCATGAAAAAGGGACCAAACGCATGTTTATGAATTAATCCGTAAAAAACAACGAATACATTATGAGCAATAATACAACTTGCAGAATCGGAATTGGCGGCCCCGTAGGCTCCGGCAAAACAGCGCTGATTGAAGTGATCACCCCACGTCTTTTGGACATGGGTTACAAAGTGCTGGTCATCACCAACGACGTTGTGACCACGGAAGACGCCAAGCATGTGCGCAAAATGCTGAAAGGCGTGCTGGTCGAGGAGCGCATCATCGGCGTGGAAACCGGCGCGTGCCCCCATACGGCCGTACGCGAGGACCCCTCGATGAACATTGCGGCTGTCGAGGAGATGGAGGCCCGTTTCCCCGACGGCGACGTGGTGCTGATCGAGTCGGGCGGGGACAACCTCACCCTCACGTTCAGCCCCGCGCTGGTGGATTTTTTCATCTACGTGATCGACGTGGCCGCGGGCGACAAGATTCCACGCAAGGACGGGCCGGGCATCTCCCAGTCCGATATTCTGGTCATCAACAAGACCGATCTGGCTCCTTATGTCCGTGCCGACCTCGAAGTGATGCGGCGCGATTCCGAGCTGATGCGTCCGGGCAAGCCGTTCGTATTCACCAACTGCATGACGGGTGCGGGGATCGACGAGCTGGTCGCCCTGATCCGCAAGATGGCGCTTTTCGACATCGACAAAAACAAACAGGAAGTTTCGGAACCCGTAAGCAGCACCGTACAATGAATTTTGCAACAGCCAAAGAGATGAGTCCCTATCTCGAAGAACCGAAGGCGATGCCCGTCGGTACGCCGGGTAAGATGGGGTATCTTTTTCTGGGATTCGAACTCGACGACGACGGCAGGTCGATCATGCGCGACCTTGACCGACACGCGCCGCTGATCGTCCAGCAGGAACTCTATTTCGATGAAGGCATGCCCGAGATGCCGTGCGTTTACATCCTATCCTCGGGAGGCTCCAACGTGGACGGCGATCGCTATGAACAGCATTTCGTCGTCCGCGAAGGAGCCTATGCCCATATCTCGACCGGCGCGGCGACCAAGCTGGCCGAGATGCGCTATAATTATTCGGGATTGAAACAGGTCTTCGAACTCGAAAAGAATGCCTATCTGGAATACCTGCCCGAGCCGACCATCCCGTGCCGCCACACCCGGTTCATCGCTGACACGGCGATACGGGTTGCACCGTCGGCCACGCTTTTTTATTCGGAGGTCTACATGAGCGGCCGGAAGCATTTCGACAAGGGCGAAACCTTCCAATACGACATTCTATCGGTCTGTTCCCATGCCGAACGTCCCGACGGGGAACAGTTGTTCCGCGAAAAATTCATCATCCGTCCCGAGGCATACCCGCCGGGATCGCTGGGCGCGATGAACGGCTACGATGTTTTCGCCAATGTGATCGTGCTGACGCCTTCGGAACATGCCGACCATATCTACGAACGGACACCGGCCTTCATCGACCGCGAGCGTCGGCTGGCGGTCGGCATTACGCGCCTGCCGAACAATGCGGGGCTGCTCTACAAGGTTCTCGGTGAGGAGACCGGCCCGGTGAAGAAACTCATCCGTGAATTCTGCTCCTCCGTACGACAGGAAGTCAAGGGCAAGCCTTTGCCCGAGGAATTTCCGTGGCGGTAGGAGTCCTATTAATAGTTAAACATTGAGAGTATGGCAAATACAATCGCTCAAGCGGGAGGAACCGGCGGTTCCTTCGACTTTATCAAAATCCTGCTGCGCGGCACGGGACAGGTGATGTTCCAAAACAGCGCATGGACCGGGCTGCTGTTCATGGTCGGCATTTTCTGGGGCGCATACCTCGAAGGTCAGGGGCTCGTCGCCTGGGGCGCTCTGCTGGGCGTGATCGTCTCGACGGTAACAGGCTACATCCTCGGATTTCCCGCCAAGGACGGCGAGCAGGGGCTTTGGGGCTTCAACGGCGTACTGGTGGGCTGCGCATTTCCGACGTTCATGGGCAACACGGTCTGGATGTGGTTGGCGCTGGTCCTCTGCGCGGCGCTCACCACGTGGGTACGCGCGGGGTTCAACAACGTGATGGCGCCATGGAAAGTCAACTCGTTCACCTTTCCGTTCGTCTTCTGTACGTGGATGTTCCTGCTGGCGGCACGCGCCATGCACGGACTGCCGACGACTCACATGGCCGACCCGGCACTTCCGGCAGCCTTCTCGTCGTTCGAAAGCATCCGTTTCGTCGATCTCGTGGTTTACTGGCTTAAGGGCATTGGGCAGGTCTTCCTGATCAACTCATGGGTGACAGGCGTCTGTTTTCTCGTGGGGCTGTTTCTATGCAGTCGTTGGGCGGCGCTGTGGGCAGCGATCGGCTCGGCGCTGGCACTGCTCGTGGTCATTGTCCTGAAAGCCTCGGGATCGGATATTTCGGACGGACTTTACGGATACAGTCCCGTCCTGACCGCTATCGCGCTGGCAACAGTATTCTACAAACCGAATTTCCGTTCGGCATTGTGGGCTGTCTTGGGCATCCTTGTCACCGTGTTTATTCAGGCGGGCATGTACATACTGATGGCGCCTGTGGGGATCGCCACCCTGACAGGCCCGTTCTGCATTGTGACGTGGCTGTTCCTGCTGCCGCTCATCAAGTTCGACGACGAGGAGAAACCCGACCATTCGAACTGGAATCCCGAAAACAAGAAACACCTGGCCATGCAGCAGCCGGGGCGAAAAAGAAGTAACGAACGTTAAAAACGACAGTCTATGCACATGTCCGACGCACTGGTGTCCCCGCCGGTATTCGCCGTAACGGGAGCCGTATCGCTGGCCCTCCTAGGAGTGGCGGTCTGGAAAGTGAAACACGGGAAAAACGACCGTCTCGAAACGGGCGGAAGCTCCGAGCACATCGTTCCGTTGATGGGTGTCATGGGCGCCTTCGTTTTCGCGGCCCAGATGATCAACTTTTCGATTCCCGGAACCGGCTCCAGCGGCCACATGGTAGGGGGCATCCTGCTCTCGGCGATACTGGGACCGTGGGCGGCACTGATCACGCTTGCTTCGGTGCTGGTGATCCAGTGCCTTGCTTTCGCCGACGGCGGGTTCATGGCCCTTGGGGCCAATATTCTCAACATGGCCGTATTCTCCTGTCTGGTAGCCTATCCGCTGATCTTCAGACCGATGATGAAGCCCGAAGCCTCGCCGGGGCGGATTCTCGCCGCATCGATGCTCGCATCGGTAGTCGGGCTGGAACTGGGTGCGCTGGCCGTGACCGTCGAGACCGAGGCATCGGGCATCACCGCGCTGCCAATGGGGCAGTTTCTGCTGTTCATGCTCCCGATCCATCTGTTCATCGGTATCGGCGAAGGACTGGCCACGGCAGCGGTGATTTATGTCGTGCAGCGGTATAAGCCCGAACTGCTGTTCGGCATTCGGAGACGGAAGCCCGCCGGGAAACGGAAATTCGGCAAGGCCCTCGCAGCGATTGCGTTGGCGGCGCTGCTGATCGGCGGATCATTCTCATGGGTCGCCTCGTCGAATCCCGACGGGCTGGAGTGGTCGATCGGAAAGGTCACGGGGCAGACCGAACTCGAAGCCGCGACGGACGGACTACACCGCACGGCGGCCTCGGTTCAGGAGAAGACCGCCGTGATTCCCGATTACAATACGTCGTTTGCCGGAATTGTAGGATGCGGGGCTATCCTGCTGGTCGTGTTCGGGGCTTCCCGCCTGTTTCGCGCCAAAGTGAAACAGGGATGAAAAACAGACTGCAGCATGTGCTCTGTGAGCTGGATGCAATGGAGCGGACCGCGCGCATGCGGAGTCCGCTCCATTCTCTGGATGCCCGCGCCAAACTCCTCGTTACGGTAGTGTTTTTGGTGACAATGCTCTCCGTGCCCCTTCCGCGGCTCTCGGAATTGTTGCTGTTCGCTGTTTTTCCGATCGTCACGGCCGCAATGGGCGGGCTGAATTTCGGAACGGTTTTCCGCCGCTCGCTCATCGTGCTGCCGTTCGTCGCCTTTATCGGCGTGTTCAACCTCTTTTACGACCGGGAGCCGGTTTTTCAGATCGGGGCGCTGGTCGTCACCGGAGGTTGGATTTCATTCCTCTCGATCATTCTGCGCGGTCTGCTGTCGGTACAGGTGCTGTTCATCCTCATTAACAGTACGGGCTATTATCGTCTTTGCCGGAGTATGCAGCGGCTGGGGCTGCCGTTGGTTTTCACCACGCAACTGCTTTTTGTTTACCGCTACCTTTACGTGCTGATCGAGGAGGCACTGGCAATGCAGCGCGCCCGCGACGCAAGGAGCTTCGGCCGCAGGTCTTATCCGCTGAAGGTTTGGGCAACGCTCGTCGGGCAACTGCTGATCCGCACCTTCGAGCGGGCCGAACTGATCAGTTGGGCCATGCTGGCGCGCGGGTTCACGGGACGCATTCCGGCGGACGGTTTCGAATCTCCGGCATGGAAAATGCGCGATACCCTGTTCCTTGCCGCATGGTGCTTGGTGCTCGTCCTGCTGCGCCTGTATCATCCGGTCGAAACCCTTTCAACCCTGATCCGATGAGTCACCATTATCTGTTGTTCGACGATGTACATTACCGTTACCCCAATGGTTACGAAGCGCTCCGGGGTGTATCGTTCCGGGTCACACACGGAGAAAAGGTCGCTCTCGTGGGGGCCAACGGGGCCGGGAAATCGACCTTGTTGTTGCATACCGACGGGTTGCTGATGCCTTCGCAGGGCGAAGTGGTGATGGGCGGGATCACGCTCACACGCAGGACGCTGTCGCTGGTACGGCAGTCGGTGGGGTTCGTCTTTCAGGACTCCGACAACCAGCTCTTCATGCCCACCGTCGAGGAGGACGTAGCCTTCGGGCCGTCGAACATGCACCTCGAACCCGCCGAGATCGAACGCCGCGTCGTGGATGCCCTCGAAGCCGTCGGTGCGTTGCACCTGCGTAAATCGTCTCCATTTCAACTCTCCGGCGGCCAGAAAAAACGTGTCGCCATCGCGACGGTACTTTCAATGGAACCATCGATCCTTGTCATGGACGAACCTACTTCGAACCTCGATCCCCGGGCCCGGCGGCAGATCATCGACCTGATTCGCCGCTTCCGTCACACGACGCTTATCGCCACGCACGACATGGAAATGGTGCTCGACCTCTGCGACCGTACGATCGTCATGAAGGACGGCAAAATTGTCGCCGACGGCAGTACGCAGCACATCTTCGGCGATTTGGCGCTGCTTGAAGACTGCGGTCTCGAACAGCCCGCCGAACTGCGGCTGAAACGCGCGCTCAGGGAAACGTGCGTCCTTTGACGGTCAGTCGCGGCGGATTTCCGGGCGAACCGTCCGGCCCTTGTCGGGAAGTACCTCCCGGCCCACGGTGGCTGTGACCAGTGCTCCGAGCAACTGGACGCCGATCGTTACTCCCAACACCAATCCCGCACCTCCCCATTTGAGCAGTACCGGAATAAAGACGACGCCTGCAACGGCCCCTAACTTGCCGAAAGCTGCAGCCAGTCCCGCCCCCGATCCGCGTTCGGCTACGGAGTAGATTTGCGGTGGGATGATAAAGGTCATCAGGTGTGGGCCGGCATTGAGAAACAGTTCGAAGAGCATGAACCCGGCCACGGCAATCCATGTCGGCCAGTGGAGTTGGTAGGCCGCCAGCAGGATAGCCATGCCCACGGCGCAGAGGATGAATCCCCATGTTTGCGTCCGCACATGATACCAACGGTTGACAAGCGCCAGTCCCAATACGAATCCGGGCAGGATGAAGAGATTGATGTATGTAGTCAGCCGGACCGAATCGGTAATTCTGGAAAAGGCCGATTCGGAGCCCGATTCCATCCCCAGCGCCATGACCAGTACGGGCAGGAAAACTCCGATGCCATAGACGCCCAGCCCCTCGCAGGCCCATGGGACACCGCTGAAAATCACCTTTTTGATCTGTCCGTGTTTGAACAGGTCGCTCCACGCCACCTTCGGCATCTCCGTTTTTTTCGGCCGGTTGCGGA
The DNA here is from genome assembly GCA_021204515.1 of Alistipes sp. Taxonomy (GTDB): domain Bacteria; phylum Bacteroidota; class Bacteroidia; order Bacteroidales; family Rikenellaceae; genus Alistipes. The sequence goes on along the minus strand of JAJPZH010000117.1, from coordinate 2,785 downwards.
TTTCGCCGATCTCTACGTCGGGCCCCAGAAAGTAGCGTACGGCTTTTTCGGCTTCCGGCCCCCGTTCATGGGCAATCAGCCATCCGGGACTTTGTTCGAAACGGATGCGGCAGAGCAGCATGATGACCGCCATGGCTCCGATGAGCAACAGCAGGCGGTTCCAGTCGTGCGGATCGTTCCACGCACGGAGCAGGAAGAAGCAAACGCCCGCCACTAGGATGTTGCCCAGCGACGAGGCGGCTTTCGCCACGCCGACCATCAGCAGTTTCCAGCGCTGGGGCATGATTTCGGAGATGTAGTCCGAATCGAGGCTGTAACCGCCCCCGATGCCCAGCCCCATGAAGAACAGTCCCGTAACCAGTCCGAAAAGATTGTCGCTGAAATAGGCGAACAGCGACGCGGCAAGGATCAGAGCCGGGCAAAAGCGAAAGAAGAACAGGTAGCCGCGCTTGTCGCTCCACGCCCCGAAAAGCATCGACCCGATCATAATGCCTACAAGGCTTGTTGCGGCAACAGCTCCCTGCTGAAAGGAGGTCAGTTCGGGGTGGCGGAACAGTTGGATCATCGGCAGGATGACGCCGACCAGCGTCGCCAGTCCGGCTCCGGTCACCTGCCCGAGCGAAGCGACGATAAGCACCCGGAAATGTCCCCAGCGCAGGGGCATCGTATCCATGTTCACTTTCTCTCCGGGCGGAGTGCCCGGTGTTTTGTGCGACTTGTACCACGCATTCCAGTGTTCGAGCAGCCAGACCAGCGCAATGCCCACCCCGACACCCACGACCGATTCGAAGAAGCGCAGCAGGCAGTTTTCCGCCGGAGAAATGTGGGGCGTCATCTGCGAAACGAGCAGGATAATCAGCAGTGTGATGGTGGCGATGCGGTCGTTCTTGTAAATCCCGAGCAGCATGCAGAGCATCTCCAGCACAAAGACCGACACGAGCATCCCTGCGATCGAGAAGGGCCATATACTGAGATATATATAAGCAATGAGTGCCCCGAGTAACGTGCCGAGAACCCGCATCCATCCGGCGTGCAGCGACTCCCGGTAACTCTGCGACTGCAGGACAACCACGACCGACGTGCAGGCCAGCATGGCCCCCAGCCAACGCGATGCCTCGTGCAGCGGCCCCGTCACATAGACCCCCGTGAGGTAAGCCAACAGGATACCGATGCAGGATATGAACGAAATGGAAGGGTGCATGCGCCCGACGGCTTCGTGCAGATACTGCCGAATTCGTGACGGAATCTGTTGCCGGCTATTTTCCATATTAAGCGTTTATCCCGCTTCGAACAAGAAACGCGCCGAAACTCGTTTCGGGGGAATTGTTCATTTTATCCGTGAATTTGGAATGAGAATTGGTGAGTGCTGAAAAATGTGTTCCGAAATCACCCTGTGCGGCGGCAAGCCTCCTGCTTATCGGATAATTCATTATCTAATATAAAATGCAAGAAAATGAAATCTAAACTGATTTTTATGCTGCTTTTCGGTGGCATTGCCCCTGTGTGCGCCGTACACTCCCAAAATGCAGACACGCTGCGCAAGGAGAAAATCTATCCGATCGGCAAGGTCGTGGTTACGGGAACACGCCATGAAACCGACATCCGGCATCTGCCGATGACCATCTCCGTCATCGACCGGCAGAAGATCGAGGAGGGCTTTCAGCCGTCGCTCCTGCCTACGCTGACCGAGCAGGTTCCGGGATTGTTCGTCACCGGACGCGGCATCATGGGCTACGGTGTTTCAGGTGGTGCTGCGGGACAGATGTCGCTGCGCGGCATCGGAGGAGGTCCCACGACGGGGCTGTTGGTACTTATCGACGGCCACCCGCAGTACATGGGGCTGATGGGACATCCCATAGCCGACGCCTACCAGTCGATGCTGGCCGACCGCGTCGAGGTCGTTCGCGGACCCGCCTCGGTGCTGTACGGATCGAACGCCATGGGCGGTGTGATCAACATCGTGACACGCAAGATGGCCGAAGACGGCGTGAAAACCAATATCCACGCCGGATACGGTTCCTACAACACGCTGGAAACGGAAGCCACGAACCAGATGAAATGCGGGCGTTTCACCAGCACGGTCACCGGGTCGTATAACCGCACCGACGGACACCGAAAGGACATGGGCTTCGAACAATACGGCGGCTACGCCAAGTTAGGCTACCAGATTACCGACGAATGGGATGTTTACGCCGACGTGAACGTCACGCATTTCAACGCCCAGAATCCGGGAACTGTGTCGGCGCCCATCCTCGACAACAAGCAGCGCATCACCCGCGGCATGACCTCGTTCGCACTGCGCAACGACTACGGAAAGACCTCCAGAGCCTTGAGTTTTTTCTACAACTGGGGCCGCCACAAGATCAACGACGGCTATTCGCCCGGTGCGGAACCGCTCGATTACCGGTTCAATTCCCGCGACAAGATGCTGGGCGTATCGTGGTATCAGAGCGCGTCGCTCTTCACGGGTAACCGCGTGACCGTGGGCGTCGATTACCAGCATTTCGGAGGTAAGGCATGGAACCGCTACCTCAATGGTGACCCGGACAAGACCACGGCCGATAAGACGATGGACGAAGTGGCCGGATACGTCGATTTCCGCCAGAGCCTGACGCACTGGCTGACGCTCGATGCCGGACTACGCCTTGATCACCATTCGCATGCAGGCACCGAGTGGATTCCGCAGGGCGGCCTGTCGTTCCTGCTGCCTCGCAACGCACAGATCAAAGCAATGGTCAGCAAAGGAGTCCGCTTCCCGACAATACGAGAAATGTATATGTATCAT